>JALYHO010000084.1 GCA_030776545.1 Pseudomonadota bacterium | reverse complement strand
GTGTGGCAGACGCCGCTCGCGCGGCGCCTGCTGCACGAGTATTTCGACGCCGCGCCGGCGCAGATCCCGGAGCCGGTGCTGGAGTGGCTGCGCACCGAGTCCCAGGCGGCGGCGACCGGGCGCGAGCCGCGCACGTTCCCGGTGACCCGCCAGGCCCCGGCCGGCACTCGCCAGCTGGTGTTCGCGCTGCAGCAGCGCACCGGCGACGACGACCTGCTGATCGTGATGCGCGAGGTCTCGGATGCGGCCGTGGTCGACGCCATGGTGCAGGCGTTTCGGCTCACCTTGCGCGAGGCCGAGGTGCTCTACTGGGTCGCCAAGGGCAAGACCAACCGGGACATCGGCGACATTCTCGGCAGCAGCCCGGCGACCGTCAAAAAACACCTCGAACGGGTCTACGTGAAGCTCGGCGTGGAAACGCGCACGGCAGCGGCGGGACTGGCCATGGCGCGCCTGCGACAAATGAACCTGAACCCGACGGGATAAGGCGACCCACCTTGTCAATGCGAACGATTCGCATTACAGTTGTGGACGTTCTTTTCCTTGTTTCTGTTTTGGCCACCTATCCCTTCCTACTCAACTCCGATCGACAGGATGAAGCGACCCCGCAACCGCCGCCCCTGCGGTCCCGGCCGGGTGCCGCGACGCCCCGCAGGATCCGCAGCGCCGAACTGTTCGGCGACCAGGCGACGGTCCTCATCGAGCATGGCGAGGCGGTCTACCGCCTGAGCCGCACCTCGCTCGACAAGCTGATCCTCACCAAATAGGGCTGCCGCCCTTTCTTTTTTTCCTGCACACGCCAGCCGTCGCCAGCCCGTGCTCTCTCGAGACCACGAGCCCCATGACTGCTTTGTCAAAACCGAACGCACCGAGCGCATCGAGCGCGCTCGCCCTGGCCGCGTGTTGCGCCTGCGCCGCTGCGGTTGCCGCCGAGCCTGCCGACGAGGCGCCCGGCATGGCGCCCATCACGGTCACCTCCACCCGCACCGAGCGCCGCGCCGACGACGTTCCCGCCACCGTGAGCGTCATTCCCGCGGCGACCATCGAGAAGGCCGGCGCGCGCGACATCAAGGACGTTTTCCGGGACGAGTTGGACGTCACCGTGCGCCAGCAGGCCAATCGCTACGGTCCCTCGGGCGGGAGCGCGCGCGCCGGCAACGAGAGCGTCAACATCCGCGGTCTGGAAGGCAACCAGGTCTTGATCCTGGTCGACGGTATTCGTGCGCCCGCGGGCTTTGCTTTCGGGCCGATCGGAACCGGCCGCGGCGACTTTCTCGACATCGACAGCGCCCAGCGCATCGAAGTCGTGCGCGGCCCCATGTCGACCCAATACGGCAGCGATGGGCTGGCCGGCGCGGTCAGTCTGTCGACCCCGGATCCCGCGGATCTTCTGGGGCCGGGTCGGTCCGGGGGCGGCTACGCCCGCGCCGGCCTGGCCACGGTCGACCGGTCGGCCCACGCCAGCGTCGGTCTGGCCGGTCGCACCGGCGCCTGGCGCGCCCTGCTCCTGGCGACCCGCCGCGACGGCCACGAGATCGAGAACCAGGGCAGCCACTCCAGCCTGGATGCGAGCCGCACGACACCCAATCCGGCGCGTTATTCGTCGACAGCCGCGCTTGGCAAGGCGATCTACACCGTGGACGCGGATCACGAAATCGGGCTGACGCTCGAGTCCCTGCGGCGCTCCCAGGACACCGCGGTCGACAGCGCGCTCGGGACCACGACCTCGCGTGGCGTCACCACCACCGTCGACCGGCTCGACGCGCATGACCGCATCGATCGCGAGAGGGTATCGCTCGAGCACCGTTACGACGCGGCGCAGGCCCCTGCCGTCCAGCGCATCACCACCCGGATCTACGCGCAAAACGCGCGCACCCGCCAGTCGACCCTGACCGATCGCACCGTGGGCGGCGTGGCCGCGCCCCAATCGCGCGACTACGACTACGCCCAAAAACTGCTCGGGGTCTCGACCCAGCTCGAGAGCCGATTCGAAACGCCGGTTCTGGGCGCCGGATCGCAGGCGACATTGGCCTATGGCGCCGACCTGAGTCGCACCGATGTCAGCGGACGCTTTGTCGGTCTCACGCCGCCGCAGCTCTTCCCCGATACCCGCTACACCCTGGCGGGGGCTTTCGTGCAGGCCGAGATCGAGCGTGCCGCGCTGAGCGTGATCCCCGGCCTGCGCTGGGACCGCTATCGACTCGCCGCCGACCCGGCCGGCTATTCCGGGCAGGCCGTGTCCCTGGCCGACCAGGCGGTGTCGCCCCGGCTCGGTCTGGTGTGGCGACTCGCACCGGGTTTGGCGCCCTACCTGAACCTGGCAGAAGGATTTCGCGCCCCCGCTCCGGACCAGGTCAACAACGCCTTCGCCAACCCGGCGCATGGCTACACCAGCATCGGCAACCCCGGCCTCAGGCCGGAGCGTGCCGCGAGCCTCGAGGTCGGCCTGCGCGGCAGGGTCGGGGAGGGGCGCTACCAGCTCACCGCCTACGACAACCGCTACCGCGATTTCATCAGTCAGCAGGTCGTCTCGGGCAGAGGGGTGGTCGGCGTCGATCCCCTGGTCTATCAATACGTGAACCTTCAGCAGGCGCGCATCCGCGGCGTGGAGGCGCGCGCCGAGTGGCAGCCCGGCGCCGCCTGGCATCTGCACGCCGGGGCCGCCTGGTCGCGCGGCACCAGCGAGGTCAAAGGCGTGAACACGCCGCTCGATTCGGTCGAACCCTGGCGCGCCGTGTTCGGATCGCGCTATGCCGCCGGTGCCTGGGAGCTGCGCGTCGACGTGTTGCATGTCGGCGCCAAGCCGGGCAGCCAGATCGCCAGCGCCGCGGCTTTCGCGCCGGCTTCCTACACGACGCTCGACCTCGGCGCGAGCTGGAAGCCGCTGCCCCGCATGACGCTGTTCGCCAACCTCTACAACGCCCTGGATCGAACCTACTGGCGGTGGTCCGATGTGCGCGGCCTGGCGGCCTCGAGCCCGGTGCTCGATGCCTACACCGCACCCGGACGCAACCTTCGCCTGGCCATGCGCTACGACTTCTGAGCACTCTGGAGCAACTCCCATGAACAACAGCAACCAGGCGGCGATTCGTACCGCGTTTCGGCAGGCGCGCCAGTCGTCCCCCATACGCCATCGCGACATCGCGGCGACGATCGGGATTTCGGAAGGCGAGCTGATCGCTTCCCACTGTGGCCCGTTCAGCGCGGCCGAGTCGCCGCTGCGGGCCTGTCGGCTGCGCTCCGAGTGGCCGCGGATCGTGGCGGAAGTCGAGACGCTCGGCGAGGTGATGGCACTCACGCGCAATGTTTCTTGCGTGCACGAGAAGGTCGGCCGATATGCCAACGCCAGCAGCAACGGGCAGGTCGGGCTCGTGCAGGGCGAAGAGATCGACCTGCGCATGTTCTACGAGGCGTGGGCCCACGGCTTCGCGGTGGAGGAGCGCCTGGGCGATGCAGCCACGCAACGCAGCCTGCAGTTCTTCGACGCCCAGGGCCGGGCGATCCACAAGATTTTCTTGCGCCCCGCAAGCGATCGCGACGCTTTCGACGCGCTCGGCGCGCGCTTCGCGGCGCGGCGCCAGACCCCCGCCGGAATGGCCGTCGCCTTGCCCGCCCGCTCGCCGTCCGAAACCCCCGACGCCCAGATCGACGTGGCGGGACTGCGCCAGGCGTGGTCGTCCCTGCGCGATACCCACGCGTTCGCCGGTCTGCTGCGCCGCTTCGGGGTCACCCGGACCCAGGCCCTGCGGCTGGCCGACCCGGCCTACGTCTGCGAGCTGCCGCTGTGCAGCGCCCGCGACCTGCTGACCGAGGCGGCCCGCGACGCGGTGGCGCTGATGGTGTTCGTCGGCAACCCCGGTGTGATCCAGATCCACACCGGGCCGGTGCAGCGCGTGCTGGTCACGGGCGACTGGATCAATGTGCTCGATCCTGGCTTCAACCTGCACCTGCGCGAAGACCGCATCGCCCGCTGCTGGGTGGTCAAGAAACCGACCCGCGACGGGCTGGTGCATTCGCTCGAGCTCTTCGACACCGAGGGCGAGACCATCGCGATGTTCTTCGGCACACGCAAGCCGGGCGAGCCGGAGCGGGGTGCCTGGCGTCAATTGCTGGCCGCGCTCGGCCCGGGGGTCGAATCGTGCGCGACTTGACCGACCCGCAGC
>JALYHO010000083.1 GCA_030776545.1 Pseudomonadota bacterium | reverse complement strand
GGCAAGGGCCGCGGCTCGCGCCCATTGCCCGCCGCCGACGACTCGGTCCGCAACCACTCCAGCACCGGCTCGGGGAGCTTGCCCCCCGCCACCCCGAAGTAGTCGTGCATCAGCCGCCGTGCGAGCGCGGTCTGCCACACGGCACGCACCGCGCGCGTCGTGTCGTCGAGCTGGATCGCCATGGTCGCGTGGCCGAACGCGTCGAGCGCATTGCGCGCTTGCGTGCCTTGCTCGCGTTCGCGCGCGCTGCGCATGTGGACCGCCATCCGCGCCAGCACCTCCTGGGCCCGGATCGGCTTGGTCACGTAGTCGACGCCGCCGGCGGCGAACGCCGCGACGACGTGCTCGGTCTCGGTCAGGCCGGTCATGAAGATGATCGGAATCGACGCGGTCGCCGGATGGCGCTTGAGCCGTCGCGCGACCTCGAAGCCGTCCATCCCCGGCATCACGGCGTCCAGCAGCACCACATCGGGCAGTGCCTGCGCAGCGCGCTGCAGCGCACTGTCCCCACTGGTCGCGACCAGCACCGTATAGCCCGATTCGTCGAGCGCATCGTGCAGCAGCGACAGGTTGTCGGGGACGTCGTCGACGATCAGCACGACAGCCGAATGGCTGCGGTCGAAGAAGGCGTCGCTCACCGCGTGCTCGGCCGGTGGTTCATGGCCTGGCGGATGATCCGGGTCATCGGCTCGAGTTGAAAGTTCTGCGCCAGGCCGCGCAGCTGCTGGGCGAACGGGGCAAAGCCCGGATCGAGCGCCTCGATCTCGTCGAGCTTGCGCACGATGCCGCGGTAGTAGCCCAGGGCCACCAGTTCGTCGAGCGACTGCAGGCACGCCGCGTCCGGAATCGCACCCTCCTGAGCACCGCCGACCGCCATCGGCTCGTGTTCGCGCGCTGCGGCTTGCTGCCACACCAGACCCAGCCGACGCCCCAGCCAATCGAGCAACTCGTTGATGCGCACCGGCTTGAGAATGAAGTCGTCGGTGCCGATGCCGGCATCGTTGTCGAGCCCCTTGTCGAACGCGTTGCCCGAGACGATCGCGGTCGGCACCGCGGCGAGGCGCCGATCGCGGATCGCGCGCAGGGTCGCCCAGCCGTCGATCCCGGGCATCGCCAGGTCCATCAAGATGGCGTCGGGCAAAGGCCCTTCCCTTTCGAGGATGCGCAGGCAGTCGTGACCCGACGCTGCGCGCACGATCTGGAAGCCGAGCGGCTCCAGGAGGCTGGCGAGCAGTTCACGGTCGACCTCCTCGTTGTCGACGACGAGCACGCGCCGGCGCGGCCCCAGGTAACCCGTGCGGACCGCCCGGGGCGGCTCCGGCGTCACCGTGGCCCCGCTCGATTCCGGCAGGAAGAGACGGATCCGGAACAACGTGCCCTTTCCCGGGGTGCTGCTGACGGTCATCTCGCCGCCCATCAGGTCGGTGAGCATCTTGCCGATGGTCAGGCCCAGGCCGGTGCCCCCGACTGCCGAGATGCCAGCGTCGGTGCCCCGCGCGAACGGCTCGAACACGTGGTCGATCTCGGCCGGCGCGATGCCGGGGCCGGTGTCCTCGATGTCGAAGACCGCCATTTCGCGCGCATGCGAGAGGCGGAATTCCACCCGTCCCACATGCGTGAACTTGACCGCATTGCCGAGCACGTTGATCAGGATCTGCCGCAACCGCTTCTCGTCCGCCCGCACCACCTCCGGCAACGCAGGCGGCAACTCGCGGCGGAACTCGATGCCCTTGGCGGCCGCCTGCAGCTCGAACATGCGGACGATGTCCTGCATGCACTCCCGAAAGCGCATGGGCCGGTTTTCCAGTCGCAGTTTGCCGCCCTCGATGCGGGCGATGTCGAGGGTGGCTTCGATCAGCGACAGCAAATGCTCGCCGCCGCGTCGGATCACCTTGACCGCCTGCTGCCGGTGCGACGGCACCGAGGCATCTTCCTCGAGCAATTGGGCGTAGCCCAGGATGCTGTTGAGGGGCGTGCGCAATTCGTGGCTGACCGTGATGATGTAGCGGCTCTTGGCCTGGTTGGCGAGCTCGGCCTGGCGCTTGGCCGCCTCGGCTTCGAGAGTCGCGCGCTGCAATTGGGCATCGGTGCGCCGGTGCGACTCGACCTCGCGCTGGAGCACGGCCGCCTGCGCGTTGAGGGCCTGTGTCTGGCGATTCGACTCTTCCTGCGCCACCTGGCGGCTCTTGCGGGTCAGGACCAGCCACCACGCGACGATCCCGCTCACCAGCAGCAGCGCCGCGAACGCCTTGATGAAGCCGACCCGCAGTGCCGCCTGGACGCTGTGTTCGGCCGCGAGCAGGGTGGGCAGCTCCTGCGCGTAGAGCGTGGCGAACAGCCCGGCCAGCAGCGGAACCACGACCGCCATCACCAGCAGGTAGTGACCGAGCCCGGTATCGATCGAGGGCCACAGGGCCGATGGCAGGAGCGCGCGCAAGGCCCGGTCCCACTGCGACGACAGCCGCGCATGCGGCTTGCACAGGTCGTTGCAGCGGGCATCGAGGGTGCAGCACAGCGAACAGATCTCGCCTTGGTAGGCGGGGCAATGGGCCAGGTCGTCGTGTTCGTAGTCGCGCTCGCAAATCACGCAGCGGGTGAGTCGCTTGTCGCGTCCGGGGTCCGCGAGCGGTGCCACGCCCGGTGGGCGCGCCAGGTAGTAGCGTCCTCCCGTGGCCCAGGCGATCAAGGGCGACATCAGCAGCGCCGTCACCAACGCGATCAGGGCCGAAAACGCCTGAGCGAGCGGCCCCATGACCCCGAGGTAGGCCACGATCGAGGTCAGCGAGGCGACCCCCATGGCGCCGACGCCGACCGGGTTGATGTCGTAGAGGTGAGCACGCTTGAATTCGATCCCCGGCGGCGACCAGCCCATGGGCTTGTTGATCACGAGGTCGGCGACCACTGCCATCATCCACGAGATCGCGATGTTGGAGTAGAGCCCGAGCACCTTGCCCAAGGCCTGGAAGACATCCAGCTCCATCAGCATCAGCGCGATCAGGGTGTTGAACACCATCCACACCACTCGCCCCGGGTGGCTGTGGGTCAGCCGGGCAAAAAAGTTCGACCACGCGAGCGATCCCGCGTAGGCATTGGTCACGTTGATCTTCAGCTGCGAGACGAACACGAACAAGGCGGTCGCGGCCACCGCGAGACCGTAGTGGGAGAACACCGTGTTGTAGGCCACCAGATACATCTGGGTCGGGTCGACCGCCCGGTCGAGCGGCACCGAAAGCCCGAGCGCGAGAAAGGCCAGCAGGGCGCCGCTCAGCATCTTGAGCACCCCCGGGATCACCCAACCGGGGCCACCGATCATGACGCTGGCCCACCAGCGGCCCGCGTGTCCGGGCTGGGGCTCGGGCATGAAGCGCAGGTAGTCGGCCTGCTCGCCCATCTGCGTGATGAGGGCGATCCCGACCGTCATCGCCGCGCCGAATCGCAGCAGGTCGAATCCGGGCTGCCCCGGCCCGTCCGGGCCCTGGCCGCCGTAGCTCTGAATGTCGGTCCAGACCGTCGGGTGCTCGTGGAGCACGTAGCCGAGCGGCACGACGAGCATCAGCAACCACACCGGCTGGGTCCAGACCTGCAGTCGACTGATCGTGGTCACGCCGTGGGTCACCAGCGGGATGACGACGAGCGAACACAGCAAATAGCCCCAGGCCGGCGGGATGTCGAAGGCGAGCTCGATCGCGTAGGCCATGATGGCCGCCTCGAGCGCGAAGAAGATGAAGGTGAAGCTCGCGTAGATCAGCGAGGTGATGGTCGAGCCGATGTAGCCGAAGCCCGCCCCCCGGGTGAGCAGGTCCATGTCGACCCCGTGGCGTGCCGCGTAGACGCTGATCGGCCAGCCCGCCAGGAAGATGATCAGCCCCGTGGCCAGGATGGCCAGCGCCGCATTGACGAAGCCACCCTGGACCAACAGGGTGCCCCCCACGGCCTCCAGCACCAGGAAAGACGCTGCGCCGAAGGCCGTGTTGGCGACCCGCAGCGGCGACCAGCGCCGAAACGACCGCGGCGTGAAGCGCAGCGCATAGTCCTCCATCGTCTCGCGCGCCACCCAGGCGTTGTAGTCACGCCGGACCTTGATCACCTGTTGCACCGGCGAGCCGGGCGAGCGCGGCGCCGCGATGCCGGGCCCCAGGCTCGGACCCGACAGCGGCGCGCTCGCGGAGGCCTGCGTGTTCATGTCCCGAGTTGGTGCAAGGCCCATGCCCGGCACCGCCACCCGGCGCACGGTACGCATCCTGCTATCTTCGTGGCATGGAACTGACGCCGCGCGAAAAAGACAAGCTGCTGATCTTCACCGCTGCGCTCCTCGCTGAGCGGCGCAAGGCGCGCGGCCTGAAGCTCAACTATCCCGAGGCCGTGGCCCTCCTGAGTGCGGCCATCATGGAAGGCGCGCGGGACGGCAAAAGCGTGGCCGCGCTGATGAGCGAGGGCAAGACCTGGCTCACGCGCGACGACGTGATGGACGGGGTCGCCGAACTGATCCCCGACATCCAGATGGAAGCGACCTTCCCGGACGGCACCAAATTGGTCACCGTGCACCAACCGATTGCATGAGGCCCACGATGATCCCTGGCGAAATCTTCACCGACGGCCCGGACCACGTCCTCAACCCGGGCCGCCGGACCCAGACCGTGGTGGTCGAGAACAGTGCCGATCGCCCGATCCAGGTCGGCTCGCACTACCACTTCTTCGAGACCAACGCGGCGCTGGTCTTCGACCGTCCGGCCGCACGCGGCATGCGCCTGAACATCGCCTCCGGCACGGCGGTTCGGTTCGAGCCTGGCCAGCAGCGCACGGTCGAACTGGTGGACTTCGCCGGCGAACGCCGGGTGTTCGGGTTCCGTGGGTTGGTGCAAGGAGCACTCTGACATGCCGACGATTTCCCGCCGCGCTTACGCCGAGATGTTCGGCCCGACCACCGGAGACCGCGTCCGGCTCGCCGACACCGGCCTGATCGTCGAAGTCGAGAAGGACTACACCCTGGACGCGGGCGGCTACGGTGAGGAAGTGAAATTCGGCGGCGGCAAGACCATCCGCGATGGCATGGGCCAAAGCCAGCGCCTGGCCGCCGACGTCGCCGATACTGTCATCACCAACGCGCTGATCATCGACCACTGGGGCATCGTCAAGGCCGACATCGGCCTGAAGAACGGCCTGATCGCCGCGATCGGCAAGGCCGGCAACCCGGACGTGCAGCAGGGCGTGGACATCGTCATCGGCCCCGGCACCGAGATCATCGCCGGCGAGGGCAACATCGTGACCGCGGGCGGGATCGATTCCCATATCCACTTCATCTGCCCACAACAGATCGACGAGGCGCTCATGAGCGGCGTGACGACCATGATGGGGGGCGGAACCGGCCCCGCCACCGGCACGTTCGCCACCACGTGCACGCCCGGCCCCTGGCACATCCACGCCATGCTGCGCAGCGCGGAGGGCTTTCCGATGAACCTGGGGTTCCAGGGCAAGGGCAACGCGTCGCTTCCCGGCCCGCTCGAAGAACAGGTGGCCGCCGGCGCTTACGGCCTGAAGCTGCACGAAGACTGGGGCACGACGCCCGCTGCGATCGACAACTGTCTATCGGTCGCCGACCGGCACGACGTCCAGGTGACGATCCACACCGACACCCTGAACGAGTCCGGCTTCGTCGAGGACACGATCGCCGCGTTCAAGGGCCGCACCATTGCGACCTTCCACACCGAAGGCGCCGGTGGCGGTCATGCCCCCGACATCATCAAGTGCGCCGGACTGCCCAATGTGTTGCCCTCGTCGACCAACCCCACCATGCCCTACACCGTCAACACGGTCGACGAGCACCTGGACATGTTGATGGTCTGCCACCACCTGGACGCGGCCATCGCCGAGGACCTGGCCTTCGCCGAGAGCCGGATCCGGCGCGAGACCATCGCGGCCGAGGACATCCTGCACGACATGGGGGTGTTCTCGATGATGAGCTCGGACAGCCAGGCCATGGGCCGGGTCGGCGAGGTCATCATTCGGACCTGGCAAACCGCGCACAAGATGAAGGCCCAGCGCGGGGCGCTGCCGGAAGACTCGGTGCGCAACGACAATTTCCGCGTCAAGCGCTACATCGCCAAGTACACGATCAACCCCGCGATCACCCAAGGCATCTCGCACCTGGTGGGATCGGTCGAGGTCGGCAAGCTCGCCGATCTCGTGGTGTGGAAACCGGCTTTTTTCGGCGTCAAGCCGAGCCTGATGATCAAGGGCGGCATGATCGCGGCGGCCGCGATGGGCGACCCCAACGCCAGCATTCCGACGCCGCAACCGGTGCACTACCGTCCCATGTTCGGCGCCTACGGCGCGGCCATGGACCAGACGTGCATCACGTTCGTGTCCCAGGCGGCGCTGGCCGCAGACGTGCCGGCCCGCCTCGGCCTGCGCCGGCGGGTCGAAGCGGTGCGCGGGACCCGCGACATCGGCAAGAAGGACATGGTCCACAACGCTGGTACCCCCACCATCGAGGTCGACGCCCAAACCTACGAGGTCCGGGCTGACGGTGTCTTGCTCAGCTGTGAACCCGCCACCGAATTGCCGATGGCGCAGCGCTATTTCCTGTTTTGATCCGTGCCCCCGCACCGGCCGGTGCGGGAAACACACGGCGCCTCAGTCGCGACGGCGAGCGCCCACGAACATCACGGCGCCCAGGCCAGCCAGCAGCATGGCATAGGTTTGCGCTTCAGGCACCGGGGTGATGCTGAAGTTGGCGACCTCGAACGCGTTCATCTGCGGCGCGTTCGTGAAGCTCAGCGAGGTGATCTTGCTGCCGCCCGTGGCGGAGAATTGCACATATTGAGCGAAGGCCTGGTTGCCGTTGCTCTGTGCGAACATCAGGCCGCCGGTGTTGAAGTTGGTGACCACATCGCCCGTGGTCGTCACCTTGAGGTCGTTGTAGGTATCGGGCGAACCCCAGAGGAAGCTCACGTAATCGACACCGGTGCCGGCAAAGCTCAGGGTCGCCAGCGGGCCGGCGGTCGAACCGGCCGCCAGGAAGCTGCCCACGGTCCCCATGGGCATGGCGGCCGACGGCTGGGACGCCGTGTAGACCGTTCCACCGGAGAGAGTTGCCACGGAACCGCCGTCCAGGCCGCCGTCCGACAAGGACAAGAAGCTGCCGGAGCCCCCGCCCAGCGATCCGGTCACCTGGGCCTGCGCACCGAGCGCCGTCGTCAGGGCCGCAACGGCGACCAGGGTCATAGCAAATTTCATGGTGTGTCCTTCAGTGAGATAAAAAGAGGTGTAGCGGGTAATCCCGTACCTAGTTATAGGCTCACTTCGTGACAAGATACCCCCTGTGATTGAGGGGGTGGGGGCGGCTCGGATCGAGGTCCAGGGTATTCCCTACAGGACCCTGGCGTCTCGTCCTACAAAAACCAGCCCGCGGCGTTGCGTCGAGTCGACGAAACCCAGCGTTCCGACCTTCAGTGCCGGGCGTCCTGCGTTTCGGGGGTGTGTTCGACCAACGCCCGGGCCAGCGCCGCGGCCGCCGCCCTCGGCATTTCGATCGGAAGCACCTGTCCCGACTCGAACTGCAAATGCATGCGGACGTGGCCGTCCGATGCCGCGTGAACGATGCCCGCCGCGAGGCACCGCACCGCCACCGGCAGATCGGTGTCCGAAGGCTGGCTGTCGAGCTCGGCATTGAGAAGCGCCGCCGCGAACGCGGGCGCATCGGTGTCGCGAACTTCGATCGAGGTATCCCGGAGCTCACCGTTGACCATGGCTTCGGTTTCGAGCACCACGCTGGGGTGGTGAGACGTTCCGCCGGGGACGGCCTCGATCACGTCCTCGACGGCCACCTCGACCTTGGCATTGTTCTGCAGCACTTCGAAGCCCTTCGCGATGGTCCAGCCACGTCGGGCCGACCCAACGACCCCACCACTATTCTAAAGCGCGGCGCTGGCGCGGCTCAGTGTCCTACGCCAATTGCCGCGCGGCTCCGACGGTTTCGACCCGGCGAATCCCTAGGATTGGAGACGATTTGAGGAGAACCCACCATGCCCGATACCGCCACCACACTCGATACCGCCGCTGAAAAGGTCGCCGATCAGGCCGCCTCCGCGTATGCCCGCGTCGCTGACGCCGCCCAGGCGGCCGTCGACAGCGCCTCGGGTACGGTCGACGATCTCAGCGAGATGGTCGTTCGCAACCCCCTGCCTTCGGCGCTGATCGCCGCGGCGACGGGCGCCGGACTGATGGCCCTGCTGGCCATGATGAGCCGCTCCTCGGAGCCCTACCCGGCCAGCGTCATTCCGACGCGCAAGTTGCGCGGCATCGACTACGACGCGATCAAGCAGCAGATCGCCGACCTGACCGACCGCATCGGCAAGGCCCTGCCCCGGGACGAAGCCAAACAACGCGCGAGCGAGGCCAGCGAGACGCTCGCCGATACCTGGAAGGACGTCCGGGAACAGGCCTTGGACCTGATCGGCCAGATCCAGCCCCAGGCCACCGCCGCCGTCAAGCTCGCCCGCGACAACCCGTTGTGGACCGCGGTCATCATGGGCGCTGCCGGCGCGTTGATCGGCTCGCAGCTTCTCGGCGGCAAGGCGGAAGACAGCCGCTCCTGAGTCGCCGGGGGCATCTCCCTGGCACACTGGCGTCCCACACAGGACGTCAGGAGACCGGGCGGATGCGTCTTACCAATAAACTGTTGCCTGGCGGTCGCGGCCTGGCACCTGCCCTCATCCGGCGGGCTCGCTACCTCGAACTCGGATGGGACGTGCGGCAGAAAAGCCGCTTCGACGCCGTCGACAGCACGGGTCGGCCCCTGGGCGTTGTTCTGCCGCGTGGAAGCGTGCTGCGCGGCGGCGATCTTCTGGTGGATGAAGAGGGGAGCTTCGTCGTGGTCCGGGCTGCGTTGCAGCCTGTTATGCGCGTGACCGTTTGTTCGGCGCACGGCACCCCACTGGACTTGTTGCGTGCGGCCTATCACCTCGGCAATCGCCACGTCGCGCTCGAACTCCGACCCGATCACCTGAAACTCGAGCCTGACCATGTGCTGGCGGCGATGCTGCGCCGCATGCACCTGATCGTCGCCGAGGTCTTGGACGCTTTCGAGCCCGAAGCCGGCGCCTATGGGCACCACGGCGACCACCCGGCCCCTCCGGCCCACGCGCACGAGCACGCGCACGCGCACGAGCACGCGTCGTGACGC
>JALYHO010000082.1 GCA_030776545.1 Pseudomonadota bacterium | reverse complement strand
GATCTGCATCGCCGGCGCGCGTGCCTCGGTCCGTGCCGCCACCGGGGTCGTGAACCCCGCCCCGATGTAGAGGGCGGCCCCGTTCAGCGCCACGGCCAGGGCGGCACTGATGGCCAGTCCCGGGCGCTGCGGGGAGAAGGGGGCACGTTGGGTAAGCATCTTGATGCTCACATTACCGCAGCCCGACCTGCCGTTACGAATCTCCCCGACCAGTGGACAGGCTCGGCGGACGAGCGGCGGCGAGTCGCTTGGACATCCCGCTCAATCGACGTTCTGGAGCTCGCGCCAGTTCAGACGCCGTACCGACAGCGCTTGCAGCGGTTGGGTCGCGAGGGTGCCGACCTTGCCTTTGTCGGTGCCGTACAAGAGTTCAGCGGTCCCGCCGACGCTGGTGAAGCGCAGATCGGTGACGAGGCTCGAGATGTTCGTGAACAGCAGCGGTGAGCCGTCGGTGGTCTTGAATTGACTCGCCGAGCTGGCGTAGTCCAGGTCATAGACCGCGGTCGTGCCGGACGGGTTGCAGGCGTCGCCTCCCGGCAAGACCGCGGCGAAAGAGACCGTGCCGGCCAAGCTGGTCGCGTCCAGGATCACCCGGTAGGCCGCCTGGGGCCCGCTGGTCGCGTTGCCCAGGTCGATGGCCCAGCCCATCTGCGTGGTCGGATCGAACGGTTTGCCGACGCCGCCGTTGCCGAGCTTGCCGCGGGTGATCGGAAACGCGATCCCCGCGGGCAGGTCGGTGGAGGTATTGAAACGGGCATTGCTGCCGTCGGTGATCGCGTAGAAGGTCTGCGCCTGGGTCGACAGGATGTCGGTCGTGTGGAGGAGGCGTCCAGTGCCGACCATCACGAAGCGCTTCTTGGTTCGCGGGTGCACTTCGATCACGGGGCGGGCGGTGACCGGCTGGGGCGTGCCGCCGGCGTCCGCGAAAGTCGCGAGCTTGATCGGCGCGGCGTAGTTGCCGGTGCCCGGCAGCGCCGTCAGGTCCAGACGCCAGAGGTTGCCCAGCAGATCGCCCGCGTAGACGCTGTCGGCGGTGCCGTCGGTGCTGTCGACGACGAACGCGTTGGCCTGGGCCAGTCCGGCGTCCCGGGTGGTGCTGCCCGCACCGGTCGGAATGGGCGGTTCGAGCAGCTGCCCGGTCTTGGGGTTGACGATGAAGAAGTAGCCAACGCCGTCGGCATTGTCGTAGCCCGACGTGAACACCGTGACCCAGCCATATTTCTTGACCTTGACCATCATGGCATCGCCGTAGGTGTAGCCGAGAAGGGGATGGGTGAACTCCCAGAGCACGTTGCTCGCCACGGCCGAGTCGCTGCCCATGCTCTCGGGATGGGTCACGTCGATGGCGTAGTACGCTCGCCCGCCCTTGCCGAGACCGCCGATCAATACCGAACGCCAGTCCGGCGTTCCGGTCTGCATCGCGCCGCCCGCCGAGGGAACCCGAGCGAAGTCGACGTCGTACTGGTTCGGCGTCGCATTCACCAGGTAGTGGTGAATGAACGCCGGGTTGCCCAGCGAAGCCAAACCATCGAGCCTGGGCTGGGTCGGCGCGCTGGGTCCGGCAAACAGTGCCCCGGGCACATAGGCGAACAGTTCCGTCCCTCCCCCTCCTCCGCTGGTGGGGGAACCGTCGATGGCGTGCATCATGCCGTCGTTCGCGCCAACGTAGACCACGGTCTTGCGACCGCTCGATGTCGACTTGAAGCTGGCGTAGCCCGGATTCGCCGCATCCGAAAACGGGAATGACGGCGGCCCCACCGGGCGCAGCTTGGATCCGACGATGTCGCCCACCGGGTTCGCCCGGCTCCGGTACGCCTGGGTGCTCCCCGCTGCGGTCGAGCCTTGTTCGTTGGTCGAATCGCCACGCAGGTAGTTGAGGTAGGCCGACGCGTCGTTGCCGGGCGTGGTGCCCGTGACCAGTTGCCCCTGCTGGGTCGACGAGAGCGCTGCGTAGCTGAATGCGACGGCCGCCCGGGTGCTGGGGTTCCAGGTCGCGATCTGCCGGCTCTTCGCCCAGCCCGCGCCGTTGTTGCTCGCGATCTGCGCCGCCAGCTGAGTGGAAAACCGCCAGCTCACGGTCGTGGACGGGTTGCCGCCGGCGTCGAACGTGACGGGCGTGGCGGCGACATCGCCGGTCCAGGCCGCACCGGTGAAGGTGCTTGCGTAGCTCACGTTCCCCAGGGTGCTGACCTGGGCCGTCGGCGTCGCCAGCGCAGTCGTCGTCGGCGACCCCGGCACGGCCGCCGCCATGTGGCTGAACGCAGTGATCAGGCCGGCCTGCATCAGGTCGGGGCGGTCGGCAAAGTAGTAGTTGTCGGGCCGCGGGTTGCCGGACATGACGTCGGTATTCGTATGCCAGGCGCTGGTGGGCTGGATGGCCGAGCCGTAGACGTAGTCGCTCGGGACCTTGAAGCCGCCGTATTTGGTCGCGAGGTAGTAGGCGTTGTTGGGCATGTAGCCCGGACTTTCCAGGACGTCGAGCCAGTAGGTGTCGACCGTGACGATCGCCTTGGGCGTGCCGTCGCCAGGCACGAAACTCTTCGGCCGGATGTCGTTGACATGCGCGTCGTAGGCGAGGCCCGCCATCAGCACCGAGGCGCGGTCTACCGCACCGGGCGGGTAGGAAGCGCTCGACCCGACCGAGCTGCCCAGTCCCTCGGCGGCGCCCAGGGTGTTGGTGGCGGTGACCGCGTTGACGGTGTTGTCGGCGGTCACCGCGCCCGGCTGACCCGGCTCCTTGTCGCCGTTGCGATTGACGTACCCGGCGACGTCCTTGTCGGCATGGGTGTGCTCGTCGCCGATGCCCAGGATGAAGTTGCGCTGGCACGAGTAGAGGACAGGGTCGTCCCAGCGGTTGATCACCGGGAAGCCGTCCACGAAGGTCGTCCGGGTGGGCGCCGCGGCACTGGACATGTCGGTCCATTCCGGAACGTTGCCCAATGCCTTGAAGTAGCGGATGCTGGCGTAGTAGAGCTCGCTCACCGGGTCGTTGGTCTTGTAGGTGCCGGAGGCTTCTCCGAACTTGTTCAGGTAGTTGATGACCCCACTGTTGGCGATGGCCGTGCCGTAGTCGGAGTTGGTGTCGTTCACGTCCTTGGCATCCGGATTGATGAAGTAGATCCCGGTTTGCGCGTCCCATTCGGCGCCCGTGACCTGCGTCACCGCGGTGCCGTCCGCCTGGTAGGTCACGACACCTGGCTGGTTCACGACCGCCGGCGCGCCGTGGACCGGTTGGGTCGGCCCGACGAACTTTTGGCGCGCCCTGAGCACGCCGCCGTCGCGTTGCATGTCCGGATCGTTCAGATATCCGAAAGCGCTATAGCGCAAGTTGTTGGCGTATTTCTGGATCAGGCCCTCGGGTTTCCAGTTGCTGCCGTAGGCGACACAGTTGGATTCCAGCCCGGCACTTGCGTCGCAGACCTTCGCGCGCGCGAAGACTTCGTAGGAAACGCCGGCTTGGGTCGAGGTGCCGGAAAAGGGGAGCGCTGCGCCCGAATTCAAGTCCGCCGCGGGTGTCGCCCCCACGGCCGAGTAGCTGCTCTGGCCGGGGGGCTTCCAGGTCAGACCGATGACCGCGCCGCCGCCTGCCTGGACGTATTCCATCGTGATGTAGATCGTCTCGCCCGCGTTGAACGACAGGGCGTTGGCCGCGCCCGCCGGGGCAACGGCGGTGTCGGTGTAGGGCGTGTGGCCCGCGAAGTGGTCGATCACCAGATTGGTTTTACTGGCCGAACGATCGATATAGAGGCGAACGCCGTCGTCTGACCGGGTCTGGAATGAATAGGTGCCGCCGACGGGCGCCGTGACCTGGCCGGTCCAGCGTACCGAGTAGTTGTATTTGTTCACACCGGGCCCGGGGGACACCCCGCCGACGATGGACGACGTCGTGCAGTCGGGGCGGGTCAGCGCGACCGGTCCGCTGAGGTCGACACTGTTGTAGTAGGTGCCAAGCAAGGTGAGCATGTTGGCACCAAGACTGAAACGCATCTTGTTGGCCAGGCCCTGGATGCGCATGCTCATGCCGTTGGCGATCGCCCCGAACGGGGTGGCCCCGCTCAGGGTGGACGCATCGACGCAGCTGTCCGGGAAATTGAGCGTGTCGCCCTGGCCGCTGGCATAGGCCTTCTCCACCACCGTCAAGCCCGTGGTGTCCAGCACCCGGTAGCCCCCGGTGAGCACCCATCGGAACGGGTCGATCGTCTGCATCGTCGCCCAGTTGAGGAAGTTGCCGCTCCATTGGCCCGCACACGTGTGTGAACTTGCCCTGCCGACCGGGTAGAAGTAGCTGTCCGCCACGGCGGCGGGCGGCGAGGTGGACGTCGTGTCGCTGCTGCTGTAGCGGTAGGCATAGCACTTGTTCGGGTCGAAGTACCCGAGGTAGTCGGGGCCGGCGGCGGTGTAGGTCCGGGCGATGTGTGCCACGCTCACCGCCGTCGGAAATTCGACCGACAGCGACAAGGCGAGGTTGCCCGGCGCGTCGGTGGATGCGAACAGCGGCTGGTCGGCGAGGAGGGTTTGCGCGCCGGCGCCCGGACTGCTCCCCACAACGACCACGAGGCAGACCGACCGCAAGACCGCTCGCGCATACCCGCCAAGCGGGCTCGAAAAATAAGGAATTGATGGCATGACGAGTCCGTCGGGTTCAGAAGGGGGGCACGGAAAAACGCCGCAGCTTGGCGCGATATCGCATCCTTGAATCGGCTCTTTCAAGAGCAAACAAAGCTAAGCCTACGACATAGCTTTGTGAACAAAAGAAAACTGATCGGATGGGGGTGAACTGGACAAAATAAGTAACCTTTCCCAGCGACGCGGGGCGCCTCGGCCGCTCCCGAGACATCCTCCAACGGGTCGGCCGTAGCATCCGAAAATCCAACCCGACAGGAACTCTCATGGCTCGCCAGGCCCGGCTCGTGCTCGCCGGACAAGCTCACTACGTGGCGCAGGTCGGCGCCGGTTCGGCGCGGGTCTTCGAGGATGACGCCGACCGCCTGGCCTATCTGGCGGCGCTCCTGGAAAGCTCGCGGTCTTGCGGCGTGGCCATCCACGCCTACGCCTTGGCAGAGCGGCGCGTCGAGTTGCTCGCGACTCCGCGCCGAGGCGCGGACCTGGCCCGATTCATGCAACGACTCGGGCGCCGTTACGTGGCTCAATTCAATCGACGCCACGGCCGCGCCGGCACCCTGTGGTCGGGGCGTTTCGGGGCCAGCGCGATCGAAACCGGGCCTCACGTGCTCGACGCCATGGTGGCGATCGAACAACTGCCGGTACGCGAGTCGATCGGCGTCGACGCACTGGAATGGACATGGTCGAGCGCCCGGCACCATGCGGGCGAGCGCGCGGATCGGTTGATCGAGGAACACGCGACGTATTGGCGTTTGGGCAATACGCCGTTCGAACGGGAGGCGCGGTACGCCGCGATGTTGCGGGCGCCCGTCGACGCGCTCGCCCTGGAACGGCTCCTGCATGCCGTTCGCGGCGGTTGGCCGATCGGGTCGACAGCCTTCCTGAAGGCGCATGGCGACGCGCTGGGCCGCGCGCTGCAACCCCGGCCGCGCGGTCGACCTCGCGCGTCTTGACGTGTCCCTATTTAATAGAGCGATCCACCGAATCTGTTTTTTAATGGGGACACGATGGTTGATTCTCTGCTTGAATGCGCGATTTCGCTGCGCTATGCTCGAAATCCCTACAGTTGTCGGAGCCCGCGATGCGCGCAGACGCCATGGAACACTCGTTGACGTCCGCCACCGCGTCGCCTGCCGAGATCGAGGCCGCGGGGCGTGACGGTCTCTATGACGGCACCCGCGAGCACGACGCCTGCGGCGTCGGCTTCGTCGCCCACATCAAGGGTCACAAAGCGCACAGCATCGTCCAGCAGGGCCTGAAAATCCTCGAGAACCTCGACCATCGGGGCGCGGTCGGGGCCGACAAGCTCATGGGCGACGGCGCCGGCATCCTGATCCAGCTCCCGGACGATTTCTACCGCGCCGAAATGGCCGCGGTCGGTGTCGAGCTGCCGCCGCCAGGCGAATACGGCGTCGGCATGATCTTTCTGCCCAAGGAGCACGCCTCGCGCCTGGCCTGCGTTCAGGAACTCGAGCGTGCCGTCAAGGCCGAGGGGCAGGTCCTGATCGGTTGGCGCGACGTGCCGGTCGACGGCGAGTTGCCGATGTCGCCCACGGTGCGCGCCAAGGAACCGATCATCAAGATGATCTTCATCGGTCGCGGCCCCGACGTGATCGTGCCGGATGCCCTGGAGCGCAAGCTCTACGTGATCCGCAAGACCGCCTCGGCGGCGATCCAGGCCCTGCGGTTGACCCACTCGCGCGAATACTACGTGCCCAGCATGAGCTGCCGCACCATCATCTACAAGGGCCTGCTGCTGGCCGACCAGGTGGGCAAGTACTACCAGGACCTGGTCGATCCCCGGGTGGTTTCGGCGCTCGCCCTGGTGCACCAGCGATTTTCCACCAACACCTTCCCGGAATGGCCGCTCGCCCACCCTTACCGGATGGTCGCCCACAACGGCGAGATCAACACCGTCAAGGGCAACTTCAACTGGATGCGGGCCCGGGAAGGGGTGATGAAGTCGCCGGTACTGGGCGACGACCTGAAAAAGCTCTACCCGATCAGCTTCGAGCACCAGTCGGACACCGCCACCTTCGACAACGCACTCGAGCTGCTGGTGATGAGTGGCTACTCGCTCGCGCACGCCGCGATGATGATGATCCCCGAGGCCTGGGAGCAACACGCGACCATGGACCCGCGGCGCCGTGCCTTCTACGAGTACCACGCGGCGATGATGGAACCCTGGGACGGCCCGGCCGCGATGGTCTTCACCGACGGGCGCCAGATCGGGGCCACGCTCGACCGCAACGGCTTGCGACCGACCCGCTACCTGGTGACCGACGACGACCTGGTGGTCGGCGCGTCCGAGTCCGGCGTGCTGCCGATGATCGCGGAAAACCGCATCGTCAAGAAGTGGCGCCTGCAACCGGGGCGGATGCTGCTGATCGACCTCGAGCAAGGTCGCATCATCGAAGACGAGGAACTCAAGAACCAGTTCGCGTCGGCCAAGCCTTACCGACAGTGGATCGAGAGCGTCCGGGTCAAGCTCGAGGACGTCCCGCCGGGCCCCCTGGCGGGCCCGCACCCGGAGTCGCTGCTCGACCGCCAGCAGGCCTTCGGCTACACCCAGGAAGACATCAAGTTCCTGCTGAGCCCCATGGCGCAGGCCGGGGAAGAGGGCATCGGCTCGATGGGCAACGATTCACCGCTCGCGGTGCTCTCGGACAAGAACAAGCCGCTCTACAACTATTTCAAGCAGTTGTTTGCCCAGGTGACGAACCCGCCGATCGATCCGATTCGCGAAGCGATCGTGATGTCGCTGGTCTCGTTCATCGGTCCCAAGCCCAACCTGCTCGACATCAACGCGGTCAATCCGCCGATGCGCCTGGAGGTGCCCCAGCCCATCCTCGATTTCGACGCCATGGCGCGCCTGCGCGAAATCGAAAAACACACCGGCGCCAAGTTCAAGAGCTACGAGCTCAACATCACCTACCCGCTCGCCTGGGGCGACGAGGGCGTGGAAGCGAAGCTGGCGTCGCTGTGCGCCGAGTGCGTCGACGCGATCAAGACCGGGCACAACATCCTCATCATCAGCGACCGCCAGATGAACCGGGACTTCGTCGCGATCCCAGCGCTGCTGGCCTTGTCGGCGATCCACCAGCACCTGGTTCGCGAGGGCTTGCGAACCACCGCGGGGCTGGTCGTGGAAACCGGCTCGGCCCGCGAGGTCCACCATTTCGCGGTCCTGGCGGGCTACGGCGCCGAAGCGGTCCACCCCTACCTCGCACTCGAGACCCTGGCCGCGATGCACCAGGACCTGAGCGGCGAGTTGTCGGCCGAACGCGCCATCACCCACTACGTCAAGGCGATCGGCAAGGGGCTCTCGAAAATCATGTCCAAGATGGGCGTGTCGACTTACATGTCGTATTGCGGCGCGCAATTGTTCGAGGCGATCGGCCTGGACCAGGAACTGGTGCAGAAGTTCTTCAAGGGCACGGCCAGCCAGGTCGGCGGCATCGGCGTGTTCGAAGTCGCGGAAGAAGCGATCCGGATGCACCTGGCCGCGTTCGGCGACGACCCGGTGCTCGAGACCATGCTCGATGCCGGCGGCGAATACGCCTGGCGGGTGCGCGGCGAGGAGCACATGTGGACCCCCGACGCGATCGCCAAGCTTCAGCACAGCGCGCGCGCCAACAAGTTCGAGACCTACAAGGAATACGCGCAGATCATCAACGACCAGTCGCAGCGTCACATGACCCTGCGCGGCCTGTTCGAGTTCCGCGTCGACCCGGCCCGGGCGATCCCCATCGACGAGGTCGAACCGGCGAGCGAGATCGTCAAGCGCTTCGCCACCGGCGCGATGTCGCTCGGCTCGATCAGCACCGAAGCCCACGCCAACCTCGCCGTCGCCATGAACCGGATCGGCGGCAAGTCCAACACCGGCGAAGGCGGCGAGGATCCGGCGCGCTACCGCAACGAACTCAAGGGCATCCCGATCCAGCAGGGCACCAAGTTCAGCGACGTGCTCGGGCCCGGCAACATCCAGGTCGATTTCGAGCTCGACGCCGGCGACTCGCTGCGCTCGAAAATCAAGCAGGTGGCCTCGGGCCGGTTCGGCGTCACGACCGAATACCTCTCCAGTGCCGACCAGATCCAGATCAAGATGGCGCAAGGCGCCAAGCCGGGCGAGGGCGGGCAACTGCCAGGCGGCAAGGTCACCGACTACATCGGCATGCTGCGCTACTCGGTGCCCGGCGTCGGCCTGATCTCACCACCGCCGCACCACGACATCTATTCGATCGAGGACCTGGCCCAGCTCATTCACGACCTGAAGAACGCCAACTCGCGCGCCAGCATCAGTGTCAAGCTGGTGAGCGAGGTGGGGGTCGGCACGATCGCCACCGGCGTCGCCAAGGCCAAGGCCGACCACGTGGTCATCGCCGGCCACGACGGCGGCACGGGGGCCTCGCCGTGGAGCTCGATCAAGCACGCCGGTACGCCGTGGGAACTCGGTCTGGCCGAAACCCAGCAAACCCTCGTCCTCAATCGCTTGCGCTCACGCATCCGGGTCCAGGCCGACGGCCAGATGAAGACCGGCCGCGACGTCGTCGTCGGCGCCCTGCTGGGGGCCGACGAGTTCGGCTTCGCGACCGCACCCCTCGTGGCCGAGGGCTGCATCATGATGCGCAAGTGCCACCTCAACACCTGTCCGGTGGGGGTGGCCACGCAAGATCCCGTGCTGCGCAAGAAATTCACCGGGCGGCCCGAGCACGTCGTCAATTTCTTCTTCTTCGTCGCCGAGGAGGCCCGCTCCATCATGGCGCAACTCGGCATCCGCACGTTCGACGACCTGATCGGGCGCGCCGACCTGCTCGACATGAGGAAGGGCATCACGCACTGGAAGGCGCGCGGTCTGGATTTCAGCCGCGTGTTCCAGTTGCCGGCCGCGCCGGCCGAAGTCCCTCGCCGTCAGACCGAGCAGCAGGACCACGGCCTGGCCAAGGCCCTGGACGTGAAGCTGATCGAGAAATGCCGCCCGGCGATCGAGACCGGCGAGCGGGTGCAGTTCATGCAGGAGGTCCGCAACGTCAACCGCACGGTCGGCGCCATGCTGTCGGGCGAGCTGATCCGCCACCGACCCGAAGGCCTTCCCGACCACACCATCTTCATCCAGATGGAAGGCACCGGCGGCCAAAGCTTCGGCGCGTTCCTCGCCAAGGGCATCACGATCTACCTGATCGGCGACGCCAACGACTACACCGGCAAGGGGATGAGCGGCGGGCGCATCGCGATCCGCCCGTCGATCGAGTTCCGCGGCGACGCGACCCAGAACATCATCGTCGGCAATACCGTCCTCTACGGCGCGACCAGCGGGGAGGCGTTCTTCCGCGGCGTGGCGGGCGAGCGGTTCGCGGTGCGGCTCTCGGGCGCGACCGCGGTCGTCGAGGGAACCGGCGACCACGGCTGCGAGTACATGACCGGCGGAACGGTCGCCGTGCTGGGCAAGACCGGGCGCAATTTCGCTGCCGGGATGAGCGGCGGCGTCGCCTACGTCTACGACGAGGACGGCACCTTCGCCTCGCGCTGCAACACCGCCATGGTGACCCTCGCCAAGGTGCTGCCCGCTGCCGAGCAGGACGCCGACAAGGCCCACTGGCACCTCGGCCAGACCGACGAGGCGACGCTGAAGAAGCTGGTCGAAGACCACCACAAGTGGACCGGCTCACTGCGGGCGCGCCACATCATGGACCACTGGGCCGAATCGCGCGGCAAGTTCGTCAAGGTGTTCCCGAACGAGTACAAGCGCGCGCTCGGCGAGCAGGCCGCGCGCGCCGCGCTGGTCGCGACCGAGTCGAAAGCGGTGCAGGACGCCGACACGACCATCGCGCGCGTGCGCACCAAATCGGTTCCGGCCCAGTAAGTCCGGCGCCGCCCCCAGTCCACCACGAACGAACCCACCGAGCACCATGGGAAAAGTCACCGGCTTCATGGAATACGAGCGACTCGAGGAAGGCTATGCCCCGATCGCCGAGCGCACCAAGCACTACAAGGAGTTCGTCATCGGCCTGGAGGAGGCCGATGCGAAGATCCAGAGTGCGCGCTGCATGGACTGCGGCACGCCGTTTTGCAACAACGGCTGTCCGGTCAACAACATCATTCCCGATTTCAACGACCTCGTGTATCGGGCGGACTGGAAGAGCGCCTGGGCGGTGCTCGACTCGACCAACAATTTCCCGGAATTCACCGGACGGGTCTGCCCGGCGCCTTGCGAGGCGGCGTGCACGCTCAACGTCAACGACGACCCGGTCGGCATCAAGAGCATTGAGCACGCCATCATCGATCGCGCCTGGGCCGAGGGCTGGGTCGCGGCGCGTCCGCCGAAAACCAAGACCGGCAAGACAGTCGCGGTGGTGGGCTCCGGACCGGCCGGGCTGGCTGCCTCGCAGCAGTTGGCGCGTGCCGGTCACGACGTCACCCTGTTCGAGAAGAACGACGCGATCGGCGGCTTGCTGCGCTACGGCATTCCAGATTTCAAGATGGAAAAGACCCACATTGACCGCCGCGTCAAGCAGATGGAAGCCGAAGGCGTGACGTTTCGGACCGGCGTGCTGGTCGGCAAGCTCCCCGAAGGCACCAAGGTCACCAACTGGGCCCGGGAGACCGTCTCGGCCGAGCAACTCCAGGCCGAGTTCGACGCCGTGCTCCTGACCGGCGGCGCCGAACACTCGCGCGATTTGCCGGTGCCCGGCCGCGAGCTGGAGGGCATCCACTTCGCGATGGAATTCCTGCCGCAGCAAAACAAGATCAATGCCGGCGGCAAGATCAAGGGCCAGCTGCGCGCCGACCAGAAACACGTGGTCGTGATCGGCGGCGGCGACACCGGCAGCGATTGCGTCGGCACGAGCAACCGCCATGGGGCCGCGAGCGTGACCCAGTTCGAGCTGCTGCCGATGCCGCCGGAGCAGGAAAACAAACCCCTGGTCTGGCCCTACTGGCCGATCAAGCTGCGCACCTCCTCGAGCCACGAAGAAGGATGCGAGCGCGCGTTCGCCATCGCCACGAAGGAATTCATCGCCGGCGAGGGCAAGGACAAGGGCCGGGTCAAAGGCCTGAAAGCGGTCAAGGTCGAATGGCAGGGCGGCAAGATGGTCGAGGTGCCGGGCTCCGAGCAGGTGCTTGCCGCCGACCTGGTGCTGCTCGCCATGGGTTTCGTGAGCCCGGTCGCAAGCGTGCTGGAAGCCTTTGGCGTCGACAAGGACGCCCGCGGCAACGCCCGGGCCAGCGTCGATGCGCACGGGGGCTATGCGACCAACGTCGCCAAGGTCTTCGCCGCCGGCGACATGCGGCGTGGGCAGTCGCTCGTCGTCTGGGCGATCCGCGAAGGCCGCCAGGCGGCGCGTGCCGTCGACCTGTTCCTGATGGGGACCAGCGCGCTGCCGCGCTGAGCATGCGCGCGGCGCCGACCCGCGGCGTGCGACTATCATCGCGAGAAGGCGGCATCCCCCCGCTGCCACGACCCAGCGTCTCACGAATGCCCAGTGACCTCCGCCGACCGCACCCCGATCACGCCAGCGCCGAGAAGCTGATCGAGGTCGACCACGTCAGTTTCGGCTATGACCCGGCCCGGCTCGTCCTCGACGATGTGACGCTGGGTTTCGGACGCGGCCAGGTCACCGCCATCCTTGGCGGCTCGGGCTGCGGCAAGACCACGCTGCTGCGACTGATCGGCGGTGTCTACCCGGCCGGGCAGGGCAGCGTGCGGGTCAACGGACAGGCGATCGACGCGCGCAACGCCGCCCAACTCTTCGCCCTGCGCAGGCGCCTGGGCATGTTGTTCCAGTTCGGCGCGCTCTTCACGGACCTCTCGGTGTTCGAGAACGTGGCGTTCCCGTTGCGTGAACACACCGATCTCGACGACGCGATGATCCGCGACATCGTCCTGATGAAACTCAACGCCGTCGGCTTGCGAGGCGCCGCCACCCTGCGGATCGCCGAGATTTCCGGGGGCATGGGGCGTCGGGTGGCGCTGGCGCGCGCGATCGCGCTCGACCCGGAAATCCTGCTCTACGACGAGCCCTTCACCGGGCTCGATCCGATCGCGATGGGCGTCACCGCCAATCTGATTCGCAAGCTCAACGACGCGACCGGCGCGACCTCGCTGGTGGTGTCGCACGATGTCCAGGAGTGCTTTCAGATCTGCGATTACGCCTACATCATGGCGGCCCCCGGCCACGTGATCGCCGAAGGGACGCCCGACGCGCTCAATGCCAGCGACGACCCGCGCGTGCGCCAGTTCATCCGCGGCGAACCCGACGGTCCGGTGCCCTTCCATTACCCCGCGCCGCCGCTCGCACAAGACCTCGGCCTGCGGGGCAGCGCGGCATGAACGGTCTCGCGTGGATCGGACGCACCACCCTCGAGTTGCTGCGCTCGCTCGGCCACCACGCGTTCTTCTTCGCGGCGTTGCTGCGGACCGTACCGGCCTCGCTGCGCCGGCCCTATTTCGCGGTGGCCCAGGTGCATGCGCTCGGCAACCTGTCGCTCATGGTGATCCTGTCGTCCGGGCTCGCGGTGGGTTTCGTGCTGGCGCTCCAAACCTACTATGCGCTCGCCACCTACGGCGCGGCCGACTCGGTCGGGCTGGTCGTCAACCTGTCGCTGGTGCGCGAACTCGGTCCGGTCGTCACCGCCTTGTTGTTCGCCGGCCGCGCCGGCACCTCGCTCACCGCCGAGATCGGCCTCATGAAGGCCGGCGAGCAACTCGCCGCCATGGAACTGATGGCGGTCGACCCCAAGAGCCGGGTGCTGGCGCCGCGCTTCGTCGGCGGCATCGTCGCGATGCCGGTGCTGGCCCTGCTTTTTTCCGCCGTCGGCATCCTCGGGGCCTACGTCGTCGGGGTGCTCATGATCGGCCTCGATGCGGGCAACTTCTGGTCGATCATGCAAAGCGGGGTGGACGTCCGCCGCGACCTCGGCAACGGCATCATCAAAAGCATCGTGTTCGGCGTGATCTGCAGCTTCGTCGCGGTCTACCAGGGCTTCGAAGCCAAAGCGACGCCGGAGGGCGTGGCGCGCGCCACCACGCGCACCGTGGTGGTGTCGTCGCTCGCCGTGCTGATGACGGACTTCGTGCTGACAGCACTGATGTTCTCGTCGCGCTGAACAACCAGAGGAAAAGTGGACCATGGGTAAAAAGGGCATCGAGACGCTGGTCGGGCTGTTCGTGCTGCTGGGGTTGGCGGCGATCGTCTTCCTCGCGCTGCGAGCGGCCAACCTGAGCAGTTTCACCAGCGAGGAAACCTACCCTCTGAGCGCGAAGTTCGACAACATCGGCGGACTCAAGGTTCGATCGCCGGTGCGCAGCGCCGGCGTGACCGTGGGCCGGGTGGTGTCGATCTCGCTCGACCCGAAGACCTTCCAGGGCGTGGTGAAGTTCGACATCCAGAAGTCCTATCAATTCCCGGCCGATTCGTCCGCCCGGATCCTGACGTCGGGCTTGCTCGGTGACCAGTACGTGGGGCTCGAAGCGGGAGGCGACACCAAGAATTTCGCCGCCGGCGACACCATACGGTCGACCCAGTCGGCCGTGGTCCTGGAGAGCCTCATCAGCCAGTTCCTGTTCAGTAAGGCGGCCGATGCCGGCTCCGGCGCCGCGTCCGCGCCCGCTGCGACCGCCAACGGGGGCAAAAAGTGAAAACCTTGTTCCACGATCGCCTCGGCTGCCTCGTCGTGTGCGTGGCCTTGCTCGGGCTCGGAGGCTGCGCCACCACGACGACCAGCCAGTTCGTCAAGGACGCGCGCGGCGGTCCCGGCGCCCGGCTCGATCCCTGGGAAAACTGGAACCGCAAGGTCTTCGCTTTCAACGAAGGCCTCGACCAGTACCTGCTCAAGCCGGTGGCCACCGGGTATTCCAAGGTGGTGCCGCAGTTCGTACGGCGCAGCGTCGACAACTTCTTCGCGAACGCCGCCGACGGCTGGTCAGCGGTCAACAATGTCCTGCAAGGCAAGGCCGAGCCGGCCTTCAACGACGTCGTCCGATTCACCACCAACACCGTGTTCGGTATTTTCGGGATACTCGATATCGCGAGCGAGTTCGGTCTCGAACATCACTACGAAGACTTCGGTCAAACGCTCGGTCATTGGGGCTTCGGGCCCGGCGCCTACATCGTCTGGCCGTTGATCGGCCCCTCCACCGTGCGGGACTCGCTGGCGCTCCCCCTGGACCGCGCGGCGTCCCCGGCGATATTCATCCACGACGGGAAGTATCAATTCAGTCTGGTCGGTCTGCAAATCATCAACACCCGTGCCAACCTGCTCGGCGCCAGTCAGGTTCTGGACGACATCGCGCTGGACAAGTACACCTTCATCCGGGATGCCTACCTGCAGCGCCGCCGCAGCCTGATCTACGACGGCGATGCCCCCGACCTGCCCGACCCCCGTGCCGGCGGGGGCGACGCCGCCGCCCCTGACACGCC
>JALYHO010000081.1 GCA_030776545.1 Pseudomonadota bacterium | reverse complement strand
CCCCTCGGTCGCGCCCGGGCCGGGTCGAGACGGTTTTTCCACGACAATTGGTGGCAATGCTCGCCCAACGTACCCTCAAATCCATGACACGCGCGGTCGGCGTCGGCCTGCACGGTGGACAGCGGGTCGAGATGACGCTGCGCCCCGCGGCACCCGACACCGGCGTGGTGTTTCGGCGCGTCGATCTGGCGCAGCCGGTCGACATCCGGGTCGACCCGCTGTGGATCACCGACACCCGCCTGAACACCACGCTCTCCTACGGCGGTGATCCGGGCGCACCGAAGGTGCGGACCATCGAACATCTGTTGTCGGCGTGCTCGGGACTCGGGATCGACAACTTGGTCGTCGACATCACCGGCGAGGAAGTACCGATCCTCGACGGCTCGGCCGCGAGTTTCGTCTTCCTGCTGCAAAGCGCCGGCATCGAGTTGCAGGACCGACCGAAACGCTTCCTGCGCATTCAGAAGGCCGTGGAGGTCCGGGAAGGCACGGGCGCGGCGCTGAAATGGGCCCGCCTCGACCCCTACGAGGGCTACAAGCTGACCTTCGAGATCGACTTCGACCACCCGGCCGTCGACCAGACCGGCCAACGGGTCACGTTCGACATGGCGTCGGGCCGCTACAAACAGGAGATCGCCCGCGCCCGCACCCTCGGTTTCACGAAGGATGTCGAGATGATGCGTTCGCGCGGCCTCGCGCTCGGCGGCAGCATGGACAACGCGCTCGTGATCGACGACTACAAGGTGCTCAATGGTGACGGCCTGCGCTACGACGACGAGATCGTCAAGCACAAGCTGCTCGACGCCATCGGCGACATGCTGGTGGTCGGTCATCCGATGATCGCGGCCTACAGCGCGTTTCGCTCCGGCCATGATCTGAACAACAAACTGCTGCGCAAGGTGCTGGCCGATCGGTCGACGTTCGAGATCGTCACCTTCGAAGACAGTGCCCTGGCGCCTGCCGGCTTCGCCGAACTGGCCCCGGCCTGGTAGATGCTGCTCGCTCGCGGCTTGGTGCTGTTGCTGCTTCTGGCGGGGCTGGTTTGCCTGGGCACCTCGTTGCTCAATGGCAACCTGCGTCTGCGCCGAGCCGGCGTCGCGCTGATCAAGTGGACCGTGATCGCGGGCCTGGTGTTTTTCGGGGTGCTGATCGTCGAGCGCGTGCTCGAGATGAGCGTGAAGGGTCGTTGAATGGTGGTCTTTTCCTGGGTGATGTTCGGATTGTCGGTGCTGCTCGCAGTGAGCTCGCTGGGCGCCTTCCTGCTCTTCATCTTCCTCGACATCCCCGCATGGCTGGAACGGGCCCGCTCGCTGCGGCGCGGCCTCTACATGGCGCTCCTGCTGTGGTTCAACGTCTGGGTCTGGGGCCGGGTCATCATGGCCCTGATCCACTGGTGAGGCCGAGGAATTCGACGACCTCCGGCAGGTAGGCCTCGTACTCGGTGATGGCGTGGTCGCTGCCTTCGAGCAGGCGGATCCGGCAGCCCGCATAGCGCGCGGACATCTCTTCCCAGCTCAGCACCTCGTCGCCTTTGGCGATGACGGCGAAGTAGCGCTGCGGCCGGCTGAGCGTCACCGGGGCGATGACGCGCAGTTCGGCGATGTATTCGGGGCGGAAGAAAAACCGCTCTTCGGTGTGCCAGGCGTGGACTTCGCCGATGTGACGCGTCAGGTCACGCGCCGGATCGACCGCGGGGTTGAGCACGACCGCGCGCCAGCCCAGGCGCTCGGCCACCACGGTCGCGTAGAAGCCGCCGAGCGAACTGCCGATCACGGCCGAACCCGAGGCCGGCCAGTCGCTCACGCCGTCGAGAATGAGCTTGACGGCATCGGCCGGCGACGGTGGCAGCTGCGGGCACCACCAGCGAACCTCCGGGCGCTGCGACCGCACCCAGTCGCCGGTGAGCCGCGCCTTGGCCGAGCGCGGCGACGAGCGGAAGCCGTGAAGGTAGAGCAAGTGGGTGAGCGCGGTGGTCATGGGCGGCGACAGGTGCGGGCGGGCTCAACGTTTGGGGGCCAACGCGTCGAGGATTTTGGCGTGGATACCGCCAAAGCCACCGTTACTCATGCACAGGACATGGTCACCGGCGCGCGCCACGGAGGCGACGCGGTCGACCAGTGTGGCGATGCTGCTGCAGACCACCGCCTGCTCGCCGAGCGGCGCGAGGGCCTGGGCCGCATCCCAGTCGAGCTCGCCGGCGTGGCAGAACGCCAGGTCGGCTTCCTCGAGCGACCAGGGCAGCTGCGCCTTCATCGCCCCGAGCTTCATCGTGTTGGAACGCGGCTCGAAGACCGCGAGGATGCGTTGCATGCCCACCTTGCGTCGCAAGCCGTCGATGGTGGTGCGGATGGCGGTCGGGTGATGGGCGAAGTCGTCGTAGACCTTGACGCCGCCGCATTCGCCGCGCAGTTCGAGCCGGCGCCGGACGTTCTGGAAGCTGGCGAGTGCCTGCGCCGCGACCTCGGGTGCCACCCCGACGTGTTCGGCCGCGCCGATCGCGGCGAGCGCGTTGAGCTGGTTGTGCTCGCCGAGCAGCCCCCATTCGACCCGCGCGATCCTGAGGCTGCCACGCAGCACGTCGAACGCGTGCGGTTCGCCGCGGGCGCGCAGCGCGCCGGGTTCTTCCTTGCGTGCGCCGAAGCGCTGCACCCCGCTCCAGCAACCCAGCGTCAAAACCCTTTGCAAGCTCGCCTCGCGGGCATTGACCACGAGCCGGCCGCTGGCGGGCACCGTGCGCACCAGGTGGTGGAACTGACGTTCGATCGCGGCCAGGTCGTCGAAGATGTCGGCGTGGTCGAATTCGAGGTTGTTCAAGATGGCGGTGCGGGCTCGGTAGTGCACGAACTTGCTGCGCTTGTCGAAGAACGCGGTGTCGTATTCGTCGGCCTCGATCACGAAGGGCGTCCCCGGGCCGACCTGGCCGAGCCGCGCGCTCACGCCGAAATTGAGTGGCACCCCGCCCACCAGGAAGCCCGGCGCGAGGCCGGCGTGTTCGAGCACCCAGGCGAGCATCGCGGAGGTGCTGGTCTTGCCGTGCGTGCCCGCCACCGCCAGCACGTGGCGCCCTTGCAAGACGTGCTCGGCCAGCCACTGCGGACCACTCGTGTAGGCCGCTCCGGCGTCGAGAATCGCTTCCATCAGGGGGTTGCCCCGCGCCACCACGTTGCCGACCACGAACACGTCCGGCGCGAGCGCGAGCTGGTCGGCTCCGTAGCCCTCCACGAGCTCGATCCCGAGCGCGCGCAGCTGGTCGCTCATCGGCGGATAGACGCCGGCGTCGCAACCGGTGACCGTGTGCCCGCTTTCGCGCGCCAGAGCGGCCAGGCCCCCCATGAAGGTGCCGCAGATACCGAGGATGTGAATGTGCATGGACCGGCAGTCCCGAAAAGAGGGTGGCGTCGTCAGGCCAGTCCGAACCAGGCGGCGCCGTGGTCGGCGACGGATTCGAGCGTGGGCAATACCGCCAAGCAACGCGCTTGCCAGGCCGGATCGGGGGCTTTGATGTCGGGCACGTTGACGACCGCCAGGCCGGCTGCCAACGCCGCCTGCACGCCATGGCCCGAGTCCTCGAAGGCGAGGGTCGATGCCGCCTCGGCGTCCAGGCGGCGGACCGCGAGTGCATACAGGTCGGGCGCGGGCTTGCCGTGCACGACCTCGTCGCCGCCGCAGATCGCGGCGAAGTGGTCGAGCAGCCCGGCGTCCCCCAGGCGCCGCAACACCTCCGCGCGGTGGGTGGACGAGGCGACCCCGCAGGGAATGCCCGCGGCCCGCAACGCCCGCAGC
>JALYHO010000080.1 GCA_030776545.1 Pseudomonadota bacterium | reverse complement strand
CCGGAAACGGGGGCACGGGCGGCGGCGGCGTGAGCGGACCGGGCAGGTCGGACGGGTCGAGATGATCGAATCGAGTCATGCGAGAGGGGCCTTGATGTCGAGAGCTTTCATCGCGCGGGTGAGGGTTTGCCGGGTCAAGGCCGTATCCCAGGGGGCATTGCCCACCCCGAGACGCGCGTCGATATTCCGCAACTGCCAGTGCGCCCCGCTCTCCACCGAGCCCAGCTCGGTCCAGTCGAAAGGCACCGAAATGCCGAGCCCGGGGCGCGCCCGCGGGCTCCACGCCGCCGCGGTGGTCGCCCCCCACCCATTGCGCAAATAGTCGATGAAGATCTTTCCGATGCGATTTCGAGGCCCGCTCTTCAGCGCGAACCGCTCCGGTGCGACCTCTGCCATGCGCGCCACCACGGCCTGCGAAAAAGCCCGAACCCGTTGCCAGTCCCATCGTGGTGCCAGCGGCACGACGAGGTGCAGCCCCTTGCCTCCGCTGGTCTTGACCAGCGCGACCAAGCCGATCTGGGCGAGAAAGTCGCGCACGGCGAGCGCGCCCTCGCGCACTTGCGGCCACGTCACGCCCTCGCCCGGGTCGAGGTCGAAGACCATCCGGTCGGGTTTCTGGATCGTTCGCGCCGTCATGTTCCAGGTATGGATTTCGACCACGTTGAGTTGCGCCGCGGATCGAAGGCCCCGGGCCGAGCCGATCACCAGCAGCGCGTCGTGCCCAGGGTCGAGCGCCGGGTCGAGGCGCCGGGTGCCCGGCATGGCGCCCGCGCCGGCGTGCTTTTGAAAAAATTGCGATCTGGCCACGCCTGCGGGTGCGCGCACCAACGCGACCGGACGTTGCTTCAAGTGGACGAGCAGCTGGGGTGCGGCGCGCTCGAAATAAGCCGCCAACTCGGCCTTCGTCGCCCCGCTCACCGCGTCGATCACGCGGTCGGGGTGGGTCACTCCCGCTTCGGCACGCGCGCCGCGCGAGGTGCGCGCAGGCTGCGCGGCACGGGGTCGCCCCGGACGCGCGAGGACGCTGTCGGGGGCTTCGGCCACCACGTCGTACTCGGCGTCCGACCGTGCGAACGCGTCATGTGCCTTCATCAGCAACCAGGTCGGCTGCTTCTCGGCGGCACGCGGTCGCAAGCGCAGAAGCGTCCATCGGCCCTGCAGTTTCTCGCCCTCGAGTTCGAAGACGAGGCGTCCGGCGAGGAGCGACTGCCGCGCATCCCCCTCGGCCCGCCACTGCCCCCGGTCCCAGACCTCGACGCGACCGGCTCCATAGTGCCCGGGTGCGATGACGCCTTCGAACCCGCCATAGGCCAGCGGGTGGTCCTCGACTTCGACCGCCATGCGCTTGAGCGTCGGGTCCAGGCTCGGCCCTTTCGGGATGGCCCAGCTCTTGAGCACGCCGTCGAGCTCCAGCCGGAAGTCGTAATGCAGGGTGCGCGCGGCGTGTTTTTGCACCACGAAAGCCCCGGTCGCGGCCGCCGCGCCGGGCGCCGAGTTGGAGGGCGTGGTGAGCGGGCGTCGCGACCCGCCGAGGGCGACATCGGGATTCATGGCGCCGCCGAGCCGGGAATGCAGGACATGTTGCGCATGCTGGGGGTCATCCTACCCAGCGCCGCGGATCGGCCCCACTACACGCCACCGATTTATGCTGTCGGAGGGCGCCTACCGCGGCCGCTCGCCGTTCCCCGGCGCTTCACGTCGTGGCAGAGAACAGTGCGTCGAGCCCGTCGAGCACGGGCGCGAGCTCCTGCGTCACGCTCTCGAGCAAGCGCAGCAGTTCTGGCGCTTCGGCGTTGTTCAGGCAGGCGACCTCGAGCAGGCGACTGGCACGCGCCAAGCCGATCGCGCCCAAGCTGGCGGCCACCGAACGCAGGTTGTGGACGATGCGGGTGGCCTCTTCCTTGTCGCCCTGTGCGCAGGCGAACTGGAAACTGGCGGCGGCCTCGCGGTGGTCGGTCCTGAACATGCCGAGCAGGCGCCGGTAGAGGGCGTCGTTGCCCATCGTGCTGGCTCGGCCGACCGCGGCGTCGATGCCTGGCAGGCTGGCGAGCGGGTCGCGCACCACGGCCGCTTCGGGGGCTTGCGGCGTCGGCGTCCGCGGGCGGCGCGGCTTGATCCAGCGTGCCAGGGTGTCGAACATCGCGGCGATGTCGATCGGCTTGGCGATGTGATCGTTCATGCCGGCCGCCAGCGCGAGCTCGCGGTCGCCGGTCATGGCGTTGGCCGTCATCGCGATCACCGGGAGGTCGGACCAGTCCGGGTTCTCCCGGATTCGCACGGTGGCCGCATACCCATCCAGCACCGGCATCTGGCAATCCATCAGCACGCCGTCGAATTCGGCCCGCGTCAAGGCGCGCAGCGCTTCTTCACCGTTGTTCGCCAGTTCGACGCTGATGCCGGCGTCGCCGAGCAGCTCCGCGGCCAACTCCTGGTTGATCGGGTTGTCCTCCACCAACAACAGATGGGCACCGCGGAGCAGGTCGCGACTGTCGTTGTCGTGCCTTGCAGATGCGCGGCGCTCGCCGCCGCCGGCATGGCCGAGCGCCGCCGCGCAGACCGCCGACAGCGCCGATCGCGTCACCGGCTTGGTCAACGCGTCGCCCACGATGCCGCGCGCCAGGAGATGCTCCATCAATTCGTCGCGGCCGAACGCCGACATCATCACGATCGCGGGCATTGCTTCGGGCTGTTGCAGCGCGATCTGCTCGACGCAGTCGATGCCGTCCATCGCCGTCATTTTCCAATCCATCACGACCACGTCGAAGGGCTCCCCGGTATCGGCCGCCAGCGCGAGCGTGCGCAAGGCTTCCCAGGCATCGTGCGCGCCATGGGCATCGAGGCCCAGCCCGCGGCCCATCGCCACCAGGATCGAGCGCGCACTGGCGTTGTCGTCGACGACCAGCATCCGCGCGCCGACGAGCAGCTCGGAGCCGCTCGGGCGGCTCGCGCCGCCGGGTGCGTCGGGCAAGCCGAGCTGCACGTCGAAATGAAAGCTGCTGCCGATGCCCGGACTGCTGTCGAGCCCCAGCTCACCACCCATCAAGGCCACCAGGTGATGGCTGATGGCGAGCCCCAGGCCCGTCCCGCCGTAGCGGCGCGTGGTCGACGAATCGGCCTGCATGAAGGGCTGGAACAGCCGGGCCTGTTGTTGCGGCGTCATGCCCGGGCCGGTGTCGCTCACCAGGAACCGAACGCGCACCCCACGGCCGTCGGTCTGCACGAGACGGATCGCCACCACCACCTCGCCCCGGTCGGTGAACTTGACCGCGTTGTTGACCAGGTTCACCAACACCTGACCGAGGCGCAAGGAGTCGCCGACCATCCGGGCCGGCACCTCCGGCGCCGGATCGAACACCAGCTCCAGGCCTTTCTCGTCGGCCTGCAGGCCCACCAGGTTGGCCACGTGGTCGAGCACCGCGTCGAGCTCGAACTCGACCACCTCCATCTCGAGTCGCCCGGCTTCGATCTTCGAGAAGTCCAGGATGTCGTTGAGCAGGCCGAGCAGGGATTCGGCCGAGCGACTGACCTTGCGGATGTAGTTTTGCTGTTGTGGGCTCAGGCCCGTGCGCAGCGCCAGGTGACTCATGCCCAGGATGGCGTTCATGGGCGTGCGGATCTCATGGCTCATGTTGGCCAGGAACTCGCTCTTGGCGCGCGTCGCCTGCTCGGCTTCGGCCTGCGCGACCTTCGAATCGGTGATGTCGACGGACATGCCGCCGAGCGCGTGCACCTTGCCATCCGCATCGCGCAGCGGGAACTTGTGGGTGATGAAGGTGCGCACGCCGTGCGCGGTAGGAACGGTTTGCTCGATATGCAACACCTCGCCGTGGTCGATGACGCGGCGGTCGTCGGCGAACAACTTGGCCGCGACCTCGGCAGGCGCGACCTGGTCGTCGCGCAGCCCGGCGAGCGATTGACCCGGACGTCCGAAGAGACTCGCCATGCTGGGCGTGTGCCGAAGGTAGCGGCCCGCCCGGTCCTTCACGAACATGATGCCCGGCGCGTGCTCGAGCATCGAATCGAACGCGTTGCGATTGAGTTGCAGTTCGGCGGTGCGTTCGGCGACCTTTTGCTCCAGGGTGCGCCGGCTTTCCTCCACCTGCGCATAGAGCGCGGCACTCTCCAGGGAGACCGCCGCCTGGGCCGCGAGTTGTTCGAGCACGGCCAGACGGGTTTCGGTGAATGCATGGTCGAGGGTCGCGTGCTCGAGGTACAGCAACCCGAACAGCTCGGCCTGGAGCAGCACGGGCATGCACAGCACCAGGCGCGGACGGTAGCTCGCGAAATAGGGGTCGGCGGCGAAGCGCACCGACGCGCTGGCGTCGTCCAGGACCACCGCTTCGCGGCTGTTGCGCACATAGGCCAGGACGCTCGCAGGCAACTCGGTGGCCAGCGGGATCGACCCCGGACGCACCTCGATCGCCGTTCCGCCGCCGTCGACGCGCGCCAGCCCCACCAGTTGCAAGGCATCGGCGCGCACCAGGACCAGCGCACCGAACTGCGCCCCGGCGGACTGCAGGACGACCTCCATCAACTTGCGCACCAGGTCGTCCCGCGACATGTGACCGGAAACCGCCCGAGCGGCGCGCACCAGTGCGAGCGCGTCGAATTCGATCGGGCCCGGTGCCGATGACGCGGGGGTCGATGTCGGGCCCCTCGAGCGGGGCCGCGGCAGGTTCGGCTGGTCCCGGTCCAGCATCGCCACCTTCGACACCGCACCCCAGCGCACATAGGCTTCGCGCGCCGCACGCAGTTGCTCGAGCGCCACGGACTCGACCCCGAGGGACCGATAAAAGTGTGCCGCGCTTTCGCACGCCAGCGCCTCATGGACGCGCATGCCTTGGGCACGAGCGGCAATGGTGGCGCGTTCATAAAGTCCGGCGGCCGCGGCGGTTTGACCGCTGACGCGCGCGATCTCGGCACTCACCAGCAACTGACTCGACTCGAAGGTCCCCGAATTGATCGCCGCCCACTCGGCCAGCCGGGTTTCGCGCCGGCGCAGCGCGTCGAGCGCCGAATCCCCTTGGGTCGCCAGCGCCAGCGCGCCGTAGAAGACCAACACATAACTGTTCATGGTCCCCGTGACCGACCAGGCCAGCGGCTCGGCCCGGGCGAGCGACTCGAGCGCCCTGTCGTGATCGCCGGTCAGGACGTGACCCATCAGCCGGGTCAGGTGGTAGCAGCACGCCGCCATGGCGTCGTTGCCGTCGAGCCGCGCTTCGAACTCGGCCTCGTCGAAATCGGCGTCGCCGAGGGATGTCGGCCCCCGGGTTCGGCCGAGCAGCATCTGCACCAGTTGGCGTCGCGGCCGGACGCAGGAGTCGATCGGCCGATAGCCTGAGCGTTGGATCAGGAGCAGACCGGAAGCCGCCTCCTCGCTCAATTCGGCCAGCGGGACGCTGGCCGTCAAGGACTCCAGCATCACGTGGTGGAACGCGGTCGCGGCGGCGATCAAGTCGCCACCGTCGATGCTCGCGGGGATCGAGGCCTTGAGCATGTCGAGCACGTCGTCGAGCGGCTTGACCCAGACCGCGGCGAACGCACGGTGGGCCAGGAGATTGCCCAAGATCCCGGGCTGCGGCGCCCGTTCGATCATGCGCAGCGCCATCTCGCAGTACTCGAAGCCGTCGCGGTAGCGGCCGCGCGCGCCACCGAGCTCGAAGCCGAAGTAGGTGAAAAGCATCGGTGAGGCGTCGCCGTTGCCGTAGCGCAAGTTCATCAGCGCGACGGCAGGGGGATGGAGAGCCCAGACCTGCGGACCGAGGTAGTAGGTCGGCGTCGTGATCGACATCATGAGACGCAAGGCCATGCGCTGCCCCGGATCGGTCGCCGCGGGCAGGTCCAGCAGTGAAGCGATCGAGCGTCCCGCCATGAGCGCGTCGATCTCGTCGTAGGTGCGCTGCACGTCGTCGCGGTCGGGCAGCTCCGGCACGTCGATGCCGAACTCGCGCAGGCTGGCCAGCGCCGTCGCACGGGCCTGGGCGTGCGCGCCCCGGGTCATGTGCAGGCGTACCCGCACCAGGGCGATCTGGGCACGGTCGAGTGCATTGCGCGCATGCTGCAACGCGCGGTCGAGCAATTGGCCGGCGGCTTCGACCTCGCCGCACAGACCTCGCGCTTGCGCCTCGCCGAGAGCCAGGCCGAGCGCGTCGTCGTAGTCGCTACGCCACGCGTCGGCGTGCAGCCAGGCCGTGCCGGCGGCAAACAGGCGCGCCGCCTGGGCGTACATCGTGGCAGCGTGCGCCTTGGCGCCGGCGAGGCGATTCAGACGCACGATGTCGCGGCGCCGCCCCGGGTCGGTCAGCTCGGTGCGGGCCGCGTTCAGGTGCTCGACGATGTCGAACAACTGGTCGTCGAGTTCGGCTTCGCTGGCCGAGTCCAGCAGCAACGTGCCGATGCGGCCATGCAAAGCGGCGCGCTCGGCTTCCGGGGTGAGGAGGTAGGCGGCTTCCTGCACCCGGTCGTGCAGGAAGCGGCAGTACCCCTCGCTGCGAAACACCAGGCCGACTTCGAGCGCCGGCCAGAGGTGCGCAGCGAGCGCCTGCCGGGTCTCGCCCATCACCAGCGCGAGCGTCGACAACTTGAAATCGTTGCCGAGAAATCCCCCGACGGCGAGGGCCTGCCGGGTCGCCGCAGGCAGGCGCTGCAGTTCTCCGAGCATCAAGGCCACCACGTTGTCGGTGAAGTTGCGCGTCCGAATCAGCGACTCCTCCCAGACCCACCCCCTGGTCGCGTCGTCGAAGGCAATCAGGCCCTTATGGTGGAGCGCGGTCAGGAACTGCCCCGTGAAGAAAGGGTTGCCCCGCGCCTTGGCGAAGATCAGGTTCGCGAGCGGCGCAGCGGCATGCTCGTCGGTGTGAAGCGTGGCCGCGACGATCCGCTGAACGTCCGGGCCGACCAAAGGCGCCAGCGCCACGACCGTGACCGGTATGCCCCGCTCGCGCATTTGCGCCAGGGTCAGGCTGACCGGATGCGCCGGCGTCACTTCGTTGTCCCGATAGGCACCGATCAGCAGGAGATGGCTCGTCGCAGGGTCGGTCACCAGTTCCCTGAGGAGTTGCAGACCGGCCACGTCGACCCATTGCAAGTCATCGATGAAGATCACCAAGGGGTGCTCAGGTGTGGCGAAGACCGCCACGAACCGACGAAACACCCGGTTGAGTCGATTCAAGGCTTGGTCGGGCGCCAGCTCGTCCAGGGCGGGTTGCGGGCCGATCACGGTTTCCAGCAGGGGAACGAGGTCGGTCATCACGCGGCCATGCTCGCCGAGCGCCGTCCAGATCAGCGCGCGCCAGCGTGCCAACTGCTCCGGGCTTTCGGCGAGCAGATGCTGCACCAGCGTGCGCAGGGCCTGCACGATCGCGGCATACGGTGTTCCGCGTCGGTACTGATCGAACTTGCCGGTGATGAAATACCCGTGCCGGCCCGTGATCGGACGCTGCAGTTCGGCCACCAGCGCGGATTTGCCGATTCCCGAATAGCCGGCCACCACCACCATCTCCGGCGCGCCCGCCGCGGCCACGCGCTCGAACACGGCGAGCATTTGCGCGATCTCGGCTTCGCGCCCGTAAAGACGCTGGGGGACCTGGAACTGCTCGCTTCGGTCCTGGCTGCCGAGTGCGAACGGGGTGCTGTCACCGCTGCGCCAGCGGCGCTCGCTTTCCTGCAGGTCGACGCGCAGGCCCGAGGCGCTTTGATAGCGGTCTTCGGCGAGCTTGGCCAGCAGCTTCATCACGATGTCGCTGAGGCTGCGGGGGCACTGCGGGAGCAACTCGTGCGGCGCGCGCGGCGTTCGGGCGAGGTGGCAATGAACCAGCTCCAGCGCGTCCTCGGCCACGAACGGCAATACACCGGTCAGCAGCTCGTACAACGTCACCCCGAGCGCGTAGAAATCGGCCCGATAGTCGACCGCCCGGTTCATGCGCCCGGTCTGCTCGGGCGCGATATAAGAGAGCGTTCCTTCCAGGCGTTGCGGCGGGTCGGCCCGCGGCAGCTCGCGCGACATCAGGGACGACAGGCCGAAATCGATCAGCTGGACCTGCCCGGTTTCGCTGTTGACGATGATGTTGTGCGGCTTGATGTCGCGATGGATGATGCGGCTGCGATGCACGCAAGCGAGCGTTTCGACCAGGGACGACGCGATCCGGAAGAAACTGCCGAGCTCGCACGGGCGTCCGCCGATCAGGCTGTCGAGCGCTTCGCCGCCGATGTCCTCGTGCACGAGAACGAGGGAGCGCCCGTCCTCGAGGAGCGCGTACGGCGAAGGCACGCCCGCGCACGCCATGCCGGCGAGAACCTCGTACTCGTGTCTCAGCCGAGCGAGGATGCGGGGGTCGGGATCCTGGAGCGCGATCGTCTTCAGTATGACGGGCGTCTGGTCGGTGGACGTCCGCCCTCGATAGACACGCGTCTCCTGGTCTTCGTAGAGCAGACGGGTGATGACATGTTCCTGAAGCTTCAGCATGTTCGGCGGCGTTCGTCCGGGGGGAATCGCCCCTGGATCATTCTGATCGGCCTGAACCTGTCCACGTCACGAACACCGCCGCAGGGCACACCCATTTGACAAAAAAAACGTGTCCGTGAGAAATCGTTCGCAACACGCGGCAGCGCAGACTTGTTCACAATGTCCGGCCAGGGACGGACCGGAGATCGGGTCTGGCTCATCGACGTGGTGACCTAACGCGAGGGTAGATCGGTGACCGTGGCAAGGGGTGTTCCCGAATTTGCATTTCAAGTGTGTGTTTTGACACTCATACGGCGACAAAACACCGGTTCGAGGGGGGCGCCCGGGTTGCTCGGCGGACCCATTGCAAGCACACTGGCCGGGCGGGTTGCGACAGGCGCTCGGCACGGTCCGAAGCGCAATCGGAGCCCCGGTCGAATGATGCAAGAATTACATGTTTGCTTGAATTTGAAGCGAGGTTGAAGGCGATGGAACCCACCTATTTTGCGCAGTACCGGGGCTTCGAGTTTCAGTGTTCACCGGAGCGTCTCGGTGTCAACGCTTTTGCCCCGCGATTGGTCATTCACGATGTCACCGATTCACTGACTCTGGAAATTCCCGTCCAGGCGCCGAGCCTGCCGGTGAGCGATCCCACCACGGCGGCGCACCTGGCCTTCGCCCAAGGACGTCGCTGGGTCGACGGCGGCTACACGGCTGCGGTGGACCAGGCGGCAGGCCGCGGCCCACGCCTGCTCGAACGCTGACCCCACCTGGAATTTTACCGAGGGCACCTGAGGGTGCCCTTTTTCATGGGCAAGCGAGGGTTCCGGGGCATCCAGGAATCGAATCCGCGCGATCTACACCGGCGCGTCCTGGGCGGCCGGCGCCTCGGGATCGAACGGCACGGTGCCCAGCCTGGCCCGGTCGGCCTCCACCCGGGCGACGAGTCTGGCGAGCTTGCGCGCGAGGGCGTCCCACTGTCGGATGCCGTCGTTGACCGGGTCCATCGCGTAGTACACCTTGTGCGCTTTGGGGCGCGACGCCGAGAGCGCAAAACGCACCAGATCGTTCAGCTCGAAGGCATGGTCGGCCATGGCGCGACGGGTCTCGGCGACGTGGGCATCGATCCATGCCTGCCGGCGCGGGGTCACTTGCATTGCAGCTCACTCGATGAAGTCGGGACGCCATGATGCCCCGCCGCGGCCAGCCTGCCGAGCCCGACCTCCTGCCTGTCACCGGCGCCCTCCCCGGCACGCGGCAAAAAAAAGAGCCGAGCCCTCGCGGGTCAGCTCTTTTTTTCGGTCGACGTGTGATCTGGTGGGCGATGAGAGGGTCGAACTCCCGACATCCTCCACGTCAAAGAGGCGCTCTACCACTGAGCTAATCGCCCTAGCCCTCCACTATAGCATAGGCCTTGAAAACCTGGCTTCACTTGCGGCGCACCGAGCGCACGCCGGCGACCCGGACGGCGAGCCCGAGAACGTGGGCCAGGCGGGCTGTATCGGCCACCTCGAGCGTGAAGGTCATGCGCGCGGTCGCCCCTCCCCCATCGCGCACCGACTGGGTCTGAACACCCGTGACGTTCATTTTTTCCTTTGCGAACAGCTCCGAGATGTCACGCAGCAAGCCCTGCCGATCGGCCGCCTCCACCATGACGTCGACCGGATAGAGCGCCCGCTTCTCGCCTGCCTGTGCGCCCCAAGCCACCGCGATCACGCGCTCCGGGGCGCGGCGTGCCATCTGCCGAAAATTCGTGCAGCGGGAGCGGTGCACCGCGACCCCTTTGCCACGCGTCACGTAGCCGCCGATCGGATCCGGCGGCGCGGGCCGACAGCAGCGCGCCAGGCTGGTCATCAACGACTCGACCCCGACCACCAGCACCCCGCCCTGCGGGGGCGCGACTTCGCTGCGACGCAGCGCGATCAGGTCGTCGGCGGACGGGACCGGTTCGGGCGGGCGCAGCAAGGCCTCGATGTTGCGCAGCGAATACTCGTCTTTGCCGACCACCTCGAACAACCCGTCGGCGTTGCGAAAGCCGAGGCGGGCGGCCAGGTCGTCGAGCTTGATCGCGGTCCGCCCCTCCCGTTGCAACAGTTTTTCCACGGCCTCGCGCCCGCGGGCGACGGTCTCGCGCTGCGCCAACAGGTTGAACCAGGCCCGCACCTTGGCCCTGGCGCGTGGGCTTTTCAAGAAACCGAGGTCGGGGTTGAGCCAGTCGAGCGAAGGCCCGCCTTCGCGAACGCTCACCACGTCGACCGTCTGGCCACTTTGCAAAGGCGTGTTGAGCGGCACCATCGCGCCGTCGACCCGCGCCCCTCGGCAACGGTGGCCGAGGTCGGTGTGGACGCTGTAGGCGAAGTCCACCGGTGTGGCCCCGGCGGGCAGCTCGACCACCGCAGCGGCGGGCGTGAAGACGTAGATGCGCTCCTCGGTCGGCGCGGCTGCCGAGTCGCCCGGCACGTCCGCTGCGCCGACGGCATCCCGCTCCCATGCCAACAGCTGCCGGATGACCGCCTTGCGCGCCTCGGCGACCCGGGCCTGCTGCACCGCGTCGGCGCTCGCGCCGGCATAGCCTCGGGACCCCGCTTCCTTGTAGGCCCAGTGCGCGGCCACGCCGTGCTCGGCATGCTCGTGCATCGCCCGGGTCCGGATCTGGACTTCGACGGCCCGGCCGGCGTCGTCCAGCACCACGGTGTGCAAGGATTGATAGCCGTTCGGCTTGGGCCGCTCGATGTAGTCGTCGAACTCGCCCGCGACCGGTCGAAACAACTCGTGGACCCGCGCCAGGGCCGCGTAGCAAGCCGCCCGGTCGGCGACGATGACCCGGACCGCCCGCAAGTCGAGAATCTGGGCGATGTCGAGGTGTTTGCCCTGCATCTTTTTCCAGATGCTGTAGAGGTGCTTGGGCCGCCCCTGGACCTCGGCCGTCAGACCCTCTGCCCGGAGCCGCTCGGACAGTCCCTGGCGAAAGGCCTCGACATGGGCTTCCCGCTCGACCCGCCGTTCGTCGAGCAGGCGCGCCACGTCCTGGTAGCGCTGCGGCTCGAGAAACCGGAACGACAGGTCTTCGAGTTCCCACTTGATCTGCCAGATCCCGAGGCGGCTCGCGAGCGGCGCGAACACTTGCAGCGATTCCGCGGCAAGTGCCGGTTCGCAAGCCGTGCGGGCGGCGGCGAAATAGCGCAGGGTCTGCAAGCGCGACGCCAGCCGCAGCAGCACCACGCGCAGGTCGCGCGAGAAGGCCAGCAGCATCTTGCGGACGCGTTCGGTCTGCTGCACCCGCGCCTGGACCCCGAGATCGGCCTCGCGGGCCGCCCGCTGCAGTTCGATCAGCTTGCGGGTGTGGCCGACGAGGCTCGCGTAAGAAGGCCCGAAGGCCTTGGAAATGACCTCGTCGGGGCGGTTGAGATAGTCCCCCGCATACACCAGATAGGCCGCCGCTCGCATGGCCGGCGCGGCACCGATGGCCTGGAGGATTTGCGCCACCGCGTCGGCATGCGCGAGGGCGTCCTCACCGGTCGCGAGCGCCCGGCCGGCGAGCAGCGGCTCGGCGAAGGCG
>JALYHO010000079.1 GCA_030776545.1 Pseudomonadota bacterium | reverse complement strand
ACCCACAGCGCCACGGCAACCAGCGGAGCCGCCCGATGCCGGCGCAGCACATCGGACAGGCGCGTCGAGGCGGCGGCCTGCGCGGCGGCGGCGGTCGTCCACTCGAGCAGATGACGCCGGCTCACGGTCATGCGCCAGACGGCACGCCCGACCGCGTCCAGGTTCATGAGCGCGAACTGCAGGAGTTGGGCGAGCAACCACAGCGCACCGGCCACGGCGCGCCGCAGCTCGTCCAGGGCGCCGCGGTAGAAGTGGCCCATCGCGATGCCGTCGCGGCTCGGTGCCAGGCCCGCGATGGCGCCCATCATCGGCCCGGCGACCAGCGCCGCCACCACCAGGCCAAGCGCCACGCCGGGGCGGAGCAGGCCGGCCGCGAGCGTGAGCACCAAGAGCGCCAGGGACATCGGCGCCACCAAGGAGCGGCGCAGGTTGTCGACCATCTTCCAGCGATTGATGGCGCCGATCGGGTAGGCGCCGGGAGCCAGCAGGAAGGGCACCAGTTGCCAGTCGCCACGTGTCCAGCGATGCACCCGCGAGGCCGCGACATCCGCGTGGAACGGCGCTTCTTCGATCACGGTGACGTCGGTGACGGCCGCGCACCGGGCGATGGCACCCTCCAGCAGGTCATGGCTGAGCACGCGACCCTCGGGGAGCCGCCGCACCAGCACCGCGTGCATGGCCCGGACGTTGAGGAGGCCCTTGCCGGTAAAGGTCCCTTGCTGGAAAACGTCCTGGTAGACCTCGGAGGTCGCCGCGCTGTAGGGGTCGATTCCGCAACGCCCGGCGAAGAGCCAGTGGTAGAGCGTGGCTTCCTTCGGCTTCGGCAAAGGGGTCACGACGCGGGGTTGCAAGATTCCGTAGCCCCGGGTGACGATCCTTCGCACCGGGTCGATCTCGGGTTGGTTGTGCGGATGCGCCGCGACCCCCACCAGGTCGCGCAGGCGCCCCGGCGGCAGCAGCGTGTCGCCATCCAGGGTGACCACGTAACGGACGCCGCTCGCGACCCGGGAGGCGACGCCGAGGTCCAGGAACGGCGATGCGGGAGGCGCCGCCGCTGGCCCTTCGGCGCGGTCCGATCGCACCTCGTCCGAGCTCTGCGCCAACAGGGCGATCAGCGCTTCGAGCTTGCCGCGCTTGCGCTCCCAGCCGATCCAGGCGCCTTCGGTTGCGCAGTAGCTGCGCGCCCGGTGCAGCACGGCAAAGCGTGGGGCCTCGTCCGCAGGGGCGGGGTAGCGCGCATTGAGGCGTTCGATCTCGGCGATCGCCGCATCGAGCAGACCGGCGTCGTCGGCCTGGGTCGCAGTGGCCGAATCGGACCAGTCCGTCAGCAGCGCGAACTGGGCGTGCCGCTCGGGATTCGCCAGGTAATGCAATTCGAGGCGGTGCGCCAGCTCGGCCCCCGAGCCGGGGGCCGTCAGGAGTGCGGGAATCACCACCATCACCCGGTGTTGCGCCGGAATCCCGTGCGCCAGAGCCAGGCGTGGCAGCCGGGCGGGCCGGGCCGATTCGCTGATCAGGCGGTTGATGACGGCGACCACCGCTTCGGATGCCGGAAAAAGCATCAGGCACGCCGTGAATCCGACCAGCCAGGGCGAGGCACCGGAGAGCGGCTCGGTGGTCAGGTGCTGGCCGAACAGCCACCACACGAGTCCGATGGTGCCCGCCGCCAATGTCACGAGGTAGGCCGGGAGCGCCGCGCGCCGCCTCAGCCCGCGGGCCCACGCTGCTGAATGTTCGCGCAGCCCGAGCGCGGTCACCAGCGCGGGTCGTCCGGGACCGTGCAGCCAGTGGCTCGGCGCCGCATCCGGGCCGAGGCTTTGCATCAACGTCATCAACTGTCTGGCGACCTCGGTTTCCGGCCGTCCGCAGCGCCGCGCCAGCAGTTCGATGGCGTGCAGCGTGGCGTCCCGGGTGTCGGCGCGTTCGGCCTCGAAGGCCGGCGAGGTGAGCAGCAACTGCATGGTCGCGCTGGTGCGCTCGATGAGTTCCGACCAGTCGGCGTTGCCGATCAGGCGCAACGAGCCGATGGCGTTGCTCACGCTCAGATTGTCGGCGGCTTGCTCCGCGGGATATTCGATCTGGGCGGCTGCCAGGTCGGGCATGACGCGCCGCAACCATTCGTGATAAGTCGCCGAGCCGGTCGCATGGTGGTCTTGCAGACGCTGCGCGATCTGGACCAGGAACATTCGGCCGACGCCACGCCGGTTCAGCAACGTCAGCACGCGATCGAGGCGTTCGGCGGAGTAGGTCTCGATGCGATCGGCGACCAGGTTGGCGATTTCCCGCGCCGCCTTGTTGGTCGCCAGCCGCTCGGCCAGGCGGCGCAGGTTTTCCACGAGCACGACCCGCAGCGTGGTGGGAAGGGCCCAGAGCTCCCCCAGGGTGAGTTCGCGACGTTCCTGGTAGGCCGCCAGAAAATGGGTGAGGAGGTCTTCGTCGAACGCGCCGTCGGTGTGCGCGACGAAGGCCCACGCCACGCCATAGATGCGCGGCAAGCCAGCCAGCGGCTCGTCGACCAGGACCGGCAGATCGCGGAAATATCGGCGCGGCAGGCCGTCGTGGATTTCCTTGAGCTGACCTTCTATCAGGTGGAAGTTGTCGAGCAGCCACTCGGCGGCGGGACTGACCTGGTAGCCGGTGCGCGCCTGGGCCCCGATGTAGCGCTGGGCCTGCCGCAACACCCTGATGTTGTCTTCCAGGCGCGGGAAGAACGCGGCCGAGCGCGACGCGGTGCGGGCCCGATGGGTGTCGCCCAGACTGCGTCCGTGTTGGGCGAAGCGCTCCGGCCCGAAAATTTCGGACCGGTTCGGGGGGTCGACGGCGCCGCGTGCGCCGTCGAGGATCAGGAGGGTCGATTCAGGAGCGTCGGGAACCAGCCGCAGCAGCTCGAAAGCGCGCGTCATGCCTCATGCTTCAAAAGGCCAACGCGGTGATCACGACCACGCCGCCCACGATCGCCAAGGTCGTGACGAAGCGCGCCGACACGAAGGTCTGGACGGTGTCGGCGATGCAATGAAGGGCGAACCAACGTCCCCGCATGCCGTTGCAGCGATTCACGTGCTCACCCAATTCGCTCAGTTCCATGGGCGACGTGTCGGCGGCGTCCGAGATGGCGGCTGTGCTCCAACGGGGGGAATAGGCTTGCGACTGCATGGCGATCTCCTAGGGTCAACCCGATGCTAGTCTTTTATTCGTCAGCGTCTGTCGGTTCGCGGGTTCGGGGGGCGTAGGACGTGTCCTAACGTTGAATTCGGTTGAAAAACCAAAAAAAAGCGCGCCGAGGCGCGCTTTCAAGACCCCACGAGGGGAAATCGGTCGCGCCAAGACGCGACGAAGGGGTCGTTGGAGGTGATCTTCAGGCGCCGACGGCGCTGGTCTCCGCAGCCGCTTCAGGGGCCGCGGAAGGGTGCACGGGCCGGCGCCGGGGCGACGCGAGGGTCGAATTCAATACCGCAAGCCAGGAGTCGATCGGCATCCGGGTGATGGCACGCGTGGCCATCTGGGGCAGCACGCCCGCGAACAGCGCCGAGCGCAGGATCAGTTTCCAGGGTTTGGCCCAAAAAACTCCCGCGCCAATTCCAAATGCGGCCAGCATGAGCAGGAGGGGATGGTGCCGTGCCACCGGTTGGACCGCCGCCGTTGCGGCCTGGGACGCCACCTGAGCCACGGGGCGCGCCGGGTGACTGCCCCACCACTCCTGCACCGAGTCGACCACGGCCCCCACGACCGGGACCGACATGATCTTGGCTTTCAGCCCGTCCACCCACGAGCGCGTGGAAGGCGACTCGGGGTCCGGAGGGGGCGGCGGCGACATCGCCAGCCGAAGGCGCTCGCGGGAAATCTTCAAGCGCGCCAACGGGCCGACGACCACGTCCTCACCGAGGGTGCCGTTCATGCCGCGACGCTCACTTCGCGCAACATCACCAGGTCCGCTGCGACCTGCTGCTTCAAGGTGGCGAAGGCGTCCGGTGACTTTTGTTTTGCAACCAGCGCGCAGACCACGGCGGCGACCAACGGGACCCCCGGGCCCACCACCAGTGCCCAGGGGGCCTGGATACTCGAGGCCGGAAGGACGGCCCAAAGCATCAATGCCACCCCGGCCAACACGGCAGTGACACCCACCAGAACGAGTGCCACGACGCCCAGCACAAGACGCAGCGTCAGCGACCGCGTCGTGCGGGCGAGCTCCTCGCCGACCAGGCCGGCATAGGCCTCCGCGTGGTCAGCCAGCAGATTGGGCTGGGTGACGACCAGGCGAAGCAGGGGATGAATCATCACAGCGGGGGTCCGGTGGAATCGACGCGTCGGGAGGTCAGTCGCGCGAACGGCTGGCCAGGCTCACCAGCGCCATCAATGCGGCGCCGGTGGCTGCGGCGATCAGCATCGCCTTGACCGGCTCGTCCTTGATGTAGCCCACCGTCGTTTCCTGGGCCTTGGCGGCCCGGTCGCGCAGCTGCGCGGCGGTTTCGCGTACGGCATCGGCGCTCTTGCGAGCCACGTCCTGGGTCTGGGCGGACAAGCGATTGATCAGCGGCGCAGCCTGGTCGCGGGCCGAGTCCACCTTGTCGCTCAAGCGGTCCATGGCCGAATTGGCGACGTTCTGGGTCTGCCGGATGGCACCCTGGGCGGTGTCGGCGGCCTTGTCCACCGTGCGGGATGCATCTTGACCGAGGGGCTTGTACGAGGTGGTTTCCATGATGGATCCTTGGTTGGTGAGTCGGGAAGAAATCTTCTGAAGGTGCGGGCCGGCCTCAGTTCCGTTTGATCAAGCCAAACAGGAAACTGGCCACCGCCAACACGGCGAAAAGGATGAAAAGCATCTTGGCGATGCCGGCAGCCCCGGCCGCGATACCGCCAAACCCGAACAGCGCAGCGATCAATGCAATGACGAAGAAGACGACGGCATAGTGAAGCATGGCGATCTCCTGGGAACGAAGCGGGAGCTTCGGATTTTTTTATGGTGCCGTTGGGGTGGTGTCCAGCGACGTCGCCAGTGTCGGCCTTCAACCGATCCGGACC
>JALYHO010000078.1 GCA_030776545.1 Pseudomonadota bacterium | reverse complement strand
GCGCTGGTCCGGCCCGGTGGGGCGTCTATGCACTCCTCGCGACCTCGGCGGTCTTTTTCCTCTTGCCACTCTATGTGATGCTGGCGACGTCGGTGAAGCCGATGGCCGAGATCCGACTGGGCAATCTGTTCACCTTGCCGACGCAGGCGACCTTCGATCCGTGGATCCAGGCCTGGGCCAGCGCCTGTACCGGGCTCGACTGCAGCGGCATTCGGGTCGGATTCTGGAACTCGGTGAAGATCGTCGTGCCGAGCACGGTGGCCTCGATCTTTCTCGGGGCGCTCAACGGCTACGCGCTGTCGTTCTGGCGGGTGGGATGGGCCAACCGGATGTTCGCGGTCTTGCTGTTCGGCGCCTTCGTGCCCTACCAGGTGATGGTCTATCCCTTGGTGCGGGGGCTCGCCACGCTGGGGCTGTTCGGCACCTTGCCCGGCATCGTGCTGATCCACACGGTGTTCGGCATGCCGGTGATGACGCTGCTGTTCCGTAACTACTATGCCAGCGTTCCGATGGAGTTGTACAAGGCCGCGCGCATCGACGGCGGGGGGTTCTGGCGCATCTTCCTGCAACTGATGCTGCCGATGTCCCTGCCCATACTCGCGGTGGCCGTGATCATGCAAATGACCAACATCTGGAACGACTTCCTCTTGGGCCTGGTCTTCGCGGGACGCGAAAACCTGCCCATGACCGTGCAACTCAACAATGTCATCAACACGACCACCGGCGAGCGTCTCTACAACGTCAACATGGCCGCCACCATTCTGACGTCCTTGCTGCCCCTGGCGGTCTACCTGGTCTCGGGCCGCTGGTTCGTGCGCGGCATCGCCGCGGGCGCGGTCAAGGGCTGAACCTCACCCCCGGCTCCGAATGTCCAACGTCACGATCGAACAGCTCGACATCCGCCTGTCGGGCGTCAACATCATCGGCCAACTCGACCTGGAGGTGCGCAGCGGCGAATTCCTGGTGCTGCTCGGGCCTTCGGGTTGCGGCAAATCGACGCTGCTGCACAGCATCGCCGGCTTGATCGACGTGCATGCCGGGCGCATCACGATCGACGGCAAGGATGTCACCTGGGCCGATCCCAAGGACCGCGGCATCGGCATGGTGTTCCAGTCGTACGCGCTCTATCCGACGATGACGGTCGAACGCAACCTCTCCTTCGGCCCCCGCATCGCCGGCATCCCAAAAGCCGAGATCGCGCGCCGGGTCGAGCGGGCCGCCAACATGTTGCAGCTCACTGCCTTGCTCCAGCGCAAGCCCGCCCACCTCTCCGGAGGGCAGCGCCAGCGCGTCGCGATCGGCCGCGCGCTGGTGCGCGAGGCCGCGGTATTCCTGTTCGACGAGCCGCTCTCCAATCTCGACGCCAAACTGCGCAGCGAACTGCGGCGCGAGCTCAAGCAACTGCACCGGCGCCTGGGGGCGACCATGATCTACGTGACCCACGATCAGGTCGAGGCCATGACCTTGGCGAGCCGTATCGCGGTCATGCGCGCGGGGCAGATCCAGCAGATCGATTCGCCGGCGAACGTCTACCGCCGCCCGGTCAACATGTTCGTCGCCGGTTTTCTCGGCGCGCCGAGCATGAACTTCGTCGAGGGCCGTCTGGAACGCGAGGGCGAGGTCCTTTGGTTTTCGGGCGCGACCTTGCGGGTCGATGTCTCCGCCTACGACTTCATGCGCACCCCGTCGGCGGGACAGGCCGCGGTGCTGGGGGTGCGCCCGGAGCACATCCGATTGGGTCCTGCACCGACCTCGAGCGGCGGTGTCGCCACGGTGTCGCTGGTCGAGCCGATGGGTGCGAGCCAGGTCGTGTGGCTCGATGCGCAGGGCGTCGCCTTGGCCGTCGATGCCGACGCCCAGTTCGTTGCCACTGCCGACGGTCGCGTGGGCTTTTCGATCGACGCCGCCCACATTTCCCTGTTCGACCCGGAATCGCAGCAAAGACTTTGATGGCGACCATCAAGGACGTCGCACGCTTGGCCGGCGTCGGCCTCGGCACGGCCTCGCGGGCGATTTCAGGCCGCGGCCCGGTCTCGTCCAAATCGCTCGCGAAGGTCAACGAGGCGGTTGCCGCGCTCGACTTCAAACCCTCCAATGTGGCGCGAGCGCTGCTTTCGAAAACCTTGGGGATGATCGGCGTCTACGTCGAGAATTTTTCCGGCACCTTCTATGGTCCCATCCTGCAGCGGGTGGATGCCGAGTTGCGCGCGATGGACCGGCACATGGTCGCCGCCAACGGCTGCGGCCATGGCGATGCCCGCCAACAGGCCCTGGACGGCGTGCAATTCCTGTTCGAACGCGGTTGCGATGGCGTCCTGGTGATGAGCAACGCCTTGACCGAGGCCGATTTCGCGATGCTTTTGCAACGCCACCCGCGGTTGGTCGTGCTCAATCGTGAAGCAGGCGGCCAGGCGCACCGCTGTTTCAGCACCGACCACGAACTCGGCGGACGGGTGGCGGCGCGGGCGCTCCTGGCGCGTGGACACCGCGAGATCGCCTTCATCAGCGGGCCCCACTACGCCCCGGACAACGAACAACGCAGCGCCGGCTTCCTCGACGAACTGGCGCGGCACCGCGTGCGCGTCCCGAAGCGGCGGCGGGTCGACGGCGACTTCAGCTTCGAGGGCGGTTTCGCCGCTGCCCGATTGCTGCTGGCACGTGCGCCGCGCGACTACAGCGTCCTTTTTTGCGCCAACGACGTGATGGCGATGGCCGCCATGTCGTGCCTGGCTCAGCAAGGGATCGCTGTTCCCGGTGAGCTCTCGGTGCTCGGTTTCGACGACAGCGAGATCGCCTGCTATACGGCGCCGCCGCTGACGACCATCCATGTGCCCATGGTCGACGCCGCGAGCGCGGCGTGCCGCTTTTTGATGAACCAGTGCTATGGCCTGGACATGGACGTGCCGCGCAATTTCGGTCCGCGCATGGTCTGGCGCCAATCGCTCGCGCCCGGGCCATTCGCGCCGCTGGTGCATCCGGACCTGGCGCTGCCGTAGACCGGTCGACTCTTCCCGGGCGGGACTCGACGCGCCGACCCGCGTGCGGCGCTTGCGCTACGATCCGCCGACCCGAACCGGTTGGCGCGGGCCGATCAGAGGAACCGTCTTGACTGGAAAGCAGGAGCCGGGCAACCCGGCTCGGGGAGCGTCTCCCCTGTCGATGGCCCAGCGTATTCGCGCCTTCGACTGGGCGGCCACACCGCTGGGCGATGCCTCGTCCTGGCCGCCGCAACTGCTCACGCTGGTCGACTTGATGCTGGCCAGCCCGCAACCGATGTTCCTGGCCTGGGGGCCCGAGCGGATCTGGCTCTACAACGACGCCATGGTGCAGATCATGGGTGAAAAGCACCCGACTGCCCTGGGCCGTCCCGGACTGCAGGTCTGGGCCGAGGCCCGGGCGGTGCTCGAACCCCTTTTCGCTCGCGTCTATGCCGGCGAGGCCGTGCACATGCAGGGTTTTCGAATCGGTCTGGATCGGTCCGGCCGGCTCGAGGACGCGGTGTTCGATTTCTCCTATACGCCGCTGCGCGACGCCGATGGTGGCGTCACGGCCCTGTTCGGCATTTGCACCGAAACCACCGAGTGGGTGCGCGCGCGCGAACGCGAACTCGAATCGATCGCGCGGCAGCGCCGCCAATTCCAGCAAGCGCCCAATTTCGTCGTGGCCATGAGCGGGCCGCTGCATGTGGTGGATTTCGTCAACGACAAGCACCGCGAACTCTTCGGCAGCGCCGGTTGGATCGGCAAGCCCATCCGCGAGGCGTTTCCGAGCCTGGCCGGGCAGGGCTTCTACGAGTTGCTGGACCAGGTCTATGCTTCCGGCGAGGCCTACCAGGCGCGCCGCGCGCAAGTGCACTTCGAACGTGTCCCCGGGGCCCCCGAGTGCCGCTACCTCGACTTCGTCTACGCGCCGACCCTGGACGAAAACGCCCGGGTGGTCGGTGTCTTCTGCGACGGGTTCGACGTGACCGACGTCGTCCATGCCGAGCTGGCCTTGCGCTCCGGTGACTTGCGCCAGAGGGCGCTGGTCGAACTCGGGGAGCGCTTCCGGGATGCCGAGGACCCCGCCGAGATTTCCTATGCTGCGGCCGAGGTGCTCGGCCGCACCCTGAATGTCAGCCGGGCCGGCTATGGCACCGTGGACAAAAAAAACGAGACCATCACGATCGAACGCGACTGGAACGCCCCCGGGATCGCCAGCCTCGCCGGGGTGTTGCATTTTCGGGACTACGGCAGCTACATCGAGGACCTCAAGCAGGGCAGCACGGTCGTCGTGTCCGACGCCGACGCCGACCCGCGCACGGCAGCCACCGCCGCGTCCTTGAAGGCCATCGCCGCGGCATCCTTCGTCAACATGCCCGTCACCGAACACGCCGGGCTGGTGGCGTTGCTCTATCTCAACCATGCCCAGCCTCGCGTCTGGCGCAGCGAGGAATTGGCGTTGATACGCGAGGTCGCCGAGCGGACCCGCACCACCGTCGAGCGGCGCCGAGCCGAGGAAGAACTGCGGGCCCTGGCGGCGTCGTTGGAGCAGCAGGTTCTGGAGCGCACCGAAGAGCGCGACCGGGTCTGGCGCAATTCCCCCGATCTGCTGGTCGTGATCGGCGCCGACGGCATCTTCCGGGATGTGAACCCGGCGTGGACCACCATCCTCGGCCACCCCGCGAGCGAGGTGGTCGGTCGCAGCTACCTGGAGTTCATCTGGGCCGAAGACGCTGCCTTGACCCAGGGCGGGCTCGAAGACGCCGTGAAGCGCCGCGACCTGACCAATTTCGAGAATCGCTACGCCCGCATCGATGGCAGCCCGCGCTGGATCTCGTGGCATACCGCGGCCGAGGGCGACCTGGTTCTCGCCTACGGTCGCGACATCACCGACCAGAAAAAAGCCCAGCAGGAACTGGCGATCGCGCACGAAGCCCTGCGCCAATCGCAAAAAATGGAAGCGGTCGGGCAGTTGACCGGGGGTCTCGCGCATGACTTTAACAACTTGCTGGCGGCGATCAGCGGCAGCCTCGAGTTGCTGACCAAGCGGGTGACGGAGGGGCGTCTGGCCGGCATCGATCGCTTCGTCTCGACCGCCCAGGGCGCGGCGCGCCGCGCGGCCGCACTGACCCATCGGCTGCTTGCCTTCTCGCGTCAGCAGACCCTCGACCCTCGGCCCACCGACGTGAACCGGCTGATCGGCGGCATGGAAGACCTGATTCGACGGAGCACCGGCCCGAACGTCGCGGTGGAAGTGGTCGGCGCCGTGGGACTCTGGCTGACCAAGGTCGACCCGCCGCAGTTGGAGAACGCGCTCCTCAACCTGTGCATCAATGCCCGGGACGCGATGGCACCCGGTGGTGGCCGGTTGACGATCGAAACCGCCAATCGGTGGCTCGACGACCGCGCCGCCCTGGAACGCGACCTGGCCCCCGGCCAATACATATCGATTTGCATCACCGATACCGGGGTCGGCATGGCCCCCGAGGTGGTCGCGCGTGCCTTCGACCCGTTTTTCACCACCAAGCCGCTCGGCGAGGGCACGGGACTCGGGCTCTCGATGGTCTACGGGTTCGTGCGCCAATCCGGCGGGCAGGTCAGGGTCTCCTCCGAAGTCGGGCGCGGAACCACGATGTGTTTGTACCTGCCGCGTTTCAACGGCGCGGCGCTGCCCGAGTCGCAGGCGATCGAAGCGGCCGACGGCACTCGGGAAAGCGCGGGCGAGACCGTGCTGGTGATCGACGACGAGCCCTCGATCCGGATGCTCATCGTCGAGGTCCTCGACGATGCCGGCTTCGTCACGATGCAGGCTGGCGACGGCGCGAAGGGTTTGCGCATCCTGCAGTCCAACGCGCGCGTCGACCTCATGATCACCGATGTCGGGTTGCCGGGCGGCATGAACGGCCGGCAGGTCGCCGATGCGGCGCGCCGCTTGCGCCCGGCGCTGAAGGTCTTGTTCATCACCGGTTTTGCCGAGACCGCGGTGGTCGGCAACGGGCACTTGGAACAGGGCATGCAGGTCCTGACCAAGCCGTTCGAAATGTCGACGCTGGCCACCAAGGTCAGGGACCTCATCGAGCGTTGAAGGGCGGCGCTGCAGGGCGCTTGCCCGCCCCGGCGAGACCCCGCCCCTTTTCTGGCCACGTCGGTGCGGCCTGCGGGCGGCGCGCCGGTGCCGAGTGACGGCGTCTGCGGGACCGTCATGCGACGCAGCTCACTATCGCGCCGCGGCGAACGCGCACCGATCCCGGAACCGGAGATCCAAGCGAATTGGGGGACTGCCTCGACGCGACGTCGCTCGCGAAAGTGGCGGAGCAGTCGTTCGCCTCCCCTCGAGCCCGGGGGCGGGCTCGAGCTATGGAGCAGCGACCGCGCAGCGTGGCCCAGCGCGAAGGCCTGCGTTGAATCGGCGGACCTGGCCCAAGCCGGGTGAGTTCGCCTAGACTCAGGCACCGGCAATGGCGCGGCGATTCCGAGGGCTTTGGCGCCGGGTCGATGCGGCCATCGACATTTGAATCGGGCGCGGCGCTCGAGTAAGGGTTTCCATCCATGAGCGACATCGCGGACGCGCCCGCCCGGGGTGGCGTTCCAGGCGGACGGCCCCCGACCCGGCGCGTGGCGTGGTGGCTTCGGGTCCTGGCGCTCGGTTTGACGCTCTGGCCGGTGTGGGCCCATGCCGAGCGTCCCTTGGTGGTGGGCGCCGAATCCGATCTTCCCCCTTTATCGGTCGGCACCACCGAAGCGAACGTGGATGGCTTCACCGTCGAGCTTTGGCGGGCGGTGGCTCGCGAGCAGGGGCTGGAATTCAAGCTGCGGGTTCGCACTTCCGAAGAACTGCTGAAGGAATTCAAGGCCGGAGAGGTCGATGTCCTCTTGAACTTCGCCAAGGCCGACGACCGCCGCAAATTCGCTGACTTTTCAGCCACCCACGTCGCGCTCGGCGGCGCGATTTTCGTCCGGGCAGGCGACCCGGGGATCCACGCCGAGAGCGATCTCGCCGGCAAGTCCATCATCGTACTCAGGGGTGACCTGGCCAACGATTTCGCCATCAGCAAAGGCTGGCGGGCGCAACTCGTGCAGGCCGACACGATCGAACAGGGGCTGCGTCTCTTGGCATCGGGTCACCACGATGCCATGCTCTTGAGCAAGCTGCCCGGATTGCTCACGATGCGGGCCCGAAACATCGAAGGCGTGGTGGCGCTCGACGTCAAGCTGAGGTTCCAGGAGCGCTACGCCTTCGCGGTGCAAAAGGGGGCGGTCGACCTGCTCGGTCGCCTCGATGAGGGCCTGGCGGTCGCCAAGTCCAATGGGACCGACGAAAGGCTGTACGACAAATTCTTCGGGCCGTACGAGACCCGAGCCCCGAGCTGGCGTGAGCTCGCGTGGCCCTCGGTCTGGGCCTTGTTGCTCCTGGTGGCGGCCTGGTCGGTCTGGTTTCGCCGGCGTTTGCGCCGCGACCAGCGCAACGCGGCCGTGCTGCGCGACAGCGAGGAGCGCTGGAAGTTCGCGCTCGAGGGCGCCGGCGACGGGGTCTGGGATACTGATCTGGTCGCGGGCCGGACTTTTTATTCCAGACGCTGGAAGGAAATCCTGGGGCTGGCCGAAGAGGAGATCGGCACCAGCCCGACCGAGTGGGAAGCGCGCATCCATCCCGACGACCTGGAGCGCGTTCGGCGCGAACACCGCGACTGCATCGACGCCAAGGCAGAGCATTTCTTCAGCGAATTCCGGATGCGGTCCAAGGATGGCCGATGGGTCTGGGTGCTCTATCGTGGCAAGGTGGTGGAGCGATCGAGCGACGGCCGCGCGCTTCGCATGATCGGCACCCAGACCGACATCACGGCGCGCAAGGCGGCGGCCACACGCGAGGCCGACCGGTCACGCGTGATGACCCTGATTGCGAGCGGCAGTCCGCTCGCGGTGACACTGGACTCGATCGTGCGGGCCAATGAGGCCTGGTCCGACTGGCGCTGCAGTCTCATGCTCACCGATGGGTCGGGTGCGCGACTGCTGGTCGGCGCGGCGCCGAGCCTGCCCGAGTTCTTCACCCAAGCCTTGGAAGGCATGGGGATCGGCGCCGACCAAGGATGTTGCGGACGGGCGGCTTACACCCGTGAACGCGTCCTCAGCGAGGATGTCCGCACCGACCCGCACTGCGCGGCGTGGCGCGACGTCGCGGCGCGTGCCGGGTTGCAGGCGTGCTGGTCGGAGCCGGTGCTCGGCGCGGACGGCGCGCTGCTGGGCACTTTCGCCAGCTACCGGGACCGTCCCTCGCTGCCCACCGCTGCGGACATCGAACGCGTCGTCGACGCGGCGCATATCGCTGCCATCGCCATCGAACGCGAGCGTGCCAACCAGGCGCTGCGCGAGAGCGAGGCGCAGTTGTCGGCCAAGTCGCGCACGTTGGAAGTCACGCTCGAGCGCATGGAAGAAGGCGTGATGATGGTCAACGCCGATCAGGTGGTGGAGGTCTGCAATCGACGCGCCATCGAATTGCTCGATCTGCCCGCCGAGATGATGCGCGGCCGACCCGCCTTCGATCAGGTGCTCGACTACCAACGCGCCACTTCGGAGTTCTCGCAGACCCCCGACGAGTTGCGGGGGCACTTCCGTTCCGGCGCCATCCTCGATTCCCCCCAACTCTACGAGCGCACGCGGCCGAACGGGCGCGTGATCGAGATCCGCAGCGTCCCGATCGAAGGCGGCGGGGTCTTGCGCACCTACAGCGACATCACCGAACGCAAACGGGGCGAGGCGGCCCGCCGGCATCTCGAATCCCAACTGCTGGAGGCCAGGAAGCTGGAAGCCATCGGCACGCTCGCCGGAGGCATCGCGCACGACTTCAACAACATCATGGCCGCCATTCTCGGCAATGCCGGCCTCGCGCGTGATCATCTTCTCGAAGGCGACCCCGCGCAGCCTTTCCTGGCCCAGATCACCAAGGCGGGACAGCGCGCGCGCAGCCTCGTACAGCAGATCCTCGCGTTCAGCCGGCGCCAGCCGAGCGAACTGCGCAGCGTGCGGGTGTCCCCCCTCGTCGAAGAAACCGTCGCGATGCTGCGCTCCATGGCTGGCCCGCGTGCCCGGATGCGGGTGGTGCTCCCCGACCGACAACTCGCGGTGATGGCGGACCCGACCCAGCTCCAGCAGATCTTGATGAACCTCGGAACCAACGCGCTGCATGCGCTTCCCGAAGGCGCCGGGCAGATCGATTTCGGGGTCGACGAGCAGCACTGCACCGACCCGACCAGCGCTTCTGGCGGCCTGGCGCCAGGCACGTATGCGCGGCTGTGGGTCAGGGACGACGGCCGCGGCATGGATGATCTGACCCGTCAACGCATTTTCGAGCCCTTTTTCACGACCAAGCCGATCGGGCGCGGGACGGGACTCGGGTTGGCCGTGGTCCACGGCATCGTCACGACGCTGCATGGGGCGATCCAGGTCACCAGCGCGCCAGGGCAGGGCAGCACTTTCGAGCTTTTTCTGCCGCTGGTGGACCACGAGAGCCAGCCGGTGCCGCTCGATGCCCAGGAGACGCCGCCCGTCCGCGGTCATGGCCAGCATGTCGTCTATATCGACGATGACGAGGTCATGGCGGTGATGGTCCAGGGTCTGCTGCAACGGCTCGGCTACCGGGCCACCTACTACCTCGAGGCCCAGCAGGCGATCGAGGCGATCGCGGCCGACCCGAACGCGGTCGACCTGGTGGTGACGGACTTCAACATGCCGCACATGTCGGGGCTCGACGTCGTCCGCAGCCTTGCCGATGTCAAACCGGGCCTGCCCATCGTCATCAGCTCGGGCTATGTGTCGGACGAGCTGCGCATCAGCGCCGATGCCTTGGGGGTGCGTACGGTGATGCAGAAGGAACGGACCGTCGAGGAGCTCGGTGCGGTCGCCCATTGGGCTCTCGATCCGAGCGGCCGGCGTCCCGAGCACATGTCCTGAGCCAGACGGTCGGACCGGGATACAGAGCGTTACATCGTCATCGGATCGGGACTATTTCGCGGCACCCGGGGCCTAAGGGAACGCGATCGGATGCCGATACAGGGGGTAGCGCCCGCCCACTCCACCCCTCGCTCATGACCGTCCCGTATCCGAGCTCTTCGAGCGCCAAGAACCTGCCGCTCGCCAGCGCCGTCCCCGGCGACTACCTCAGTCTGCGCCTCGGCGCCGAGGAGTACGGCATCGAAATCCTGAAGGTTCAGGAAATTCGCAGCCACGAACCGACCACGCGCGTGGCCGGCGCTCCGGCCGGCGTGGTGGGCGTGCTGAACCTGCGCGGCGACATCGTGCCGGTGATTGATTTGCGCGAGCGTTTCGGCATGGCGGTCGGCTTCGGTGCGGAAACCGTCACCGTGGTGGTGAACATCGCGGGCAAGACGGTGGGCCTGGTGGTCGACTCGGTCTCGGACGTCGTGCCGATCGCCGCCGCGGAAATCAAGGCGGCCCCGCAATTCGGCGGCGCTGCCAATTCGGATCACATCATCGGCATCGGCTGCCCACGGCAGGGCGAGCATCACCGGATGCTCATCCTGTTGAACATCGCGCGCCTGGTCGCCGACGGCGGCCTCGCGCCCGACCCCCGCGCGTTTCATTGAGGGCTTTGAGCTTCGGAGGTCGACGTCCGATGCGGCGAAGCGGTCGTTTTTTCTTGCGGCTGTTGGTGGTCGCGGCAGTGGCAGCGCTTCCGCTGATCGCGCTCCATGCCTATACCCTCGTCGAGTATTTGCAACTGGCGCGCGCCCACGCCTTGCAGGACCTTCAAACGCGTTCGTCAGCCGCTGCCAGGGTGACCGAGGACACCCTGCGAGAGACCGAACAGCTGCTCGCCTTCGTCGCTGCGCATGACGAGGTCCGCCGTCTCGACGCGCCGGGGTGCGGCGTTCTCCTGCGCGGCTTGGAAGCGGTCGAACCGGTGCAGGGTGTCGTATCGGTGTTCGGGACGGACGGTCGCCCGGTATGTGCCTCGATCGACTTCCCGGAAGCGCGTGCGCGCAACGTCGCGAGCGCGCCCTGGTTCGCCTCAGCGCTCCCGGCGAACGGGTATGTGCTGAGCGAGCCATTTCTCGCGATGCCCAATGCTCAGGTCATTGCCCTGAGCTTTCCGGTTCGCGCCTTCAGCGGTGCCAAGGTCGGCCTCGCCTCGATCACGCTCGACCTGCCGCGGCTCCAAGCCAAGCTGGCGTCGGACTGGGCGGAGCCGCGCGGCGTCATCGCCCTGGTCAGCGGGACCGAGCGCGTTCTCGCGCTCAGTCCGCCGTCCTGGAAAGGGGTCGGCCCACGCGGCATCGCGGGCGACGGTGCGCTGCCGGGCGGTCCCCCGGTCGCGCGGATGGCCGCGGTCGAGGATGCCGATGGCCAGAGTCGGCTGGTCGCGACCTCGCCGTTGTCGCGGTACGGGCTTCGCGTGATCGTCAGCGTTCCCGAGGACGATGTGCTGGCTGCTCCCCGCGCCCACATCCGGCGCAGTCTCCTGACCAGCATTCTCCCGTTCCTGCTGGCCGGGGCGGCCGTTTGGCTGGGCGCGAGGCGCCTGGCCCGACCGATACGGCGCCTCGTCGAGGCCACGAAAGGCAAGTCGGTCGACGGCGTGGTTCCGTTCGCCGACGAGGCGTTGCCGGGCGAGATCGGTGAACTCGCGCATGAAATGAACCGCATGAACCATGCCCGTCGAACCAGCGAGCGCGAGAGCGCGCAAGCGCGGCAGCGCTCCGAGCGCCTGTCCCGGTTCTACGAAACGATGCTCAGGACGAACCAGGCCATCGCGCGTGCCGCCGGACCGCTGGCCTTGTACGAGGCCATGTGCCAGATCTGCGTCGAGACCGAGCAGGCCGAGATGGCCTGGGTCGGGCTCATCGAGGGCAACAAGCTCAAACCGGTCGCCTTCGGCGGGCCCGCTGCGCTCTACACCCGCGAACTCGATGTGCGCCTGAGCGCGACCGCGCCCGTACCGGGTCCCGGACTGACCGCGATACAGACCGGCGAGATCTACGTCGCGAACGACTTCTTGAACGATGCCCGTACCGCCCCGTATCTCGAGAACGCGGCTCCCCTGGGGGTGCGATCGTCCTGCGCCATTCCCTTTCGGTGCCGCGCGGAAATCGTCGGAATCTTGTGTCTCTACTCGAACGAAGTGGGATTCTTCGACCAGGCCGTGTTGCATCTTCTGAATGGGCTGTCCGCAGACGTCTCGCACGCGCTGGACAATTTCGCCCGGGAGGCCGACCACCGTCGCACCCTGGCCGAGTTGCGCGACAGCGAAAGCCGCATGGCGGGAATCGTCGAGTCGTCACTCGACGCGGTCATCACCGTGGACGACCGCGGTCGGGTCAAGGTGTTCAACCGCGCTGCGTCGCGCCTTTTCGACATCCCGGTCTCCGCGGCGCTCGAAAGCAGCCTGGAGCGCTTCATCCCGGGCCAGCACGATGTCCTCGAGGGGCCCTCGACCGATTCTTGCCTGGAGCGCGCCGGGACGGCCCAACGGCTGAACCGGGACCAGGACATCATGGGACGCAGGCGCAGTGGCGAACCCTTCGCGCTGCAGGCATCGGTCGTTCGCATGCAGGTCCAGGATCAGGTGCTCACGACCTTCATCGTGCGAGATGCCACCGTCGAAAAGGCGGCCGCGCGGGCCCGCGTCGAGGCGGCACGCGCGGTCGCATCGAACCAGGCGAAGAACGACTTCCTGTCCCAGATGAGCCACGAACTGCGAACCCCGCTGAATGTGGTGCTGGGGTTCTCGCAGGTGCTGCAGGAAGACGCCCGGGACCGGCTGACCGAGCGCGAAATCAAGCAGCTCGATCTGATCTTCCTCGCGGGTGCACAACTCAGGGCCCTGGTCGACGACGTGCTCGATTTTTCCGTCATCGAATCCGGTCGGCTGGACCTCGCGCTGCGAGACTTCGAACTGATCGAACTTCTCGACGGCGTCCTGCGCATGAGCGAGGCCGCGGCGCGCGCCGGGTCGGTCCGGGTGCAAGCCGACTTCGAGGCGGTCCGGCCGCTGGTGATGCACAGCGATCCGATCCGTTTGCGTCAGATCGTTCTCAACCTGCTGTCCAACGCGATCAAGTACAACCGCGCTGGGGGCAACGTGACGGTGGCGGTCGACGCAGAGGACGGGCGAGTCCGAATCGAAGTCGCGGACAACGGATTCGGAATGACCGCCGAACAGGTCGCGGGTTTGTTTCAGCCGTTCAACCGACTGGGCCGGGAACGGTCGGACATCCACGGCACCGGCATCGGCATGGTGCTCGTGCGCCAGCTCGTCGAACTGATGGACGGACGCCTGGACGTGCAGAGCACGGCCGGTGAAGGCACCACCGTGACGGTCGAGCTGCCCCGCTCGCGAGCCGGCGCGACGCTGGGGAACTCGGGTGCAGGCGAGGGCGCCGGAGCAGCGTGCGAGGCGCCGAGCCTCGTGCCGCTCGACGGCGTCGTCCTCTATATCGAAGACAACCCGGTCAACGTGCTGCTGGTCGAGGAAATTCTCAAGATCTGGCCGGGCATCCAGATGGTCGTTGCCGAAACCGGCGAACGGGGAATCCGCGACGCGCGGACCCTGCGCCCCGATCTGGTCCTGCTCGACATGCAGCTTCCGGACATGTCGGGACTGGAGGTCCTGCGGGTTCTGAAGGCCGACGCCGCGACCCGCCAGTCCACCGTGGTGTCCTTGTCGGCCAGCGCCATGGCGGAGGACGTAGAGCAAGCGCTGGCCCAGGGCGTGACCGAATACTGGAAGAAGCCGGTCGACGTCCATGAATTCCGGCGCGGTATGCGGCGCCTTCTCGAATCCCCGGCACGGGCGCTGTCAGAGTGACTGCACGTATTCGGCGACCGCCTTCATGCCGTGCGCGTCCAGGTCCTTGATGACGCCATGCATGACGGGCGAATCGCGCGAGCGGCCCTGTATCACCTCCAGCTGGCGAACGACGTAGGACGCGTGTTGCCCGGCGAGCCGCGGAAAAATGCTGTTGCCCTCCGCTTTCGTGCCGTGACAGGAAGCGCAGGCCACGATGCCCAGCGTCGGGTCGCCCTGGTCGAACAGGGTTCGACCTTGAGCCGCCAATGCGGGATCGCCGGCGACCCCGCGCGCGGGGTTTTGCGCGGCGTAGTAGCGCGCAAGGTCTTCCATGACCGTGTCCTCGAGCAGCGTCGCCATGCCCCACATGTAGTCGTGCGCGTCTTTCTCACCGCGGGCCTTGCCTTTGAACGCCTTCAGCTGGGCCACGAGGTAGATCTGCGACTGGCCGGCGAGGTGCGGAAAGAGCGGCGACGTACTGACCCCGGCGGGACCGTGGCAAGCCACACACACCGAGGCGGCGATTTTCTGTGCGGCCTGGTCCGTCGGGCGCACGGCTTGTGCGTTCGACGGGGCAGACATTGCACAGAGGCCGAGCGCCAGCATCGCGGGGATGGCGATGCGCATCTTCGGAGGCATCATGGTTGTTTTCCTTGGTAGTCAGTATGAAATCCAGACGTTGAACATGAGCGTGTTGTTGTCACGCGGATTGCGCGGGGTCACGCCGTCGTAGCCCGCACCGCTCATTCCCGAGATCTGGGTGTAGCCGGTGTACTGGAGCATGAGGCGTACGTTTTGCACCGGGAGGTAGTTGAGTTCGGCGATGTAGCCGCGGGCGCGGGGGCTGCCGCCGGCACTCCCGGTCACCGGACCGGGCGCATACAACACCGTGTCGACGCTGCCGCGCCGCGCGAATTCGCTGACCGTGACGCCGACCATCCGTTCGAAGTAGTAGGTCGCCTTGAGCTTGATCGAGTTCAAGCGGTTCGAGGGATTGGCCGAACCCCCCTGGGCAAAGGTGGCGTCGAGATGCTGCCATTCCCTGATCAGCGTGGCCTGGGCCGTGAAAGTGTGGGGATTGGTGATGTACTGATATTGGGCGTCGACACCGATGTCGGTGTAGCGGTCCAGGGCACTGCCCGAGTCTGCGGGATCGACATGCTCCTTCGCGCGCAGTCCGAAGGCGCCGAGCATGACCGAGTGGGCACCCCACTCTTTGTTGTAAGCCAGTCGCAGGTAGGGGTTGAAGCCGCTCAATCGGTCCGAGAAGTCGTGCCCGGCACGAAACACCGAAAAGAGACCGTCGGCCGCGTGGTAGGCCGTCAGTTCGGCATACCAGGTCCGGTCGTAGAAGCCATAAAAGCCGATGCCCGCGACCTGCTGAGCGAGCGCGCCTTCGATCTTCGTGCTCGGCAGGCCGAACGTCGCGGTCGGCGAAACCGTATAGGGGTACCCGAACGCGGGGGTGCTGTTCCAGACGTCCTGCACGGTCGGGTTGTTGTGAACGGTCAGGCCATAGAGCAACTTCACGTCTTCGGCATCGCTGCCCGTCATGCGGCCGACCCAGCGCAGATCGGTGTTGTCGCTCGCACTGTGGCCCGAGCGGCTGCCGTCCGTGTTGTAGGTCTCGGAGAAGGTCCACTGCACGAAGCCGCCGACGTTGTCGCTCGCCTTGCCGGCCGCAAAAAGGCTTGCCCCGTTCAGCGCGAACGCGCCGTCGCGGGCGGTCACCGGGGTGCCGGTCCCGGTCCCGTCGTCGTTGTTCTTGATGCGGGTGCGCGCGACCTGCGCCATCATCGCAAGCGGGAGGGCCTGCCGGGTGCCGATCGTGTAGCCGGAGAGCTTGAACCAGCGTCCGTAGGGCGTGAGCTCCGGAAAGCTGATGTGGCAGGCGATGCAGTTTTGCCCGGTCTGACGGGCAAATGCAGGGACCGCCCGAGCCGGTGAGGTGCCAACGGCAAGGATCGCGGCGCACCCCACGAGTCCCCAATACCCCCTGCGCGTGTACCTGTCCATGGTGTTCCTCCGCTCGCCCTCCGAGTGCGGATGACGACGTGTGGTTCGGTGTGGCACGTCCTCGTCGACATGCGATTCGGAGGTGGGGACGCCTGACTTGCGACCCGATCGAATTCTCGCGACCGGTGAAGCCCAGGTCTGTTCGCTGGGCCACATTGACCGGCTGCGACGCCGCGGCTCGGCCACCGGGAGGCGCCGGTACAATCTCGGTTTTAACCCCCGCGGCTTTTCTCATGTCATCTGCTTGGCTCTTGCCCGAGCACATCGCCGACGTCTTGCCTGCCCAGGCGCGGCGCATCGAAGACCTGCGCCGCGGGTTGATCGACGTGGCGCGCAGCTATGGCTGCGAGCTGGTGATGCCGCCGCTGCTGGAGCATCTCGAGTCGCTCCTTTCGGGCGCCAACCGCGCGCTCGACCTGCGCACCTTCAAGCTCGTCGACCAGCTGAGCGGGCGCATGCTGGGAGTGCGTGCGGACAGCACCTTGCAGGTCGCCCGGATCGACGCCCATCTGCTCAACCGCGCGGGCGTGACTCGCCTGTGCTACTGCGGTCCGGTGCTGCACGCGCTGCCGGAAGGCCTGCACGCGACCCGCGAACCCCTTCAATTCGGCGCCGAGATCTATGGTCACGGCGGCCTGGAAGCCGACCTCGAGGTTCAGGACCTGACGCTCGACTGCCTGCGGCGGGCGGGCCTGACCGGATTGACGCTCGACCTCGGCGACGCGCGCATCGTGCGCGCCCTGTTGGCCGGCGTGCTGGTGCCTCCCGAGCAGCTGCTCGAGGTCTACGCGGCTCTGGCTGCCAAAGACGCTTCTGCGCTGCGCGACATCGTGCGCAATTTCCCGAGCGAGCCGCGGCGCGCGCTGCAGATCCTGGTCGGTCTCTACGGGGGCGCCGAGGTCCTTTCGCTGGCCCGGCGCGAACTGCCCGCGCGTCCGCTGCTGCACGCCGCGCTCGACGACCTGGCGTGGCTCGCGCAGCGGGTCGAGCAAGCCCATCCCGAGGTCAGGATCGGCTTCGATCTGGCCGACATCGGTGGCAACGGGTACTACAGCGGGGTGCGCTTCGCCGCATTCATCGCCGGCTCGCCCGATGCGGTCGCGCGCGGCGGACGTTATGACGAAGTGGGCTCGGCTTTCGGCCGCAGCCGTGCCGCCGTCGGCTTCAGCCTCGATTTGAAAGGACTCGCCGCCGTCGCTCCGGCCCAGCCCCTGCACGCCGCGATACGTGCGCCGTGGGCCGAGGACGCCGCCTTGCGAGCGCGGGTTCGTGCCTTGCGAGAGCAGGGGATGACCGTGGTCCGGGTGCTGCCCGGCCACGAGGACGAGGCCCAGGAATTCGCGTGTGACCGCGAGCTCGTACCGGCGGGCGGCGACTGGGTCGTGCGCCCCCTGTGACCTCGACGAGACCTCCATTTTTTCAAGTCTGGAATCCAACCACATGCAAGCTCCGAACAACCGCGCGCGCGCGCCCGGCGCCGGTCACAACGTCGTCGTCGTCGGCACTCAATGGGGCGACGAGGGCAAGGGCAAGGTCGTCGACTGGCTGACCGACCACGCCCAGGCGGTCGTGCGGTTCCAGGGCGGTCACAACGCCGGCCATACGCTCGTCATCAAGGGCGTGAAGACCGCATTGCAGCTGATCCCGTCGGGCATCATGCGCGATGGGGTGGCGTGCTACATCGGCAACGGCGTGGTGGTCGACCCGAGCCACCTGCTGCGCGAGATCGAGCGGCTCGAGACGATAGGCGTCGAGGTGCGCTCACGCTTGTTCGTCAGCGAGGCTTGCCCGCTGATCCTGCCGTTCCACGTCGAGGTCGACAAGGCGCGCGAGGCGCTGCGCGAGACCAGCGGTGCGGGCAAGATCGGCACCACCGGCAAGGGCATCGGGCCCGCCTACGAAGACAAGGTCGCGCGCCGGGCCTTGCGGGTCCAGGATCTCAAGCATCCCGAGCGCTTCGCGGCAAAGCTCGGTGAGCTGCTGGAGCTGCACAATTTCGCGCTGTCGGGCTATTTGCACAGCAAGCCTCTCGCGTATGAACCCATTTTCGACCATGCGATGACGGTCGCCGAACAGCTCAAGCCGATGATGGCGGACGTGGGATACATCCTGCACACCGCCCATCGCGGCGGTGCCAACATTCTCTTCGAGGGCGCGCAAGGGACGCTGCTCGACATCGACCACGGAACCTACCCGTTCGTCACCTCGAGCAACTGCGTGGCCGGCAACGCGGCGGCCGGGGCGGGGGTCGGCCCGGACCTCCTGCACTACATCCTCGGCATCACCAAGGCCTACACCACGCGGGTCGGTAGCGGCCCATTTCCGACCGAGCTGCCCATGGACGAGCCCGGCACGGTCGGGCATCACCTGTCGACGGTCGGCCAGGAGCGCGGCACCGTGACCGGACGGCCGCGGCGCTGCGGCTGGCTCGATGCCGCTTTGCTGAAGCGCTCGGTCATCATCAACGGGATCTCGGGCTTGTGCATCACCAAGCTCGACGTGCTCGACGGCCTGCCCGAGATCAAGGTGTGCGTCGGCTACGAACTGCACGGCCGGCGCATCGATATCCTGCCGCTGGACGCCGACGACATCGTCGCCTGCGTGCCCATCTACGACACGTTCCCGGGCTGGAGCGAGTCCACGTTCGGAGTGACCGAATGGGATCGTCTGCCCGTCAATGCGCGTCGGTATCTGGAACGGGTACAAGCCTTGATCGGAGCGCCGATCGACATGGTCTCGACCGGCCCCGATCGAGAGCACACGATTTTGCTCCGCCATCCCTATGAAGCCTGATGCGCAGGCCACGCTATGCTCAGGCCTACCTGATCACGGCCATTTCCTCGAAGGACCCCGCGCATGCTGACCGATGACGGCAAACACCTCTACGTGAGTTGGGACGAGTACCACATGCTGATCGAGCGGTTGGCATTGAAGGTCGCAGGCTCCGGCTGGGCGTTCGACCAGATCCTGTGCCTGGCCCGTGGCGGCATGCGGCCCGGAGACGTGCTCTCGCGGGTGTTCGACAAGCCGCTGGCGATCATGTCGACGAGCTCCTACCGGGCCGACGCCGGGACGATCCAGGGGCGGCTGGACCTGGCCAAGTACATCACCATGCCCAAAGGCGAACTGGCCGGACGGGTGTTGCTGGTGGACGACCTCTCCGACTCCGGCATCACCCTGCGCGCGGTGGTCGATCGCTTGCGCGGCATGCCCTCGATCAGCGAGTTGCGCTCGGCGGTGATCTGGACCAAAGGCGCCTCGACCTACGTCCCCGACTATTATGTCGAGCTGTTACCGAGCAGCCCCTGGATCCACCAGCCCTTCGAGGAGTACGACGGAATGCGCCCCGATGCCCTCGCGAAAAAATTCGTCATTTGATTCGGGATGTCACGGTCAGTGCCGGCCGCTCGCGAACGTGACGCACGCATGAAAAAGGCCACCTCGCGGCGGCCATTTTTTCCTTAAACCCTGTCTAATTTCTTGGTGCCCAGGAAGGGACTCGAACCCCCACGGAGTTACCCGCTAGTACCTGAAACTAGTGCGTCTACCAATTCCGCCACCTGGGCATTTCAGGAAGTCTCGTACTATAACAGCAAACCCCACCTCCATTGAAAACCACTCCCCACATCGGCACTGAATTGATGGCCGAGGTCGAAGGCACGGTGCAAGGTCACCGCGACGGCCACGGTTTCGTCGTACGCGACGACAGGCTCGCCGATCTCTACCTGTCACCCCAGGAAATGCGCGCGGTCCTGCACCGCGATCGGGTCAAGGCACGCATCGTGCGCTACGACCGCAAGGGTCGCCCCGAAGGCCGCGTGCTGGAAATCCTCGAGCGCAAGAAAGCCCCCATCATCGGTCGGCTCCTCCACGAAAGCGGCGTCTGGCTGGTGGCGCCCGAAGACAAACGCTACGGACAGGACATCCTGATCCCCAAGAATGCCATTGCCAACGCGACCGCGGGGCAGGTGGTCGCGATCGAACTGACCGAGTCGCCCTCCATGTACTCCCAGCCGGTCGGCAGGGTCACGGAGGTGCTCGGCGAGATCGACGACCCGGGCATGGAAATCGAAATCGCCGTGCGCAAGTACGAGGTGCCGCATCAGTTCTCGCCCGAGACCCTCGCGCAGTCGGCGGGGCTGCCGGACAAGATCCGTCCGCTCGACCGCAAGGGCCGCATCGACCTGACCGACGTCGCACTCGTGACGATCGACGGCGAAGACGCCCGCGACTTCGACGATGCCGTCTATTGCGAACCCGCCCGCATCGGGCGCGGCAAAGGCAACAACGGCTGGCGGCTGATCGTCGCCATCGCCGACGTGAGCCACTACGTCAAGCCGGGCGAGCCGATCGACATGGACGCCTACGAGCGCGCGACCTCGGTCTACTTTCCCCGTCGGGTCATTCCGATGCTCCCGGAAAAGCTCAGCAACGGCCTGTGCTCGCTCAACCCCTACGAAGACCGCCTGGCGATGGTCTGCGACATGCTGATCACCGCCAAAGGCGAGATCCACGCCTACCAGTTCTTTCCGGCGGTGATCTGCTCGCAGGCGCGTTTCACCTACAACGAGGTCGCGGCCATTCTCGCCAACACCCGCGGTCCCGAAGCGGCCAAACGCCACGACCTCGTGCCGCACCTGTTGAATCTGCACGAGGTCTATCGGGCCCTGCTGAAGGAGCGCCAGGTCCGCGGTGCAGTCGATTTCGAGACCACGGAAACGCAGATCGTTTGCGACGAGAACGGCCGGATCGAGAAGATCGTGCCGCGCACCCGCACCGAGGCCCACCGCCTCATCGAAGAAGCGATGCTTGCAGCGAACGTGTGCTCGGCCGATTTCATCGCCCGCTCCAAGCATCCGGCGCTCTACCGGGTACACGAAGGGCCGACGCCCGAGAAAAAAACGCTGCTGCAAAACTACCTGCGCGCGCTCGGCCTGGGCCTGTCGATCAGCGATGACCCGAAGCCGAGCGAGTACCAGGCGATCGCCGCGGCCACCAAAGACCGGCCCGACGCGATGCAGATCCACAGCATGTTGCTGCGGTCGATGCAACAAGCCATTTATACCGGCACCAACAGCGGCCATTTCGGCCTCGCCTACGAGGCCTACACCCACTTCACGAGCCCGATACGCCGCTACCCGGACTTGCTCGTTCACCGGGTCATCAAGGCCTTGTTGGCCGGCAAACGCTACCAGCTCGTCACCGGTGCGAGCAACCCGCAGCCCGCAGGCCGGCGCGGGTCGCCGGCGCCCAAGGCGGTCAAGCCAGCGACCGCCGAAGAACAAAAATGGGAGACCGCCGGCATCCATTGCAGTGTCAACGAGCGTCGGGCCGACGAAGCCTCCCGCGACGTCGAAGCCTGGCTCAAGTGCCGCTACATGCGCGAGCACCTGGGGGAAGAATACGGCGGCACCGTGAGTGCGGTGGCGGGCTTCGGCTTGTTCGTGCAGCTCGACGGCCTCTACGTGGAAGGCCTCGTCCACATCACCGAACTCGGCGGCGAGTACTTCCGCTTCGACGAAATCCGTCAGGAACTGCGCGGCGAGCGCAGCGGGGTGCGCTACGTGGTCGGGGCACGGGTCCGGGTGCAGGTCAGCCGGGTCGACCTGGACGGGCGGAAAATCGATTTCCGGATGGTCCGGGAAGGCGATGACCAAGCACTCCCGCTGCGCGGGCGTCGCGACAAGCCCCACGTCGCCGCGGCGGGTGAGTTGGCCCAGGTGCAGGAGGCCGATCGCGCAGTCAAGGCCGCCACGAAGAAAAAAGCGCAAAAGGCCCGCAGCGGGTCGGGTCCGTCCCACCCGGTGCGGGCGGCCAAGGCCGCTGCACGCAAGTCCGACGCTCGCGGCACAGGCGCCAAGACGACGCGGCGCGGTTAGTGGCTCAGCGCTGGCAGGACCTTCACCTCCATCCCGTTCGCCCTGGGCTTGCGGAATGGCCGGTGACCGGGCACGCGAGGCGTCGACATGCCCACCCCGAACGGTTTCAGCCTCGCAATCGCCCAATCAAGTCGCTCGCCCGCAAGGACCCGCTCGGCATCGGCTCCGCGCCCGCGCCGTGCTGCGCGACTGCCAGCGCAGCGATGTCGAACGCGAGCGCGGCCTCGTCCGGTCCATGGCGTTGGGCCCATTGGCCCCCCAGCCAGCCCGCCAGCACATCGCCCGTTCCGGCAGTCGCGAGGGCAGCGTTGCCGGTGCTGTTGATCCGCGGGACGTGGTCCGGCGCTGCGATCACCGACCCCGACCCCTTCAGCACGACCGTGCATCCGAACCTCTGCGCCAGCGCGTGCCCGGCACCGAGCCGATCGGCCTGGACCTCGGCGGTCCCGGTCCCCAGCAGGCGTGCCGCCTCGAGCGGGTGCGGAGTCAAAACCGTGCCCCGGCCACGCCCTCGCCGAGCGCGCACCAAGGCCACCAGTGACGTGTCGGTGGCCAATGCGTTCAGCGCGTCGGCGTCCAGCACGAGGCGCCCGGCGTGGGTCAGCAGGCGCGGCAGCAGCCCCCGGACGGCGTCGCCCCCGCCGCAACCGCACACCACGGTCGTGCGATTCATCACCGCGGGCGACGCCTGGCCCCAGTCGTCGCGAAACATCAGCTCGGGATGCCAGACGTCGATGCGCGGCGCGCCTGTGCCGCGGTCGAGCAGCGCCAAATAGACCCGCCCGGCGCCTGCAGCGAGCGCCGCTCGCCCGGCAAGCAGCCCCGCGCCGGTCATGCCGGGTGCGCCGCCGACGACCGCCACATCGCCGTAGCTGCCCTTGTTGCTGTCGTGGCGTCGGGCCGGCGCGGCCTCGAGCCCGGTCAGCCACGCCGCTGCGGGGTCCGTTCCTGCATCGACACCCAGGCAATCCAGCCAGACCTCCCCGGCGTGGTCCCGGCCCGCACCGGTGAAGAGTCCGGGCTTGAGCGTGAGCATGGCCAGCGTGTGGCTGGCGACGACGCAATCAGGTCCGAGCGGCTGGCCGGTTCGCGCGTCGAGTCCCGAAGGCAGATCGACCGCGAGGACTGGTCCGGCGACGCCGGCCAAGGCACGGATGGCCTCGGCCAAACGGCCGCCGGGCGCCCGATCGGCACCGACTCCGAGGAGGGCGTCGATGGCGAATTGAGGCGCTCGAACCGGCGCGGGCGCCGCGTCGATCGAAACGCCGGCCGCTCGTGCACGTGCGAGTGCGTCGGCGGCATCTGCCGGCAGCCGCTCCGGCTCGCCCAGCAGCGACACTGTCACCTCCTTGCCCGCGGCCTGGAGAACGATGGCCGCTTCCAGCCCGTCGCCGCCGTTGTTGCCCGGACCGGCAGCGACCCAGAAGGACTGCGAATGCGGCGCCAGCGCCATCGCCAACCGGGCCACCGCGTGCCCGGCGCGGCGCATCAGGACATGCGCCTCGAGCGTCGCGGCGACGCGCTGTTCGAGCGCCCGAGTCTGCGTGGCGTCGAGCAACGCGAAGGGGCGGGTGACAGGCAAGACCGGACGCATCTCGTTCAGTCGAGGAGTCGGGCCAGGCCAAGACCGTCGATGTCGATGGCCGCGGGGCGGCCGGCGATCGAGTCGGCCAGGAGCCGGGCCGATCCACAGGCGAGCGCCCAACCGTTCGCGCCGTGGCCGAGGTTGAGCCAGACACCGGCGACGCCGCTGGCGCCCAGGACGGGCGGACCATCGGGCAACATCGGCCGGGCGCCTTTCCACACCTGCGCCTGGCTCAGACGGGCGCAACCGGGGAACCAATCGTGCAGCACTTTGTAGAGGGTCTGGATGGCCCGCGGATCGTGTCGGCTCGGCGTCCCGCCGATCTCGGCGGTGCCGGCCACCCGCACCCGCGCGCCGAGCCGGCTGATCGCGACCTTGTAGCGTTCGTCCATGAGTGCAGCGCGCGGGCCGATCTCACCGTGCGGGTCGACGCGTCGCAGCGGGGCGGTGATGGAATAGCCGTAGACGGGGTGCAGAGGCAGCTTCAGGCCATGCGGCCGGAGCAACTCGCGCGAGGCCATCGCGGCGCACACCACGATGGCGTCGAAGCCTTCGGTGATCGGTTGCAGCGGCATCGGCACGGTGTCGTGCGCCGCCGCCGTGTCCGCCACGATGTTGAGCAGCACGCTGGCTTCGGCCGGCGGCACGTGCAGGTGCACCAGTCGCGGTGCCGGCCCGGCGCCGATCTGCTGGACTTCGGTATGGAAGCGGAACCGCACGCCCGCGCGCTGTGCTTCGGTCCGCAGCAAGGTCGCGAACTGGCGGCAATTGCCGACTTCATCGTCGGGGAGATAGATGCCTCGGTGCAGCGGCGTCTCGTCGCCCAGGCCCGGCTCGATGGCGCGGCACTGCGCTGCATCGATCACTTCGAAGCGCTGGCCGTTCGCCGCCAGCATGGCCAGCCCGGCCTGCGCCAGGGCCTCGTCCCTGGGGCTGCGAAGCAGCACCAGGCACCCGTCGGCGCGCTCGTAATCGAGCCTCAACGTGCTCGTGAGGGTTTGAAGGCGTTTGCGGCTGTACTCCGCGAGGCGCTGCATCCGCCGCCGGTTGGTCTGGTAGGTGCGCAGCCGGCAGGCGCGCCACCAACGCCACAGCCAGGCCGCCTCTCCCGCGCGCAGGGTGGCGTGCACCCGGACCGCCGCGTGCTTGCTGAACATTTGGCCGAGCACCTTGCCCGGCATGCCGGGGGCGGCCCACGGCGCGACATAGCCCGGCGCGACCAGGCCGGCGTTGGCGAAACTGGCTTCGGCCGCGACACTGCCGCGGCGCTCGAAGACCGTCACCTCGTGGCCGTCCGCGGCCAACTCCCACGCGCTCGTCACGCCGATGATGCCGGCTCCGATCACGGCGACCTTCATGCAGCCGATGCCGTCCGCAGGGCCGCTTCGACGGCCAGCGCCGCGTCCAGCAGCGCATCGTCGTGCAGCGCCCCCTGCCAGAGCATGAGTCCGACCGGCAGCGTCCCGGTTGCCTGGCAGGGCAGCGAGATCGCGCAACCGTCGAGCATGTTGACCAGCGACGGATTGCGCAGCAACCGCCCGTTGGCGGCGAAGAACGCCGCGTCGTCGGATATCAGTGGAGCCAACGGCGGAGCCACCATCGGCACGGTCGGCGACACCAGCGCGTCGAACCCCGCCATGGCCTCGGCCATGCCTGCGATCCAGGCCCGGCGGGCGTGCAGGAGATCGATGTAGTCGGCCGCGCTGAGACCTCGCCCGCCACGGATTCGTTGCGCCACCCGCGGGTCGTATTCGGCCTCGTGCCCGGCCAGGAGCTTTCGGTGCCAGGCCCACGCCTCGGGCGGCGCGAAACTCGCCGGCACGTCGGCCAGCAAGGGAAGGTCGAATTCCCTGACCTCGGCGCCGGCCTCGCGCAGGGTGCGCAACGCGCCTTCGAAGGCAGTCGCCACGGCCGGTTCGAGGTCGTCGAGGACCACCCGTGTGGGGACACCCAGGCACAACGCCCGCGCGGGCTTGCCCGCCAATCTCACCTGGCGGTCGGCCAGTACTTCATGCATCAATACCGCGGCACGGACCGAGCGGGTGATCGCGCAGGTGGTGTCCAGGGTCGTCGACAGCGGGATGGCCCCCTCGGTCGGGGTCAAGCGGGCGGTGTTCTTGAAGCCCACCAGGCCTTGCAACGCGGCCGGAATGCGAATCGACCCCCCGGTGTCCGAGCCCAGGGCGGCCCACGCGGCGCCGGCCGCGACCGAAACGGCACCGCCCGAGGTGGACCCGCCCGGAATCCGCGGCGTCGGGTCGAGCGCCGCGGTGACTGGATTGACGGGCGTGCCGTGG
>JALYHO010000077.1 GCA_030776545.1 Pseudomonadota bacterium | reverse complement strand
ACGACTGCCAGCTCGGGCCAGGCGCGCGCGAATCGAGCCAGCGGCTCGAGCTGGCGCGGCCGAACCAGCGCATCGAAGCGCAGGCCCAGGCGCTGCAAGGTGCGCACGGCGTCGGCTCGCGGCGCGGTGACGATCCAGTCGGGCGCGGGAATGTCCTGGAGCATCGGCCGCACGCCCTTGAGCCGGTCGTTCGCAGCGAGGCGTTCCAGCGTCGGCACCGCGTCCTCGCTCGTGAGGTCGACCCAGCCGACGACGCCGGCGACGAAGTCGTGCGCGTCGGCCAGCGTCAGCATGAAGTCGGTCTCGGCCACGCTGTCGGTCGCCTGCACGAGCACGGTGCGGGACACGCCGTGCTTGCGCAGCGCCGGGGCGAGCGCGTCCGGCATGAAATCGCGCGCCAGCGCGGCGACGCCGGGGTTCCCGCCGTTCAGCCAGGCGTAGTCGCCGCGCGCGATCTGCCAGAAGTGCTGGTGGGCGTCGGTTCGTTGCATGGGGCAGGGGGCTCGTGCGGGCGGGTCCGGAGGGCTCAGATCGTCACGCCGCCGTCGACGAGGACCACCTGGCCGGTGACGAAGCGCGACTCGTCGCTCAAGAGATAGATGACTTGCGGCGTGATGTCGTCCACGGTGGCCAGTCGACCCATGGGCTGGCGGGCGATGAAATCCTTCTCGGCGGCCACCGGGTCGGCCGCGGCCGCTATGCGGCCGCGCAGCGACGGGGTGTCGACGGTGCCCGGACACAGTGCGTTGCAGCGCAGACCCCGCTTGACGTAGTCGGCCGCCAAGGCCTTGGTCATCCCGATGACCGCCGCCTTGGAGGCCCCATAGGCGTAGCGATTCGGAAAGCCCTTGACCGAGGACGCCATCGACGCCATGTTGACGATGGTCGCGGTGCCGCCGCTGCGCGCCGCCTTCTCCAGCATGGCCGGCAGCAGGGCGCGCGTGACCCGGTGCGCGCCCTTGACGTTGAGGTCGAAGCTGAAATCCCACGCCGCGTCGTCGCAGTCCAGGATGGTCCCCTCGTGGACGTAGCCGGCGCAGTTGAAGAGACCGTCGAGCGGCGCGAGCTGTCCAGCCAAGGCCTGCACGGCGGCGTCGTCGCGGACGTTCAGCAGGTGGGTGTGCAGGGAGGGTGCTTCCCGTGCCAGGGAGTCGAGCAGGTCGGCGCTCAGGTCGGTGGCATAGACCTCCGCCCCCTCCCGAACGCAGGCCAGCGCGCTGGCACGGCCGATTCCCTGGCCCGCGGCGGTGATGAGTATGGTTTTGCCCTTCAGGCGCATGGCGGCTTCGGATTCATGGATGAACGATGTGTTTACTGATAGACTCGGAGTCTAGCGAGCGCCCGCCGCTTGACCCTTGGGGAATGCCCTAGGCGAGCCCCTTCGAGCGCCTGTCCCGATCTCGAGCCCACGACCTTGAGCCCATTGCCCGAACCGAGCGATCGATACCGCGCGCCCGCCCTGGACAAGGGGCTGGACATCCTCGAACTGCTCGCCGAGCAGCCGCAGGGTCTGACGCGCGGCGAAATCGTCAAGGCCATGGGACGCGGGCCCAGCGAGATCTACCGCATGCTCGAACGCCTGGTGGCGCGCCAGTTCGTCACCCGCTCGCTCGAGGGCGACCGTTACGCGCTCAGCCTGAAGCTCTTCGTCCTGAGCCACCGCCATCCGCCGATGCAGCGCCTGGTCGCGCACGCGCTGCCCGCGATGGACCGTTATGCCAAAGCGGCCGAACAGTCGTGCCACCTCGGCGTCTACGACCGGGGCAACATCGTCGTCGTCGCGCAAGTGCACGGGCCGAACAACTGGGGCATGTCGCTGCGACTGGGCGTCAAGGTCAACCTGGTCGACACGGGCTCGGGCCATGCGCTGCTGGCGTTCCAGTCCGAGGCCCGTCGGGCCGAGATGCTGGGCGAGCACGAAGTGCTCGAGGGCGAGGTCGGCGTTGCCGAGCCCGAACTCGAGCGCCTGCTCGCGATCGTGCGCGCCCAGGGCTATTGGCAGGGAGAGAGTCAGCAAGCGTTCGGCGTCACGGACATTTCCCTGCCCATACTCGGCCCGCAGGGCGACGCGATGGCCGTGCTGACTTGCCCCTTCATACGTCGCATCGACCGCCATGTCGGCGCCAGCGTGGACGAGGCGCGGCAGGCGCTGCAGGCGGCGGCGCATCAGTTGTCCCTGGCCAAAGCGTGACCGTCACCGGGCAGGCCCGCTGTCGCGGCTCTTCATAGAGACCCGCTGGGCACATCTTTTGCCCCGGATGCCTGTACGCACCGGAACGAAAGGAAGCCCGTATGAGCGACCCCCAACCCACCAAGCTGCGCAAACGTCCCGCGCGCGCGGAACCCTTGCAGCCCGATCGACCAGGCAGTGGGGACGACAGCGAGACGGCAACCCCGGATGAGCCGTCCGGGGGCGCAGAACAGCGAGCAGCGGCCGACGCCAAGAAACAGGCCGACGCGGCCTTGAAGAATGTCTCGGAAGGCTATGACTGATCACGGCAGCGGTTCGACGTGATGGGTTCGCGGCTCGACATTCCTGTGCTTTGGATCGTGAGGCATGGGCAAAGCGCCGGAAACGTGGCACGCGACGAGGCCGAAGCCACCGGGCGAACCATGATCGATATCGCGGGTCGGGACATGGACGTACCCTTGTCGGACCTGGGCGTCCGTCAATCGCGGTCGCTCGCGCGATGGATCGGCGATCTGCCGGCCTCCGAACGCCCCACGGTGGTCCTGCACTCGCCCTACGAACGTGCCCGACAGACGGCGCAGTTCATCGTCGACGGCTGCAACCGAGGCGGATCCGTGCTTCAGCGCTGCGACGAGCGACTCAGGGAAAAGGAATTCGGCATTCTTGACCGGCTGACCATCCAGGGAATCGCGCAGCTGCACCCCGCGCTCAGCGCGCAGCGTGCGCATGTCGGAAAGTTTTACTTCCGGCCCCCCGGCGGTGAAAGTTGGTGCGACGTCATCCTCCGGCTACGCAGCCTCTGGGACACAGCCCTTCTCGACCATGCCGGCGAACGGGTCCTGATCGTGGCCCATCAGGTGACCGTGCTGTGCATGCGCTACCTCATCGAACGGCTCGATGAAGCGCAGATTTTGGCGATCGATCGCCAGGGCGATGTGCCGAACTGCTCGGTCACTCGCTATGAAACCGCTTCCCCGGACGTCGGCGGCATGGTGCTGCGGCTGGCAAGTTTCGTCGCCCCGCTCGAGGACAGCGGGACGCAGGTCACGCGCGAACCGGACGCCCCGGTGGCGCCCAAGGCATGAGCCAGCGCGACCCGCCGGCGGGGCTCGATGCAGCCTGGTTGAGAGACCACGCGCTGCCGCCGGTGAACGCGACGGGCGACAAGGAGAGCCGCGGCCACGTGCTCGTCGTCGGGGGCAGTGACGATACGCCGGGGGCGGCGCTTCTTTCCGCGATGGCGGCGCTCGGGGCCGGCGCGGGCAAGCTCACGATACTCACCACGACCCAGGTCGCGGTCGCCGTCGGCGTCGCCATGCCGGAGGCGAAAGTCATCGGGGCCCGCAGTGGCGATGCGGCGGCATTCGAGAAAGCGCTCGAGCGTTTATGCCAAGGGCTTTCTTGCCCCTCCGTCGTCTTGATCGGACCGGGCATGTCCGAGGACGACGGGGGCGCCACGGCCACCAGGTTCTTGCAAAGGTTCCCCGAACTGCCGCTGGTCCTGGACGCTGCGGCCATGCGGGCGGCAATCGATGGCGTCGGTCGGGGTGGGGGCCGGCCGGCACCCGTGCTGCTCACGCCGCACGCCGGTGAGCTGGCCGGACTTTGCGACTGCAGCAAGGAAGAGGTGACGGCCGATCCTTGCGCCGCGGCCATGCAACTGGCTCGGATGACCCGGGGTGCCGTTCTGCTCAAAGGTTCGCGCACCGTCCTGGCGAGTCCCGAGGCCGTGCTCTGGGAACATCGGGAATCGCTTCCCGGCCTGGCGACGTCGGGGTCCGGCGATGTGTTGTCCGGCGTCATCGCCGGGCTCCTGGCGCAAGGCACGGAATTGTCGACCGCCGCGGGGTGGGGCGTTTCGGTCCATGCCAGGTGCGGCGCGATGTTGGCGGCCGAATTCGCCGACGTCGGCTACCTCGCCCGGGACATGGCCCGGGTCGTGCCCCGAGCGCTGCGGCAATTGGGTCGTGACAGCGCCGCTCCGACCCCTCGGTAAGGCGCGCCTATTGCGGTGGTTGCGGTCGAGGCATTCCATGTCGGGACTGGTTCAGGCGCCGAGTTCGCCGCCGCACCCGAGCGTCGTCGAACAGAAGGTCCGCCGGGCGTGGCAAACGTTGGCGCCAGTTCGGATGCTCGTGTATCGTCCCCGGGAAATTCGGTTGTTCGAGGACGCCCAACAGGTCTTCCACGGGGACGATCGCAAGCGGTGCCGCGGCGCTGGCCACCACGTCGATCGCCAAGTCCACGCCATCGTCGCCCGGTTCGACCGCCGGCGCCAACGCCGCGAGGGCGACGCGTTCGCGCGCCCTGACCGCCCGGGCGGCGTGCGTATCGAACGTGGAAAAAAGCTTCCCGCGCCAGGCGACGTCCTGCGCCTGCCACCAGCCGGCCGCGGTCGGCAGGTCGTGGGTCGTCGTCATCGCGACGGATGATTCCCGCCACGTCCCCGGCGGTTTGAAGGCGCCGTCCGCCGCGCGTTCGAACCAGAGAACGCTCATCCCCAGCACACCGCGGGACGCGAGGGTTTCTCGCATCCCCGCCGGGACCGTCCCCAGATCCTCACCGATCACGAGGGCGCCGTGTCGGTGCGATTCAAGAACCAACAAATTGAGCAAATCGTCAAACGGATACTCGACGTACGCGCCTGCGCTGGCGGGACACCCCGTGGGGACGAGCCAGAGCCGGCGAAGCCCGAGGATGTGGTCGACCCGCACACCGCCCGCGTGGGCCAGAACTGCGCGCAGGGTCGAAATGAAGGGCTCGAAGGCGTGCTCGACGAGCGAAGCGGGCGCAAATGTCGCCAGGCCCCACTTCTGCCCGTCCGGGTTGAGGAGGTCCGGGGGGGCGCCGATTTCCAGTCCGCCCACGACCTGCTCCTGGTCGGCCCATGCGTGACTGCCGGCGGGTGACATGCCGACCGCCATGTCCGCGACGATCCCGATGCGCATGCCCGACCGCTTCGCGGCGCGCTGAGCACGCTGCAAACCCGCGCCCGCAAGGTCCTGCAGCCATGCGTGGAATTCGACGTCCGACCGGTGCGCGTCGGCAAATCGTTCGACGGCCGGCGAGTCGGGATGCTGGTAAGCGGCGGGCCAGCCATGCCAGTCGGGCAATCCTTGCGCCATGAAGTGGGCGTGCAAGGTCTCGAAGACCGCGTGCTTGCGCAGCGCATCGGAAGCCGGCCGCCCTCGATCCGCCGAGCGGTCGTAGAGCGCCCGCAGCCAGGTGAGTTTGGCCCGGCCGGTGCGGGCCCAGTCGATCGGGTCTGCGTCGGCCAGGGCCCGCAGCTCTTCTGCCAGGCCGGCAGCTTCGGCCACGCGACTGGCCAGCTCCCGCCCGAATTCGGCCACCGGGTCGATGAACAGGGCGTTGTAGAAGAGGCGACTGGAGGGCGAATAGGGACTGAAGTCCGAAGGGTTGGCGGAAAAGCCGGCGTGCGTCGGGCTCACCGCCACCGCCTGGGCACCGGCTCGGCCCGCCGCCTCCGCAAATGCGCACAGCGCCGAGTAGTCGCCGACGCCGGCGTCGAGTCCGGCACGCGCATGTTCGGCCCGCAGGGAATACAACTGGACCGCGGTTGCCCACGCGGGGACCGGATCCGCCCGCTGAGCGTGCTGCGGCGCCATCGCGAGGTGGATCTCGAGCGGCCCGTCCGCGCCGGCAAGGCAGAGCCGGTGATAGCCGGTTTCTTGCACCCGCAGCGACACCCAGACCTCGTCCTCGCCCGTGCGCTCCGGCTGCAGTTCGACCTGTTGCAGGGCACCTGACTCGAGACAGAGGGTCGCCGAAAGGGACGTTTCGACGTGCGCCGGGAGTCGAATCCGAAGCGGCTCGGGCAGGCGGCCCGTGACGAGGCCGGGTCGATTCGAGGCGGACCGAAGCCGCCGCAGGCTGGCTGCGATTTCGTCCTCGCCATCGTGGGGGAGACGCAGCGCCTGCAGGATTGCACGGACCGACGTTTCGCTGACGTGACGGGTGTGTCCGAGGTGGTCGGTCCACTCGGTCTGCACCCCCGCCGCGGCGGCCAGGTCACGCAGGCCTTGGGGCTCGGCCTGACGGTAGGCGACCGTGCAATAGCCGTCGAGTTGTCGCGGGATCGAACTCGCGCGGGACGAAAACAAAAGGTTGGCGGGCGCGAAGTGGTGAGGCCAACTGACTGGCGCACTCCCCAAATTGGTCGCGATGACGAGCAACGAGTCGTCGCCGAGGCGCCATGCCGCTTCGACCGCCTTCTCCCCGAGCGGCCGCGCCCCCACGCTGCGGGCCCCCGGCAGCTGCGGGACGATCTCGCGCATGCGCAGGCTGATCAGCTCCTGGTAGAAGGCGCGGGTCGCCGACGGGTCCGCGAAATTTCGCAGCTGCGAGCGGTCGAAACTGGCGGGGGCGTTGGGGTCGGGGATGCGGTCCCGAGCGGCGGCGTCGGCGAACTGCGCAAACCCCGCAAACTCCTTGCGGCGGCCTTCTTTCACCAGTTCGGCGAGTTCCGCGCCATGGCTCGTGAAGTAGAGGAACGGGTCGCAGCTGCCACCCTCCTCGCCCATGAAGACCATGGGAATATGAGGCGACAAGAGCAGCAGGGCGGTGGCGGCACGCAGCGCGTCCTTGTCCGCCAGCGACGTCAAGCGTTCGCCCAGGGGCCGGTTGCCGATCTGATCATGGTTTTGCAGGCAATCGACGAATGCGGTGGGGGGGAGGTGGCCGCTCGGCGATCCGCGCCTCTCGCCCTCGCGGTGCGCCGATGGCTGGCCCTGGTAGTCGAATCCAGCGGACAGGACGCGGGCCAGGCGGACGGCGGGATCGTCCGCGTAATCGACGTAGTACCCGCCGGTCTCGCCCGTGAGGAGCACGTGCAGGACGTGATGGGCGTCGTCGTTCCACTGCGCGTCGAAGCCTCGGCGAGCGGGCTCCAGCCGCGCGGCATCGTTGTCGTCGTTCTCCAGCACCAGGTGCACGAAACGGTCCGGGCCCGCAGCCGCGCGAACAGCGCTCGCCAGGTCGTCCAGGCGCTCCGATTCGGTGATCGCATGGACCGCGTCGAAGCGCAGCCCGTCGAAGCGGTAGTCGACCACCCATTGGACCGCGTTCTGGGTGAAGAAGGCCAGCACGTCGGGATGGCGAAAGTCGATCGCCGGTCCCCATAGCGTATGCACGTCTTCCCTGAAGAACTCCGGGGCGACGAGCGACAGATAGTTCCCGTCCGGGCCGAAGTGGTTGTAGACCACGTCCAGGAAGACCATGAGCCCCCACCCATGGGCGGCGTCGATCAGGTGCTTCAGGTCGTCGGGAGACCCATAGGCAGCGTCGGGCGCGAATGGCAGCACGCCGTCGTAGCCCCAATTTCGCGGCCCGGGGAAGTCCGACACCGGCATCAGTTCGATCGCCGTGAAGCCGATCGCCGCCAGCTCCTCGAGCTTTTGCTCGACGCCGCGAAATCCCCCGAGCAGACCGGGGTGGAGTTCATAGATCACTGCTTCGTGCCAAGGCCGACCGCGCCAGCTGTCATTCTTCCAGCGATAGCGCGCATGGTCGATGACGATCGAGTAGTCGTGCACGTCGCCGTCCTGCGCGCGCGAGGCCGGGTCCGGCACGTGAATCGCGCCGGATTGCCCGGCCAGCCGGTATCGGTACCGCGTGCCAGCGGGTGCCAAGAGCGTCGCCTCGTGCCAACCCGTGCCGTCTTGGGACGGTTCGAGAGTCCGGCTGGTGCCGTCGGCCAACTCGAGGTCGACACGTTCGTGGGAGGGCGCCCAAAGGCGAAACCGGGTCGTTCGATCGTCGATCGGGGTGGCCCCAAAGAGGGGAGGTGGGGGAAGATTTTTTCGGTCCATCCCCCGACACGGCAAGCGGCGCGCCCACACCCCTTCAAGGGCAGCGCCAACGGTGGCGGCTCACCGCGCGGCGGGAGTGGCCCGCTCCTTCTCCTGCTGGGGCACGGATCTCCCGAACCGTTCGGCGTATGCGTAACACACGAAGCGTTCGCCACGCGCGAATCCAGCCAGTCCGAGGCCGCCGCGGCGAGCCTGCTCGACCGCGAGGGCGGTAGGCGCCGATACCGCCACCAGGATGTCGACGCCGGCAGTGAGCGCCTTCTGAACCATCTCGACACTGGCGCGGCTGGTCACCGCGATGAAGCCCGAGCCCGGATCCACCTGCTGTGCGGCCAGCGCGCCGACGAGCTTGTCGAGCGCGTTGTGGCGACCCACGTCCTCTCGCACCAGCAGTCCCCGCCCGTCGGCGTCGCACCAGGCGGCGGCGTGCAGGGAACCGGTCAGATGTTGCAACGTCTGGCCCGCATGCAGGGCGCTCAATGCCGAGGCGACGGCGGCGGGGGTGATCCGCAGTTTTCCTGCCGGCGTCGGCCACGCGCGCGTCAATTGCGCCAGGCTCTCGGTGCCGCAAAGCCCGCAGCCCGTGCGTCCCGCCAGGGTTCGGCGACGCGCTTTCAAGCGCTGCAGGCAGGCGCTGGCGACCTCGAGTTGCAATTCGATCCCCAGATCGGTGACGACCGTGTCGACACCGTACAGCTCGTTGACGCTTTCGAGGATGCCGTCGGACAAGGCGAAGCCCAGGGCGAAGTCTTCCAGATCGAGCGGCGTCGCCAACATCACCGCGTGTGAAATGCCGTTGAAGACGAGCGCGACCGGCGTTTCCTCGGCGAGTGAGTCGTCCGCCTCGTGGAACTCGCCGCCGCGCCAAGCGCAGACGGACGATCGCGCCACGCCTTGCCGAGCGGCGGACAGCCACTCGGCGGTCGGATCGCACGCCATGACCGTGCTCATGGGGTGGACTCCAGGACCACACGAATGGGGACGGACTTGGCCGCTGGAACCTGACTCCCCTTGGCGTGGTGCCAAAGTGGAATCAGCGGGTTGAGTTCCGGGTAGTAGCCGCCGACCGCCCCGCGCGGGAGGTCGTAGGTCTTGACGGTGAGACCGCAGACGACTCGGGCGTGCTGATCTCCCGCGGCGGTGACGGCCCGGACCCGCGCCCCGTCGTGCAGCCCCAGGTGGGCGATGTCGAGCGAATTCATGAACAAGACCTTGCGGGTCCCCTTGACCCCTCGGAACCGGTCGTCCAGGCTGTAGATCGTGGTGTTGAATTGATCGTCGCTGCGCAGGGTCATCAGGCGCAGGACCGCAGGCTCGGCGAGGGTGGCGTCGTCGGGCGCGTCGAGATCGGAGCACAGGACGTCCGGAACGATGAAGGTCGCCTTCTTGCTCGCTGTGTTCCAGATCCGCTGCCGTGCAGGCACTGGCCTCGGAAAGCCCCCGGGCACGTCCATCCTGGCATTGAAGTCGTGGAAAATTTCAGGAAACGTGCGGGCGATCTGCTCGCGTATTCGTGCGTAGTCCGACACCCAATCGTCCCACGGAACCCGGGCGTTGGCCTCCAGAGTCGCCTTGGCGATGCCGGCGACGATCGCCACTTCCGACCGCAGCGAGGCAGCCGCCGGCTCGGCGACGGCATGCGAGGTGTGCATGTGGCCGGTCGAATCCTCGGTCGAGACCAGCTGAGGTCCGCTCGATTGCCGATCGATCTCGATCCGGCCGAGACACGGCAGCAAATACGCGATTTCGCCATGCACGACGTGGCTGCGATTGAGCTTGGTGGCGACCTGTACGGAAAGGCGCAGCTGGCGCCACCCCGCCTCGACCTGCTCGGTCTCGGGAACCGCGCGCAGGAAATTGCCGCCCAGGCCGATGAACGCCTTGACCGTCCCGTCGATGATGCCTTGGCATGCCTCGACCGTGGTCAGCCCCTTCTTCGTCGGCGGCTCGAACGCGTACAGCTCTTTGAGCTTGGCCAGGGGCGCGAGTTCGGGCTTCTCGGTGATGCCGACCGTGCGCTGTCCCTGAACGTTGGAATGGCCTCGAACCGGGCAGATTCCGGCGCCCGGCTTGCCTATGTTGCCCCGCAGGAGCAGCAGGTTCGAAAGCATTTGCACGTTGAGGACGCCCTCCCGGTGCTGGGTCAACCCCATGCCGTAGACGCCGATGACGCTCTTGGCGCCCGCGTAGGTGGCGGCCGCGCGCTCCAGGTCGGCCCGCGGCAGGCCCGATTCACGTTCGACGACGGACCAGTCCAGGCCGCGCATCGCCTGCGCGAAGCTCTCGAAGCCGCTGGTGTGCTCGCTGAGGAATGGCGCGTCCAGGACGCGCGGGAGGCCGTCGCGCTGGGCCGCGTCGTCGGCCTCGATCAGCCACTTGCACATCCCCGCGATGGCCGCCAGGTCGCCGCCCGGAAGTACCTGCAGGTATTGGGTCGAGATGGGGGTATGGCCCGGGAGCAGCATCTCGCGTGGGGACTGCGGGTTGTCGAAGCTGACGAGGCCGGCTTCACGCAAGGGGTTGAACGTGACGATGGGAACGTCGCGGCGCCGTGCTTCCTGCAGTTCGTGGAGCATGCGGGGGCTGTTGACGCCCACGTTCTGGCCGAAGAAGAAAATGCACTCGCACTGGGCGAAGTCGTCCAGCCAGACCGTGCCGACCGCCGAGCCGATCGTCTTCGGCAACGCCACCGACGTGCTCTCGTGGCACATGTTGGAGCTGTCCGGCAAGTTGTTCGTGCCGTACAGGCGTGCCAACAACTGGTAGAGATAGGAGGCTTCGAGCGAGGCCCGTCCCGAGGCATAGAACACGACCGAATCAGGGTCGCCGCGGAGCGCGGCCAGCTCCCGGCCAATTTCGCCCAGCGCCTCGTCCCAGGACACTTCCAGGTACTTGTCCGTGGTGGCGTCCCACCGCAAAGGCGCCGTCAGACGGCCTCCCTCCTCGAGCGCGAAGTCGGACCAGGATTCCAGCTCAGACAGGGAATGCGCGCCAAAGAATTCGGGGGTGCGGCGCTTGCCCGTGAGCTCCCAGGCCGTGGCCTTGGCGCCGTTCTCGCAGAATTCGGCCAGCCGCGGTTTGGCCGGCTTGGCCCACGCGCAGCTGACGCACGTGAATCCACCCGGCTTGTTTTGCAAGCGCAGGGCGGCGGCCTTGGACGCCGGAACCTCCTCCCGCAACAAATAGGTGGCCACCGCCTTCAGCGAGCCCCAGCCGCCAGCGTGCGTGGCGGAACCGTCGGTCGAATCTTTGATCTTCATTGCTGAAATGTCGCGGTCCGGGGCAGCCTGCCCTGTAGGAAGAGACCGCAAATCGATCAGGACCCTGCGCTTTTTCTGTCGGTGCGAAGGGTCGGCTCCGCGGGGTTCATGCGCTCGCGTGGATCAACGCGCTATCCATCGCCAGATGCCTGCCGGCCACCCGCTCAACGGGCCATGCGCCCAGGTCGCCGCCAACCAGAAGGCCAGACCGCCCAGCCACGCGTAAGGGCCGAACCCGCCCAGGTGCGCGCGCCCAGCGACCACGGCGGCGAATGGGAAATAGCTCGTCTGGCGTTCCCAAGCGGGCCACAGCTGCGGTTGCAACCTTTCCTTCTTGCGGTCCTGAAGCGCCGCGCCGACCAGGGACAACACGATGACCGCGAGCGTGACGATGAAGGTCTTGCCCACCGGATACACCAGCATGTGCGCCATGCCCCACACGGTGAACGACCACATCATCGGGTGGCGGGTCACGGCGTACACGCCGCGAGCCACGTCGGGTGCCGGGTTGGGGGCACCCGGCTTCGGAAAGGCGGGGTTGCCCACGAGCGACCCGGCGAGCAGGATCGACGCGATGAGCATCAGGACGGTAGCGACCGCCCACAGCCCGTCCCCCACCGTCCACCAGGGTGGCGTCGCCGGGGTGGCGATGTAGGCAAGAACCATCCAGGCCAGGGTACCGAACGCGACGGCCGAGTAGATGCCGATGAACGGTCCTTCGCCGGTGGCTCGCACCATCGGGGCACGCAGAGGATGGGAGAGCAGGAAGTGCGTTCCGACGAACGCGATGGCCGCGAGTAAGAGCATTTGATGCGCTGCCTCCCTTTGAATTTCAGGCGATCATGCGCGTTTTCCCGGGAGGCGGTGGTCGATTTTTTTTGAGCGGCCGAAAAGTTTCGGCGACTCGTCCGCGCGATAGTTTGACCTCGACGATGCGATCGCTACGAACATCCGTGCGCCGCGGCGCGCGTCACGCGGCGGGGTGACCGGCTGCGAGCGCGATTCGCAAGGCAGTGAGTTCTTCCGAACGCAAGTAGCCCGATACGGTTATCGGTCCCATCGCTCGGGCTCCACGGCGCTCCCACAAGGCCGCGGCGAGCGTTTCGCGGTCCTCCTGCTTCATCAGGGGCTCTCGCACCGCCAAATGTCTCGCGCACGCCAACATCCATCGACGCTTGGTCTCTTCCGGATCGTACATGGGGTTCCCTCGACATGCCCCCGGTCGATGCCAGGGGTCGTGTTCGCGATGCGGCCACCTTCAGTGTGGTCTACCTTCTTTTGCCAAGGAAGGGGGGCGCACCCTTGGCGCAGGGAGGTGGTCGCCCCCGGTTTGGTTCGGGGCGCATTCGCCGGGCGAGGGGACTTATCCGTTCACGAGACCGTAGACCCTTTCCGGCATGATGCGTGAATACTCCTTGGAAGTCGGCATCGCCGCCTCGATTCCGTAGCCTGGCTCGGCGGTATTGCGGCGATGGGTATCACCGTGGGGCCGTCCGTTTTTGTCGCTCAACGTGGCCACCAGCGGATGGGTTCCCGTGGCAGGCCTTCGAATGGAAACTGCAATTTCACCCGATTGGAGCTTGACCAGGCTGCCGGGCGGATGCACACCCAGCGTTTTGATGACTGCCATCGACAAGGGGTCGCGCGGATTCTGTTGAAAGAGCTGCCGAATCGCCACGTTCGGCAGGAGACCAGGACGCTTGGCGCGCGGGCTGATTTTTGCCAGGTAGACGTCGATCCCGCGCAGCAGGTGCGAGCCGGGGGCAATGTCTGAAGTCCCGGTCGGATAGCCTCCCCCGCCAACGTGCTCGTGATGTTCGGCAATGGTGGTCAACCACTCCTCGTCCACGATGCCCGCGGTCCGCAAGGTCGCGACGGCGGCCGCGGGATGGGCGCGGATCTGATCGAACTGTTTCTTAGTCGGCGGATCGTCCTGCTCGGCCATGGTGGCCTGCAGTTCGAGAATCGAAAGATTCATCGTCAACGCTGCACAACCGACCGACGCCGCGCGGCTTTCTTCCCACCCGAGCTGTCGCGCCGCAAGGATCGCCAGGACGCTGCAGTGGATCGCGTGCCGCAATGGATACAGGGCAAAACGATGATCTTCTTGCCGGGTGCTGAGGAACAGGGCAATGTCGGGGTCGCGATCGACCAGGTCGCGAAGCGAGTCGAAGAAGGCAGGTACGCCGGACCCGGGGAGTTCGCCGCGGACCAGGCCGCGCGTGAGCTTGTCGAACTGCCAGAGCAGCCGTTCCCATCGATCGAACAGCGACAACTGCACCACGACGGCCGGAGCTGCCGCGGCGGCGCGCGCCTTGCGCTCCGCATCCACATTGTCCCGTTCTGCCCAGGCGCCGCGATCGGACAAGGCTTCGAACTGGGCCTCGTCATGGATGACCTGGCCCTGGTTGAGGAGCAAACGCTCCTGCGAATCGAGCACGCGAAAAGGAAGCGGGCTACCGATGCTGATGAGGTCTCTCACCTCGCCGAGTGCGACACGCTCCGACGTGACTTTCATATGACGCCCCGTACGACATCTGGTGGGCTTTGCATTCCTCGACGGCCTTCATGCTTTCCGCGAAACCCGACTTCAGCATGCTGGACCGTCGGTGCCGAACAAAGTCCCCACGACTCTGCGCTATGTCGGTTGCGGCTATACCCATTATCGTCACATATCGACCGTCCGATCGATGTGGATTGGCAGTCGATTATCGAAAGCCGTTGACTAATTAACAGATGGTGATCAAGACATGAAACGACGAGCCCGCCGATCGCGACGGGCGCGACGCAGCAGCAGATAAGCGGCCGGCACCCCCAGCATCGACAGCAGCGGGGCGGTCACCATGCCTCCCACCATCGGCGCGGCGATGCGCGTCATGACTTCCGAGCCCGTGCCGGTTCCGAACAGGATGGGCAGCAGACCGGCCATCACGACCGCGACGGTCATGGCCTTGGGCCGCAACCTCAGCACGGCGCCTTCCCGGATGGCGGCGAGCAAGGTCGCTTCGGTGTCGGGTTCGCCCGCAGCCAGTCGCCGGGCGTGGGCGTTCTTCAGGTAGATCAGCATGACGACGCCGAATTCGGCAGCCACGCCCGCCAGCGCAATGAAGCCCACCGCCGTGGCGACGGACAGGGAGTGGCCCAGTGCCCAGATGAGCCAGAAACCACCGACCAGCGAAAAGGGCACTGCGGCCATGACGAGCACGGCGTCGCCGAACGAGCCGAACAGCAAATACAGCAGCACGAAGATGATCGCCAACGTGACCGGAACGACCCCCTTCAATCGCTCGGTCGCGCGCTCGAGGTACTCGTACTGGCCGGCCCAGGAGACGGCATAGCCGGCCGGCAGTGGCACTTGCCGGGCCACGACCGCCTGCATGTCGTTCACGACCGAGCGCAGGTCGCGTCCGCGCACGTCGACATATACCCAGCCGGATAGCCGCGCGTTCTCGCTGCGCAGCATCGGCGGCCCGTCCTCGATGCTGACCGCGGCCACATCCTGGAGCAACAGCTGAGCGCCTTTGTCGGTGACGAAGGGCAGCTGGCGCAGCCGTTCCAGGGAGTCGCGAATCTCGCGGGGATAGCGGACGTTGATCGGATAGCGCTCTCGGCCCTGGATGACTTCCCCGACGTTGTCGCCGCCGATGGCGGTCGAGACCACCGCCTGCACCTCGGCCACCGACACCCCATAGCGCGCCGCGGCGAGGCGGTCGACGTTCACGTCGATGTACCGGCCCCCCGTCAAGCGTTCTGCAAGGGCCGAGGACACCCCGGGCACGCCTCGAACCGCGGCTTCGATCCGTGTGGCCAGCCGGTCGATGGTTGCCAGGTCGGACCCGGCGACCTTGATGCCCACGGGGCTCTTGATGCCCGTGGCGAGCATGTCGATGCGGTTGCGAATGGGCGGCACCCAGAGATTGGACAGCCCCGGAACCTTCACGACACGGTCGAGTTCGTCGACCAGCCTGTCGGGGGTCATGCCGAGACGCCACTGATCGCGTGGCTTGAACTGGATCGTGGTCTCGAACATCTCCAGCGGCGCCGGGTCGGTCGCGGTGTCGGCCCGGCCCGCCTTGCCGAAGACATGGTCGACTTCCGGCACCGTCTTGATGAGGCGGTCGGTTTGCTGCAGCAGCTCGGACGCTTTCGAGATCGACAAGCCCGGCAATGCCGACGGCATGTAGAGCAGGTCCCCTTCGTCCAGCGCGGGCAGGAATTCGCCCCCCAGCTGCATGACCGGGATGGCCGTGAGCGCCAACAGCAGCACCGCCAACAGCAACGTGGCCTTTGGAAACCGCAAGACCCCATCGAGCGCCGGTCGGTAGACGGCGACGAGCAGCCGATTCAAGGGGTTGGACGCTTCGTGCGGAATGCGGCCCCGTACGAAGTAGCCCATGAGCACGGGAACCAAGGTGACCGAGAGTCCCGCCGCTGCGGCCATGGCGTAGGTTTTCGTGTAGGCCAAGGGCGAGAAAAGCCGTCCCTCCTGCGCCTCGAGCGCGAGCACCGGGACGAAGGACAACGCGATGACGAGCAGGGAGAAAAACAGCGCGGGCCCGACCTCGACGCAGGATTGGACCACCAGTGTCCAGCGCTCGGTGGCGCCGGGCGGCTTGCGGTGCGTCTGTTCGAACGCTTCGATGTGTTTGTGCAGGTTTTCCACCATCACGATCGAGGCGTCGGTCATGGCGCCGATGGCGACGGCGATGCCGCCGAGCGACAGGATGTTCGCGTTGATGCCTTGCCACGACATGACGATGAAGGCACTCGACACCCCCACCGGAAGGGCGACGACGGCAACGAGCGCCGAGCGCAGGTGAAACAGGAAGATGGCGCACACGACCGCCACCACGACGAACTCTTCGATGAGCTTGGAACGCAGGTTGTCGACGGCCCGGTCGATCAGCAACGAGCGGTCGTAGGTCGGTACGATGTCGACCCCTGGCGGCAGGCTCGGGCGCAGCGCCTGCAGCTTGGCCTTGACGGCCTCGATGGTCGTACGCGCATTCTTGCCCGACCGCATCACGACCACGCCGGCGGCGACTTCGCCCTCTCCATCGAGTTCGGCAACGCCCCGGCGCATCTCCGGGCCGACCTGAATGGTGGCGACATCTCGCAGCAGCACGGGGGTCGACCCTGCCAGCGCCAGTGGAACGACGCGAAAATCGTCGAGCGATTTGAGGAAACCGCCCGAGCGGACCATGTATTCGGCCTCCGCCATTTCGACGACGGAGCCGCCGGACGCCCGATTGGCTTTTTGCAGCGCATCGATCACCATGGCTTGCGTGACGCCGTAGCCGCGCATTCGGCTCGGGTCGAGGACGACCTGGTATTGCCTGACCATGCCGCCGATGCTCGCCACCTCGGCCACCTCCGGAATCGTCTTGAGCTCGAACTTCAGGAACCAGTCGTTCAGCGCGCGCAACTGACCCAGGTCGTGGCGTCCGGTGCGGTCGATCAGGGCGTATTCATAGACCCAACCGACGCCTGTCGCATCCGGACCGAGCGAGGCGTTGGCGCCGGGCGGCAATCGGGTCTGGACCTGGCTCAGATATTCGACCACGCGGGACCTCGCCCAATACGGGTCGGTGTGGTCGTCGAACAGGACGTAGACGAACGAGTCCCCGAAGAACGAGTAGCCACGGACCGTCTTGACTCCGGGGACGCTGAGCATGGTGGTTGTCAATGGGTAGGTGACCAGGTCTTCGACCACTTGCGGCGCCTTGCCCGGGTATGGCGTCCGCACGATGACCTGCGTGTCGGACAAGTCGGGCAACGCGTCCAGTGGCGTTCGCGCGACCGCGAAGACGCCGGCCGCCACCAGGAAGACGGTCGCCATGAGCACCAGGAATCGGTTGTGAACCGACCAACGAATGAGCCCCGCGATCACTTGGTGCCACCCAGGCGCGCAGCGGCGCGTGACATCGGGGCCGACGCGGCGGGCGCGGAGGCCATCGAGGAGGGCGCGGCCATGCTGTCCGTCACGGAGCGCAGTCGAGCTTCCGAATCGATGAGGAACTGGCCGCTGGCGACGACCGTCTCACCCTCGGCCAGCCCATGGGTCACTTCTGTCTCGTCGCCAGACGCCTGACCGATCGCCACGTCGCGGCTCTCGAAGGAGCCGTTGTCGAGTCGGACCAGAACGACGGCGCGCTTTCCCGTGCGAATGACCGCTTCCGAGGGAACCACCAGTCGCGATGAACTCGGGCCTGCCACTCGAAGACGGAGCAGCATGCCCGGCGTCAGGTTTCCCCGCCTGTTGTCGACTTCGAACCGGGCCTGCAGCGTTCGTGTGCTGGCGCTGACCTGCGGCAGGATTTCCTTCAACGCGCCGTCGAACGTTTGGGAAGGGTCGGCCTGAAGCACCGCGTTGACTTTCTGGCCTCGCGTGAGCCCGATGGCTTGCGCTTCCGGCACCTCCGCAACCGCCCAGACGGTCTCCAGGCCCGCCAGGCGAAACAGGGTCATGCCTGGCGTGACCGCGACGCCCTCCCTGGCACCGAGTTCCGTGACCACGCCGGCGACGGGGGCGCTCAGCGTGAAGCGGGCCTGGGCCACGCCGCTCTGTTCGCTTCGGCGGATGAGCGACTCGGGAATCGACATGGCGCGCATGCGGTCGCGAGCGGCAACGATGAGGTCTTGCGACGCGCCGGCCCGCTCGAGCGCCAGCAGTTCGTTTTGGGGGCCTAGCCAGTCAGGAGCAAAGAGAGTCGCCAGGGCCTGACCTTTGCGCACCTGCTCCAGAGGCGCCCGCACCGCGAGGCGTTCGACGTACGCGGCCACGCGCGTTTGTACGGCGACGGTCAGGCGTTCGTCGAACTGGACCGCGCCAATCGCGTCGAACGAGGACGAGACGTCGGCGCGCTTGACCGCGGCCGTTCGTATGCCGAGGTTCTGCTGCACGGTCGAACTGACCTTCACGGTCGCATCGCCCGAATCGCTCGAACCGCCGGAATCGCTGTCGGCATACACGGCCACGAGCGGCATGTCCATGAATGGCGACGGGCCCGGCTTGTCGAAACGCTGGCCCGGGACCATCGGGTCGTGCCAATACAGAACCTTGCGGTCGCCTGCGGCAGAAGCAGCTGCCTGCGTGCTGGCAGCCGCAGGGCCGGGACGTCCCACGCGGCGCCCGGCGTAGAAGCTTCCCGCAGACAACGCCGCCGCGGCGAGCAGCGACAGCACGACGGTTCGAGCGAGCTTCATCGCGCATCTCCTGCCACGAGCGGTTTGAAGACCAGCTGCGCCTGCGTCTTCGCAAGGTCTCGCTGGAGCTTGAGGAGTTTTTGTTGCGCTTGCAGCTCCATGTGGCGCGCGTCGAAGAGCGTCGTCAGCGTCAGCTGGTTCGCGCCATACCCGGCCATCGCGGCTGTCGTTCGCTCCCCGGCCGGTACGACCACGGACGCTTGGTACCGCTCGATGCGCTCGGCCAGACGCCGGGAGTCACTGGCGAGCACGCGAAATTCGCCTTGGGCGGCGTGGGTCGCTTCGGCAAGCGCCGCTTGCGCCTTGTCCACGAGCGCCAGCTTGGCGCCGATCTCGCGATCCTGGCGCTCCGCCGGCGCGACCGGCAGAGGAATGCTCACGCCGACGGAGACCATGTCCGAGTAGCCGCTGCGCTGGCCGAACGAAAGCTCCCAGGACCAGTTGGGCTTTCGGTTCGAGCTCGCGAGGTTGGCGTCCTGGCGAGCGATCTCGAGGTCGCTCCGGGCGGCCAGAACGGATGGGTGGCCGTCGACATATGCTTGCTCGGCCACGGCGTACAAGCCCGCCGGAGGTGACAGCTCGGAAGACGCGACACCGACCCAGCGCTCAAGCGCCACCCGGGCGGCGCTCTGCTGCTGCCGGACCTCCGAGGACTCGTCCTCGGCGATGCCTCGGGCGCTGCTTGCAGCGAGAACTTCCTGGGCACTGGCCGACGCCGCCGACAGCCGGCCCTTGGCGGCTTCGAACTCCTCGTGCAGGTGGTGCTCGGCGAATGCGGTCAGCTTGAGAGACTCTCCGGCGTAGTAGGCGTCCAGATAGGCGAGGGCGGTTTGCAATCGCACATCCGCGGCCGCCGCTTGGACCATGACCGACTCTCGATCGAGCATCGCATCGGCGGCAGCCTGGCGAGCAGCACGTTTGTCGCCCGATATCCATTCCTGTCCGATGCCGATGCGCTTCATCGTCATGGTGTCGCGCGTGGTGCTGAAACGGTCGCCTCCGGTGACTGGGAGGTTGTCCACGCCGACGCGAAACACAGGGTCTGGAAGCTGCCCGGCGGCTCGAGCAGCCTGCGCCGCACTGGCAACGCCGGCACGCGCCGCCCGGGCGGCTTCGGAGCGCTGAACGGCGAGGTCGAGCGCCTGGTCCAGCGTCAAAGGGGCCGCGATGGCGGCAGCCGGCAGCAGCGCGACGGCCAAGGCGACCGCGTGCAGAAGTGAATTGAACATGGGAGCTCCGAAGACGAACAAGGCGGTTGCCGGCGAGCGGACGAACCGCACCGGCGCCAGTCGATCGACGGAGCGCTCAGACCCGAAGTCTGAGAGTGGAAAGGAAGATGGGGTCCGGAGGCGGTTGCGCCTCGGGTGCGGTCGCGACCGGGACGGCAACGACGTCAACGGCCTGCAGCACGGTCGGCAAGACGACCATTTGCACGACCATCGGCAAGGTCGCCACCGGCAGCTTGACCGCTTCAAAGGAGAGCGAAGCGGCGGCGCCGTGTTGATGGCAAAGGGCCGGTTGGGCCCGGTCCATTCCTTCGCATGGCGCGCCCGACGCCATTCTTGCGGTCATCGCATCGTCGCCGCTCTGCGCTGGGCAGACGTAACCCGCCAACGCCATCTGCGAGAACCACATCGCAAACACCACGAAGATCGTGGTGTTCAGGCGGCGGATGGGGTGGCGCGACATGGAGGTGGCGAAGTGTAGCGGGGAGTTGAACCGGTCCGGAGGCGCCCGCTTCGTCTCTGTACCAAACGGCGACAATGTATATTATGTCAACTAACGGAAGCGCGTTCGCGTCCTGCGATTTCGCCCTGTGCTGCTTGCAGATGGTTACACTCAGCCCTCGGGCAAGCCACTGAGTACGCGGTGTGTCGTGGTGCGCTGGGAGGTCCCGGGAGCTCGACGCTCCTGTCATTCAAAGGCCGCGCTGGCTTCCACGGAGTGTCGAGCACCCATGAAAACTTTCCGCGTTGCCGCGCTCGTCGCAGCGGCATCGACATCGACCTTCTTCCCGGTCGTCGCTTCGGCCTGTTCCAGCTGCGGCTGTACGCTCAATTCTGACTGGGCCAGCCAGGGGCTCACGACGGCGCAGGGGGTCAGTGTCGACCTCAGGGCGGACGTTTTTACGCAAAATGACCTTCGCTCGGGCACCGGCCGGGTCGACCGCGGTTCCATAACCTTTCCGACGGACCGGGAAATTCAACAGAAAACCGTGAATCGAAACGCGACTCTGAGCGTCGATTACGGAATCGACGCGGACTGGGGCGTGACGGTGGTCCTGCCTGTCCTCGGTCGGTATCACACGACCGTGGCGGGAGGCGATACCGACCGTTCGGAGTCCCGGTCATCGGGCATCGGAGACACCCGCGTTGTCGGACGGTATCAGGGGTTCTCTCCCGAGCACGACTGGGGAATGCTGTTGGGTCTGAAGCTGCCTACCGGTAGCACCGACGTGAACTTTCGCGGCGGACCGCAATCCGGGGCGCCACTCGACCGCGGGCTACAACCCGGCACGGGCTCGACGGACTTGCTGTTCGGCGCCTACACCTTTGGCCCCGTCAACCAGCAATTCGACTACTTCGCTCAAGCGCTTTTCCAGCTTCCGATGACCTCCAAGGACAACTTCAAGCCGGGCGCGGGCCTCAATCTCACCGCCGGCGTTCGATACGCGACCGAAGGGCCGGTGGTGCCGCACTTGCAGTTCAACATCCGGACCGAACGCAGAGAAACTGGCGCCAACGCCGACGCGCCGAACTCCGGCGCCACCCTCGCCTACCTCAGTCCGGGCGCCACCTGGACCGCCGCTGAAAATCTCAAGGTGTACGGATTCGTCCAGGTGCCGGTCTACCAACGCGTCACCGGCTACCAGCTCGAGCCCAAGTACAGCGTGTCCATCGGATTTCGATATTCGTATTGATTGCCGGGTCCCATTTCATCTCAGAGCAAAGGCTCGATCACCGGGTCGAGCGTTCCGGCGTCGAGCTTGGGATCGACGAACCAGTCCTGCTTCACCAGCCCCCCTCCCCGGTCAAGAACGGCGGACACCGGCATGCGCCAAATTCGACCGAATCCAGTGAGCCTGGATGTCTTGAGCATGGCGACAGGGAACGAGAACGGCTTGGCGGCTTCGCGCACCTTGTCTTCGTTTTTGAGGTCATCGGTGCTCAGGGCGAGAACCTCGAAGCCTCGGGCTCGATGCGCCTGGTAGTAAGCGTCGATGGCGGGCATTTCGTCTCGGCACGGACCGCACCAGGTGGCCCAAAAATTCAGCAGCAGGACCTTGCCCTTGTACTGTGGCGTCGAGAACGCGCTCCCGTCCAGGAGCGTGCCGGAAATCGACGGCGCTTCCGTGGCGTCGGCGACCTGCGACCGACACAGGGTCAGCCCGGCCAGCGATAGCAGGCGGCGACGTTGCGCGTCGGTGGCAGTGTCGAGCGTGAGGAAACCCATGGGGACGGCGGTTTTCGGAACTTGCAGTTTGCCACGCCGGTGCGTTTGACGGGTTCGTGGCAGAAAAGCGCAATCGATGCTCGACTTGCGCGCTGACGATGGCCATGATCGGGTCCACAACCGGACGTGGGAGCATCTGTGCAGCGTATCAGCACGTTCTTGCTTGACTTGCATCGTGCCTCCAGGCGCATGCCGCATCCGGACTTTCGTGACTGGGTGTTCGACGAGCTCAGCAAGATCCTGCAGCTCGACTCGGCGCTCTGGTATCGCTGGGCGGCGCAGGCGGACAAATCCCACCTTCATGCGTGGTACCTGTACAAGCAGCCCGAAAGTTTGATTCACGAGTACACCGCCGGCGAGCTTTGGAAAGAAGATGTCGTCTACCTGAAGGCGGCGGTCGGTCCGCGCGGAATTGCGGTGCATGCCTCTTATGACGACTACACCAGCGAACGCATGCGTGCGTTCCTGAAACGCTATCGGCAGGCGCAGGTCTTGACCATCGGAATCGTCCAGGAGGTGCCGCAGATCGCGGCCGGCATGTCGCTTTATCGGAACGAGACTCGCGAACCCTTCAGCGCCGAGGATGTCGCGACCATCGAAGCCGTCACGCCCCACACGATCGACGCCTGGAGAGAGAACTGGCTCGGTGAAGTCGTGCGCGGTGCGCGCTCGATTCCGGAGCCGCAGGAATTCAGCCTGGCCGTGCTCATGCCGGACATGATGATGTCCGAAGCCCAGGACAACTTCGGGGAATTGATGCACCTGGAGTGGCCGACGTGGCAGGGGCCATGGTTGCCGGAGGCCCTGCAGGCTCGACTCGCCTCGTCCCACGAGCCTTACACCGGGCGAGGGATCACGGTCTATCGCAAGCCGCAGCCGGACAAGACCTCCCTGCTGCTGGTGCGCCGCTCGCATCCGCTGGACCAACTGGCGCCGAGAAAGAAAGCGGTGGCCCTCATGTTCGCCCGCGGCGCGACCCAGACCGAAGTCGCGCAACGGCTGAGCTTGTCGACGTCCACGGTCAACAATTACTTGGGCGAGGTCTACCATCACCTCGACGTGTCGGACAAGGTCGACCTGTCGATACTGGTGAACCGCCTCGAGCCTTAGGAGACGAAGGTCGCAGCGGCCCGAGATGGGACAGCGAACTTCGTTCTAGGGGGAACGGGGCAAATGCCCCCTGCCCCGACCGATCCACCGGCCCCAGCATTTGTGCTCCATCCAACGAGGAGCGCGAATTGAAAGATCACCCATTCCGTCTGAAACCCGGTGCGCGGTTTTTTTGGGGCGTCGCGGCAGGCGCGGTGCTGACTGGGGTTTGCGGGGTCGCGTCGGCAGGATGCGCCTACCCGTTTCCGGCCGCGGCACCCGTCGATCCGACGTCCTCATCGGCCCCCGTCGCGATGCGCCCGAGCCCCGCGCTCTATCGCCCCCGAGCGGCGTTCGATGCCGCCGATCTGATCCGTGTGAGCGACTCGGACCGGGAAGACGCCGGGCTGGTTGGAATGTGGAACGTCACCGTCACGTCCGACGGCAACTCCTACCCGGGTCCGATTCCATT
>JALYHO010000076.1 GCA_030776545.1 Pseudomonadota bacterium | reverse complement strand
CTGCCGGTGGGCGGCTTCAGCTACTCCGAAGGCCTGGAAGCAGCCGTCGAGAGCGGCGCGGCCGCGAGCGAGGCGGCGGCGGGTGGATGGCTTGCAGACCAGCTCCAGTTGTCATTGGCACGAAGCGATCTGGCCGTCGTGGCCAAAGCCATCAAGGCGTGGGCGCGTGCCGACGCGTCCAGCATCGTCGAGCTCAACGACTGGGTCGTCACGACGCGTGAAACCAGCGAAGGGCGGCAACAGACCCTGCAGATGGGCCGGTCGATGCACGAATGGCTGAGAGTGCGTGCCCCGGTAGACGACCCCCGCCTCGGCGCGCTCAAGTCGCTGGTGCCGGGGCCGACGTGGCCCATCGCGTTCGCGTTGGCCGCGTGGCAAACCGATGCCCCGCTGCGGGAAGCCTTGTTGAGCTATGCGTTCGGGTGGGCCGAAAACATGGTGCAGACCGCAATGAAGGTGGTGCCTCTGGGGCAAAGTGCCGGCCAGCGCATCCTCGCCACGTTGGTCGATCACATCCCGGATGCCGTCGACCACGCCGCCGCCTTGTCCGACGACGCGCGCCAGGCGTTCACGCCAATGCTCGCCATCTTGTCCGCGCAGCACGAAACCCAATACTCGCGCCTGTTTCGTTCTTAGCCGCACTGACCGCCGTGGCCGGCGCGGTCGACTCGAGCGCGCGACGATGCGCATCCCAGTCGAGAATTTCGAGCCGGCCGTCGGCGTGCTCGATGAGCGCGGTGAGGCTCTCGACCCAGTCGCCGTCGTTGGCGTAGAGCACGCCGTCGATGTCGCGCAGCTCGGCGTGATGGATGTGGCCGCACACGACGCCTTGCAGTCCGCGTCGACGCGCCTCGCGGGCGACCGCCGCTTCGAAGTCGCCGACGTAGTTCACCGCGCGCTTGACCTTGCCCTTGAGGTACTTCGACAGGCTCCAGTAGGGCAGTCCCAGCCGCGCTCGCAGGGAGTTGAGGTGGCGATTCAAGCGCAGCGTGAATTCGTACAAGGAGTCGCCGACGTAGGCGAGCCATTTGGCACACTGGATCACGCCGTCGAACAGGTCGCCGTGGATGACCCACAGCTTGCGACCATCGGCGGTCTCGTGGATCCACTCTTCCGCCACCTCGACCCCGCCGAAGTTGTGGTTCACGTAGCGCCGCGCAAATTCGTCGTGGTTGCCGGGAACGAAGATCACGCGCGTTCCGCGCCGCGCTTTGCGCAACAGCTTTTGCACCACGTCGTTGTGCGCCTGAGGCCAGTACCAGCTGCGCCTGAGCTGCCAGCCGTCGATGATGTCGCCCACCAGGAACAGGGTCTCGCACTCGACATGCCTGAGGAATTCGAGCAGGGCGTGGGCCTGGCATCCGGGGGTGCCCAGGTGCAGGTCGGAAATCCACACGGTGCGCACCCTGAGCCCGGGGCGCGGCGGCGATGGCGGATTCGCGGCCGGGAGGGAGGCCAGCGCCGAGACCATCGAGGAAAGATCACGCTGCATGAATGCCGATCATCGGGTCGGCGCATGACAAGCTGACGACATCGTCGGGCAAGCCGGTGGAGCATCCGGCCCCCCACCGCCCGTCATAATCGGTCGCATGAGCAGCGCCTTTCACCAGATCCCCCGTCGCACGCGAAAACTCCCGCCCTTGCGGGTCGGCGTCGGCGGGCCGGTGGGTTCAGGCAAGACCACTCTCGTGGAAATGCTGTGCAAGGCGATGCGTGACACCTACGACCTGGTGGTGGTGACCAACGACATCTACACCAAGGAAGACCAGCGCCTCCTGACCGTCGCCGGCGCGCTCGATGCCGAGCGGATCATGGGCGTCGAAACCGGCGGCTGCCCGCACACCGCGATTCGGGAAGACGCCTCGATCAACCTCGAAGCGGTCGACCGCATGCTCGAGCGCTTTCCGAACGCCGACATCGTCTTCATCGAAAGCGGGGGCGACAACCTTGCGGCCACCTTCAGCCCGGAACTGTCGGACCTGACGCTCTACGTCATCGACGTCGCGGCAGGCGAGAAGATTCCGCGCAAGGGCGGCCCTGGCATCACCAAGAGCGACCTGCTGGTGATCAACAAAATCGACCTCGCCCCCCATGTCGGTGCCGACCTCGACGTCATGCAGACCGACACCCGTCGGATGCGCGGCGCCCGCCCGTTCGTGATGAGCAATCTCAAGACCCAGGCCGGGCTGGCCGAGGTGATCCGTTTCATCGAGGCCAAGGGGATGCTGGACTCGCGCACCCCTACGCACTGAAGCTTGTCGAAGCCGCGCGCCCCGCTACAACATACCGTTCGGGCTGATCACCGGCCCTTCGACCAGCTCCGGGCGAACGGGATCGGGGTTGGCGTCGATACGCTCAACGCAAACTCACGGCGCCCTGCATCGCGTTCACCACCGCCCCGCCCACCGCGGCCCCGAACTTCTTGGCCAGTCGCTCGGCGACGTTTTCCTTCGGCGTGTAGTCGATGATCTCCTCGGCCTTGATGACGTCGCGCGCCACGGAGTCGAGGCTGCCGAGGTGATCGGCCAGACCCAACGAGACGGCCTGCTCCCCGTCCCAGAACAGACCGCTGAAGGTCTCGGGGGTTTCTTTCAGGCGGCTGCCCCGGCCGCGCTTGACCACGGCGATGAATTGCGCATGGATCTGGTCCAGCATGGCCTGCAGGTATTCACGGTGCTTCGGTGTCAGGGGCGAGAAGGGATCGCCGATGCCCTTGTTTTCACCCGCCGTGAGAAGGCGCCGCTCGATGCCGAGCTTGTCCATCAGGCCCGTCGCTCCGAAGCTGTCCATCAGGACACCGATGGAGCCGACGATGGAGGCTTTGTCGGTGTAGATCTCGTCGGCCGCCACGGCGATGTAGTAGGCCCCCGAGGCGCACGTTTCTTCCACCACCGCATACACCTTCTTGTCGCGGTGCAGGGCCTTCAAACGCAGGATCTCGTCATTGATGATGCCCGCCTGCACGGGGCTTCCGCCCGGCGAATTGATGCGCAGGACCACCGCCTTGGCATTCTGGGCCTCGAATGCGGATTTGAGGCCAGGCAACAAGTTCTCGGCACTCGCGGGCGCGCCGGCTGCAATCACGCCATGGATTTCGATCAGCGCGGTGTGCGGGCCGGCCGGCGCCGGCGTGTGGCTGCGCGAGGCGAACACCGCGTAGGCCACCGACATCACCAGCAGCAGCCAGGCCAGGCGGAAAAAATTGCGCCAGCGGCGTTCGGCGCGTCGGTCGCGCAGCATGTCGCGTGCGAACTGTTCGGCCACGCCGTCCCAGGAGATCGGCGGGGTGCGGCCGTACGCGCCGGGGGCAGGCGCCGGCGCCGCGCCGGCAGGCGGCAGGAAATCGTCGGGGGGGGTGCTCATGAGGACCTTCGGGGGGCGCCGCCGGTCAGACCGATGGGCGCGATGGGGAGGGTTGCGTGTCCCGGGAAGGATACCAATAGACCTGCCCGTCCTCCTCGAAAACCTCGATCTCGGTCAAGCGCCCTCGTCCGCAAGGGCCCCCGGCACAGCGCCCGGTCAAGGGCTCATAGACCGCGCCGTGGATCGAGCACATGATGAACTCCTTGCCGCTGTCGAGGAACTCGCCGTATTGCCAGTCCATCTCGGTGGGCACGTGCAGGCACCGGTTCAGGTAGCCCACCACCCGGCCCTCGAAGCGCAGCACGAAAGCCCGCGCGGGTTCCCGAAACTGGAGCACGTCGAACACATGGGCGATGCCTTTGTCGGGCAGCTCGGTCGACGCGCACAGGCGGATGGGGGTGGGTTTGTCAGCCATGCCGCAAAAGCCAGGCGTGTAATTCGAGCACCGAGTGCACGATCGCCAGGGGCGCGTGCGGTGCGAAAGTCTCGGGGTCGTGCGCGCCGTAGCTGACGCCGAGCGACGCGGTGCCGGCGTTGGCCGCCAGCATGAGATCGTGGGTGGTGTCGCCGATCATGAGCGTGCGCTCGGGTGTCGTGCCGAGCTCGGCCATCAGTTCCAGCAACATGCGTGGATCGGGCTTGGAGGCGGTCTCGTCGGCCGTGCGGGTCGCGTCGAACAGGCCTCGCAGCACCGAGGTCTCGAGTGCCTGGTCGAGCCCGCGGCGGGATTTGCCGGTCGCCACCGCCAGGCGGTGGCCGCGCGCACGCAGCGCTTCCAGCATCGCCAGGGTGCCGTCGAAAAAGACGATTTCGTGCTGGCGCGCAAAATAGTGGTGGCGGTAGCGGTCGCCGAGCTCCCGAACCCTGGACTCGGGGAGCGACGGGGCGGCGTACGCCAGCGCCTCCATCAGTCCCATGCCGATGACATAGCTCGCCTGTTGCTGGCTCGGCACCGGCACGCCAAGGTCGGCGCACGCGGCCTGGATGCAACGCGCGATCAGGGCGGTGGAATCGAACAAGGTGCCGTCCCAATCGAAAGCGATCAGGTCGTAGCGGCGTTCAGGGGTCATGACGGGGAGCGGGGTGGAAGGAGTGCCGGTGCAGACGCCAGGGCCTGCATCAATGATTCGCATTCTGCCGGCAATGGCGCGACGAGTTCCAGGGTCTGGCCGCTTCCGGGATGGACGAAGCGCAGCCTGCGGGCGTGCAGGAACATCCGTTCGAAGCGCTCGCCCGGCACCGCCTGGCCGCGCGCGAGCGCCTTGTTGAGGGCGAAATCGCCATACTTGTCGTCTCCGGCGATCGGATGGCCCTCGTGCGTCAGGTGGACGCGGATCTGATGCGTGCGGCCGGTCTTGATGGTGACATCGAGCAAAGTGAATCCCGGCAACGCCTGCTGCACCTTCACGAGGGTGATCGAGCGCTTGCCCTCTTCGGCCGAGTCCGCCACCGCCTCGACACGGCGCTCGCCGCCCCCCGTCAGGTACTTGTGGAGCGCCACGTCGATCACCTTGCGGCTCGCCGGCCAGGCCCCGACCACCAGCGCGGCGTAGGTCTTGCCGGTCTCGCGCCGTCGCAACTGGTCCTGCAGGGCGACCAGGGCACTGCGCTTCTTGGCGATCAGCAGCAAGCCCGAGGTGTCCCTGTCGAGCCGGTGCACGAGTTCGAGGAAGCGTGCCTGGGGCCGCGCCCGACGCAGTTGTTCGATCACTCCCGAGCTGACCCCGCTGCCCCCGTGCACCGCCACCCCCGCCGGCTTGTCGATGACGAGCAGGACATCGTCCTCGAACACGATCGGAAATTCGCGCGGCGGCGCCGGCGCCAGGCCCGCCGGCTCGGCCACGCGCATCGGCGGGACCCGGATCTCGTCGCCCAGCGCAAGCCGGGTGTCCGCGCC
>JALYHO010000075.1 GCA_030776545.1 Pseudomonadota bacterium | reverse complement strand
TTCTACGGCCCCGCGGTGAACCCGCCTCGGGAGTTTCCAAGCACCGCACTCGATCCGAAAGGGGCTTGGGCGAGCCCGGGAGCGGCTGGCGCAGCCCGTGCCCGTCAAAGCCCCGATCAAACGGTGGCGCAGGCTCCGCTCACTTGCTCAGGCATTCCTTCATGAACGCCTTGCGCGCATCGCCTTTGGTGGTCTTGGCGGTGGTGTCGGCATTGCACGCCTTCATCTTTTCCTGTTGCGTCATCTTCACCGGGGCCTCGGCCGGCGCCGCGGCGGACAGGCAGGTCTTCATGAAGGCCTTGCGCTCGTCGCCCTTTTTGTCGCCGGCATCGACGTTGCAGGTCTTCATCTTGGATTGCTGCGTGCTCATGGGTTTGGCGTCCGCGGCGTAGGCCGAGGCCGAGAGACACGCGACGGACAGGGCCAGAACGCTCATCAGGGTTTTCATCGAAGCTCCTATGGGGTTGCACGAGGGTTGCACGAGGGGCAAATATGCCGGCGCGATTGAAGCATGCGCTTCATCAGTCAGCAAGCGCACAACGCGCCAGCGTGGTCCACGGTGGACACGTCGAACCCCAGTGCTCAAAGGATGCGACGCGGATGGGCGAGCGCTTCGTGCGCCACGTGCAGGCGTCGCACCAGGACCCGGATGAAGGCCTCGTCGAACAGGTGGCGGCAGGCCGGGCTGACCTGCACCAGGGTGTCGGGCGTGAATGAAATGGTGGTGGCCGGCTGGGTCACCAGCACATCGGTGCTGTGGCGCTTGAGTTCCGGGTTGGGCGCCAAATAGGCCATTTCGCCGATGGAGGTGCCGCTGCCCAGCTGCGCCACTTTCTTGCCGTCGCGAAAGACCTCGACCTCGCCCTGCGCCAGGATGTGGAAATTGTTGCCCTCCTCGCCGCGCCGGTAGAGGGCGTGACCGTACGGAAAGCGCTGCCATTTGGCGCGATGCACCACCTCCCAGAGCGCCACGTCGCCGAAGCTCGAGAAGAAGTCGAGCGAGCGCAACAGGTTGAAGCGCTCGGAGTCGAGCACGCCCTGCAGCTGGCCGCGCGGCACCTGCTGATTGGTGATGAGGTCGGAGAGCGACTGCGCGAAGGCCTCCCAGTTCGGGTAGCGCTCGGCGGGGTCCTTGGCGAGCGCGCGCTGGATGGTGGCGTCGAGCCCGGCACTGACGCCATCGCGCAGGACCGTCAGCGAGGTCGGCACGACGTGGTAGATCTGGTGCATCATGGCCGACTGGGCCGGCGCGTCGAAGGGCGGCCGCCCCGCGATCAGGTGATACAGCACGGCCCCGAGCGAGTACATGTCGGCGCGGGCATCGAGCGCACCGCCGTCGAGCTGCTCGGGCGACATGTAGGCGAGCGAGCCGACCCGGTAGATCTGGGTGGTGTCCGCGCCCAGGTTCAAGACGCTGCCGAAATCGCTGATCTTGACGTCGGTGACCGACCCGTTGGTGAGCACCGCCAGCAAATTGGCGGGCTTGACGTCACGGTGGATCAGCCCCTGGCGGTAGACGTAGCCGAGCGCCATCGCGCACTTGAAGCCGATTTCGACCACCAGTTCGAGGGCCAGCAACTGGTCGGCGCGACAAAACGGCCGCAAGGTGCTGCCCGCCACGTACTCCATGACCAGGTAGGGTGCCACCGGGTCCGACACGGCGTCGAAGATCTGGGCGACGTTCGGATGATTCAGGCGCCCCACGAGGGCGGCTTCGGCAGCGAAGAAGCGCTCGGTGTAGCGGCCGTCGACCGGGTCGCCGTTGAGGTTGGGGCGCACCCGCTTGATCGCGACGTCGACGTCCTTGAAATCGTCGTGGCAGAGGAATACTTCGGCGGTCGCGCCTTCGCCCAGCCGTCGAAGCACGCGGTACTTGCCGATGAATCGCGGCAAGGGCTGCGCCTCCGGCGGCGCGGTGTTCTGAGGGTCGGGAGGAACGGGGGAGGCGTGCATGGCGCAATTCGGCATCTTCGCACCGGCAGGCGCGACCCAGGGACCGAACAGCGCCGAAAACCGCGACTATTCACGGCCACCCCGGACCCTGGCGCGCCGGGACCGCCTCGTAGAATCCGCGGATGATCCAAGTCAAGCACGACCTCCTCGAGGCGCTCGGCGCCGCGATCGGTGCGGTCGCCCCGGGCGCCGATTGGGCGCCGGCGTTCGAATCCCCGAAGCAAGCCGCGCATGGCGACCTGGCCTGCACGGCCGCCATGCCCCTGGCCAAGCGGTTGCGCAAGAATCCGCGTGAGGTCGCCGCCGCCCTGGTCGACGCCCTGCAGGGCCAAGCCGCGGTGCAGCGTTGGGTCGACGCGATGGAAATCGCCGGTCCCGGTTTCATCAACCTGCGGCTGCGGCCGGCCGCTCGCCAGGCGGTCGTCGGCGAAGTCCTCGCCGCCGGGGCGGCGTTCGGACATCAACCGCCGCGGCCGGACCGGGTGCTGGTCGAATTCGTCTCGGCCAATCCGACCGGGCCGCTGCACCTGGGGCACGCGCGCCAGGCGGCACTCGGCGACGCGCTTTGCAACCTGTTCGAGACCCAGGGCTGGCAGGTCAGCCGCGAGTTCTACTACAACGACGCCGGGGTCCAGATCGCCACGCTCGCGCGCAGCGTCCAACTGCGCGCCCGAGGCGTCGCACCGGGCGACCCGGGGTGGCCGACCGACCCCGAGGATCCCGCCAGCAAGGGCTTCTACAACGGCGAGTACATCGCCGACATCGCCGCCGACTTCCTCGCCAGAAAGACGGTTCGGGCCGACGACCGTGAATTCACGGCCTCCGGCGATCCCGACGATCTGAGTGGCATCCGCCAGTTCGCGGTGGCGTACCTGCGCCACGAGCAGGACCTCGACCTGCAGGCCTTCGGGGTGCGCTTCGATCATTATTTTCTCGAGTCCAGCCTCTACAGCAGCGGCCGGGTCGATGCGACGGTCGCGCGCCTGGTCGCCGCCGGCAAGACCTACGAGGAAGGAGGCGCGCTCTGGCTGCGCACGACCGAGTACGGCGACGACAAGGACCGCGTCATGCGCAAGCAGGACGGCACCTACACCTACTTCGTTCCCGACGTCGCCTACCACCTGCACAAGCACGAACGCGGCTACGCCAAGGCGATCAATATCCAGGGGGGTGACCACCACGGCACGGTGGCCCGGGTGCGCGCGGGCCTGCAGGCCGCCGGGTCGGGTGTGGCCCCAGGCTACCCCGAATACGTGCTGCACAAGATGGTCACGGTGATGAAGGGCGGGCAAGAGGTCAAGATCTCCAAGCGCGCGGGCAGCTACGTGACCTTGCGCGACCTGATCGACTGGACCAGCAAGGACGCGGTGCGCTTTTTCCTGCTCAGTCGCAAGGCCGACAGCGAATACACCTTCGACATCGACCTGGCGCTGCAGCGCAACGACGAGAACCCGGTGTTCTATGTGCAGTACGCGCATGCGCGAATCTGCTCGGTGATCCGCAACTTCATCGACAAAGGCGGGCGGCTCGAGACCCCTGCCGACCTGGCGCTCCTGACCGCCCCGACCGAAGCGGCGCTGATGCTGAGGCTGGCCGACTACCCCGCGCTGCTTGCGAACGCCGCCAGCGGCTTGGCGCCACACGACCTGACCTTCTATCTGCGTGACATGGCGGGCGCGTTCCACAGCTACTATGCGGCCGAGCGCGTGCTTGGCGACGACCCCGCGCTGGAACGCGCGCGCATCGCCTTGCTGCTCGCCGTGCGCCAGGTGCTGCGCAACGCGCTTGGGGTGCTGGGCGTGAGCGCTCCCGAGCGCATGGACCGTGAGACCCCCGAACTCCAGACCGAGACCCCATGAGCGAGAAGAAGAAACCGCCCCGCCCCTCCCCCTCCGGTACGGCACGCCAGACGTCGCAACGCGGCGGGTTCGCCGTGGGCCTGATCGTCGGGCTGCTGATCGGCCTGGCCCTGGCCTTGGGAGTCGCGCTCTACGTGACGAAAATGCCCGCGCCCTTCATGAACAAGGTGCCGCAGCGCAGTCCGAGCCAGGACGCCGCCGAGGCGGAGAAAAACCGCAACTGGGACCCCAACAGTCCTTTGTACGGCAAGAACCCGGCCAGACCCAACGCGGTCGCCAGCGACGCCGCAGCGGCGCCGCCCCCGATGGCGCTGCCCCCCGGCGCCTTGCCTGCGCCCGCGGTCACCGGCAACGCCGGCGTGGTTCCCGCCCCGCGGGCCTCGGCGCCGCAAAGCAGCCGCGACCCGGCCGCGATATTGGCCGACAAGGCCGCCCTGCCGAAGATCGTGACGACCAGTCCGGGCGCCGCTGCCGACGGC
>JALYHO010000074.1 GCA_030776545.1 Pseudomonadota bacterium | reverse complement strand
GCACCAGCACGTCGTCGGGCACCTCGCGCTCGATCTTGTCCAGCGAAGCGAGCCACTCCGACATGGGGTTGGCGGTCGGCTCCATCGGGTAGACGGACACGTTGGAGGAAATTCGCGGCAAGATCTGGTCGCCCGAAATCAGCAGCTTTTGCGCCGGGTTGTAGAGACACGCGTGCTCGGGGCAGTGCCCGCTGCCGACGATGACCCGCCACGTGTGCGAGCCGATCGCGATCTCCTCGCCGTCCTCGATGCGCCGGAAGCTGTCGGGTAACGCATAGATGAGCTTGCCGAAGTTTCCGAACCGGGTTTTGTAGCCCTCGACCGCCGCTTCGCTCCAGCCCGCGCGCCGGTAGAAGGCCAGTGCGTCGGCCGGCGCCTCCCGGCCACTGTCGGCGACCAAGGTGCGGCAGCTGAGGTACTCGAGCCGCGTCATCCACAACCGGCAATCGAATTTGCGAGTCAGCCAACCCGCCATGCCGACGTGGTCGGGATGCATGTGGGTGCAGAAAACGCGCGTGATCGGGGCCTCCTCGGGCGAGCGAGTGAAGAGGGCGCGCCACGCGGCGATCGTCTCTTCGGTACGCACCCCCGTATCCACCACCGCCCAGCCCGCCCCGTCGGCGATCGCCCAGAGGTTGATGTGGTCGAGCTTGAAGGGCAACGGCATGCGCAGCCAGAGCACGCCGGGGGCGACCTCCAACGTTTCGCCAGGCAAGGGCGGTGCGGCGAACGGGTAGTCGAGCGCGGGGCGTTTGGGGGGGTCGGCAGCGATCGCGGCGGCGGTGGCGGGGGTGGCGGTGTCCATGGGGCCATCGTAACGAGGTATGGCCCGTCGCGTGTCTCGGGGTCGCGCCGAATTGACCGGCATTCGCGGCTGACTTCGGTCCACTGCGAAGTGACCCGGGCGGTTAGCGTAGCGGACATGCACGATCCGAATTCGGCGTGGGCAGCGGTGGTCGCGCTGCCCTTGCATCTCATGGTCACGGCAGGCCTGCTGGCCCTGCTGGTGCTGGCGTTCGTCGGCGCCTTCTTGTTGCCGGGCCTGCTGCACTGGGCGCGTCTTCGCCGCGTGCAGCGGGCGCTCGGCCGCCTTGCGCAGCGCGCGCCACCGGGCGAGTTGGGCGACCTGTTCGCCCGCGATGCGCGACTGGCGAACCTGTGGCGGCAATTCCAGGACTCGCTGCATGTGCAGCGCGACGAACGTGACGGGCAGGGGGTGGCGGTCGCGGTGCGCTCGACGCTGCCGGCCGAGACCTTCTTCAACAGCCAGTACGTGGTCGACGGCCGGCTGCGGACCGAATTCTTCAAGCACGTGCCCGGTATCTTCACCGGCATCGGCATCATCGGCACCTTCACCGGTCTGATCGAGGGCCTGCGTCGGTTTCAGGTGAGCGAGAACGCGGCGACCGTGCGCGCCAGCCTCGAGTCTTTGATGCACTCGGTCGGCGAGGCCTTCCTGGTCTCGGCCAGCGCTATCGCCGCGGCGATGGTGGTCACGTTCCTCGAAAAGCTCCTGCTCTCGGCGCTCTACGCTCGCACCGAAGCGATCGCACACGCCATCGACGCGCGCTTCGACGCCGGCGCCGGCGAGGACTACTTGTCGCGCCTGGTCAAGGCCTCGGAAGATTCCGCGGTCCAGGCCAGGTCGCTTAAGGACCTGCTGGTCCGGGACCTGGCCGAAGTGATGCGCGCCCAGACCGAGCGCCAGATCCAGGGGCTGGCCGGTGCCATCGGCGCGAGCATCCAGCAGGGCCTGCACGAGCCCCTCCAGCACATCGCCGCGGCGGTTCGTTCGGCTTGCGGCGATCCGGGAGAATCGGCGGCTCAACGGCTCGGTGCGGTGCTCGACCGCTTTGGCGATCGGCTCGACCAGGCGCTCGGCAGCCAGGCCGCTGCCTATCACGGCGCCAACCTGCAGTCGGGCGAGGCGATGCAGCACACGCTGCAGGCCATGCGTCAGATGATGGAACAAATGGCCGTCGACGGCCGCCAGTCGGGCGCGGCAGCGGCCAGCCAGCTGCAGGCGTCGTTGACGGCGGTCGGCGAACAGGTCGGCCAGATGCTGCAAGGCCTGGGCGACACCCAGCGCCGCGCGGTGGAAGGCTTGCGCGAGCGTGAACGGGTCTTGAACGACCAGGCCGGTGCCAGTTCCGAGAAGCTCTCGACCTTGCTCGGCCAGGCACTGAGCGAAATGAGCGCGGCGTCGACCCAGATGTCTCGCAGTGTCGACGCCTTGACTCACGTCACCGCCTCCGCGCTCGACAAGATGAACCTTGGCGCGGAGCGCCTGAGTCAGGCTTCGACCCATTTCGCCCAGGCGGGCGAGCGCGTCGGCGGCGTGCTGTCGCAGGCGGCCCAGGTCACGACGCAACTGGTCGATGTATCGGGTGTCCTCGGCGCCAGCAGCCACGACCTGGTGGCCGGTCTGGACGACTACCGGAACCACCGCGCCGCGATCGGTCACCTGGTGACCGAATTGCGCCAGACCGTCGCGCTGGCGGGCAAGGAAGCGAGCCTCACGGCCGACGTCCTGCAGCGGATCCAGGCCTCCAGCGACGGGCTCGGACAGGCGCAGCGTCACGCCGACCAGTACCTCGACAGCGTCAGCAAGGTGTTGGGCGACGCCCATCTGGCGTTCGCGGGCTCGATCAAGAAAACCCTGGCGCTCGCCAACTCCGAATTCCACGCCAAGCTCGCGACCGCGGTGAGCCTGCTCTCGTCGACCGTGATCGAGCTCGAGGCCACCCTCGGTCAGGCCGCACCGCAAAGGCACTGACCATGATGACGATGCGAGCGCCGCGTCGGCGCGTCCGGGAAGAAGCCGAAAAGCCGTTCTGGATTTCCTTCAGCGACTTGATGACGGCGCTGATGGTGCTGTTCCTGGTGGTGATGGGCGTGGCGTTGCTGGCGGTCACGAAGGAGGCCGGCGAGCGCGCGCAGCAGGACACCCGGCACCGTGCCGACATCGACCTCATCCTGGATCGCCTGAGCCAGGCCGCTGCCCGCTACGAGGGGGTCAAGGTGGACCGGGAGCGACGCGTGATCGACTTCGGCGACCGGGCGCGTTTCGGCTTCAACCGGTCGACCTTGACGCCGGACCAGGAGGCGCTGCTGCGCCGCTTCGTCCCCGAGGTGCTCGACCTCGCGAACGACGGCCTGGGAAGCCGACTCATCAAGCGCATCGTGGTCGAGGGCCACGCCGATCGAACCGGCACCTACCTCGGCAACCTCGACCTCAGCCTGCAACGCAGCCAGCGTGTGTTGTGCGCTCTGCTCGCAGCACGCGCCGCCGACCCGCTGACGCCGGCACAGAAAGCATCGGTGCGCGAGCTTTTCATGGTCGGTGGCTACGCCTCCAATGCGGCCAAGGCCAGTGACGAGGCCAGCCGACGGGTCGAGCTGCGGCTCGAATTTTCAGGCGTTGCCGAGGACCGGGCGCTGCCCGCGGCCGCGCTCGAAGACGTCGGGGAATGCGCGCTGCGATGAGCGCCGTCGCGCACCTGGCACGCCTGCTGGCTGGCACGGAGGCCGTCGACCCGCCGGGGCCGACCGATCCCTCGCTGGCCAGCGAACGGCTGGATGCGGTCATCGTCCAGCTGGAACGACAAGCCAGGGCAGGCAGCGGCTGTCGCGAGCCGGTCGACTTGCAACGCGCCGTGGTGGAACGGTTTTGGCACCGGCCGCAACTGGACACCTTGCGCGATGCGCGGCTCGTCGCATTCGGACTCGGCCTGCCGGCAGGGCCGAACGCGGTCGCGCTGTTGGACGATCCGGGACGGCTCGACGCGGTGCTCGCCGCGGTCGATGGCTGGCTCGCCAACCCGCGCTGGTATCGGCGCTGCTTTCAGGGCTTGGTGTGGAGCTATTTCAACGCCGCCACGCCGTCCGGGGGCCCGGGCTCGGCGGGGCGGAGCCGCTTGCGTGCCTATTTGCGCCGCCATCTGCCTGCGACGCGGGATGCAGGACCCCACCCCGACTGGGTCGACACGCTGTTCACCTACCCGTCGCTGTTGAGCGAGTCACCGAGCGCGGACGTCGTCGGCCCGCTGTCGCGTGGCGACCGGACCGTCCTGGACATCGTGTGCAAGCACCTCGACATCGGCGCCGGCTCCTGGTTTCTGCGCGATCTGCTCGAAGCGCAGGTTCGGCATGCCGCGGCCGCCGACCATCCAGTGTTCGTGGCAGCGTTGCCCACCCTCCTGGCGCTGCTCGAGGACGACCCATGGCGCGACGCCGGCATGTCGGTGCTCCTCGAACGTTACGCCCGGATGCCGCATGCCCCCCTGGACCCGAACCTGCGTGACCGGCTGACACGCGCTTGGGGCCATCTATGGCAGCCTCGCGACGCCCTGGCCTGGGCCGGGATCGGCGACGCCGCGCGCTTGCTCGCGGGCGACTGGCAAAAAAACCACCTCATCGATCAATTCTTCGGCAGCGGCCAGACCCGCCGCGCCGTGTTCTGGAAACGCTATGGCCCGGCCATCCAGCGCCTCGACCTGGTGCTTCCGGCAGAGCCCTCGCCACGTCTGCAGTCAGTGGCCTCGGGCGCTGCTTGCGGCATGGCCGTGCGGTGGGCCGACGCCGCCCAGGGTGCCGCACTGGTGCTGACGATGGGTCGTGCCCGGCTGGTGACGTTCGCCGAGCCCGACGACGGTGTGTGGGCTTACGACTTGCAGCAAGGGGCGCCGTTCGACCTCGCCGAGCGGCCCGCGTTCGAACTCGATCGCCCGAATTCGCTGCGGCTGTCACGGCGCACCCTGTGCCTGATGCACCGTGACGCCAGCGATGGCTGGCGTCAATGGGAGCAACGGTTCGAAGCCGAGTTGAAAGATCGCTTCGGGATTCGTGCCGGCGCGACGGCGGCCACCGATCCCGCGGGTTTCATCGACCTGTCCGACCCCCAAGGCGGGCCTGACACCGAGGCCCCGACGGTAGCGATGCCGGTTCGGCACTCGGTGTCGCGGGGCGAGGATGTGCACTGGCAGACCGCGGAGGCGATGAGCGTTCCTTACAGCAGGCCCGACCTGGAGGTGCTGGCGCGCGTCCACGACTTGGTTCTCATGCCGGGGATCTCGGGACAGTGCAAGGTCCGGGTGGCTGCGGGCGGGGTCGATGTGAAGATCGAACGGGTGCTGAGGCGATGGGGATTTGTGCGCGACGGAATCGGGGACTGGGGGCGATGAAATGGGGTGGGGGATACATAAAGTATCCGTTCGGGCTGGGGTTGTCGAACACCACCTACCGTTCGGGATGAGCTTGTCGGCGCATCGCGTGCCGTATCACCGGCCCTTCAAGAAGCTCAGGGCGAACGGGGCGGGGGGATCGGCCCTTCGACAGCTCAGCGAGAACGGGGTGGGAGGGCGCAATAAGTATCCCGTTCGGGCTGAGCGGCGCACCGGTTCAGTGCATCAGGTCGTAGCGGTCCCGATTCATCACCTGGGTCCACGCGGCAACGAAGTCGCGCAGGAAGCGCGGGGTCGAGTCGCTGCTCGCGTAGCTTTCGGCGATGCCGCGAAGCTGCGCATTCGAGCCGAACACCAGGTCGACCACCGTGGCTGTCCAGCGCTGCTCGCCGGTCTTCCGGTCTCGCCCCGCCAGAATGTGGGGATCGGAGGCGGAGCGCTCCCAGCGCGTGCGCATGTCGAGCAGGTTGACGAAGAAGTCCGCGGTCAGGGTGCCAGGCCGCTGGGTGAACACACCGTGGCGGGTGTGGCCGACGTTGGTTTCGAGCACGCGCAGACCGCCGATCAAAACGGTCATCTCGGGTGCGCTCAGGCCGAGGAGTTGGGCCTTGTCCACCAACAACTCGGCGGCCGAGTCTTCCAACCCGCGTCGCACGTAGTTGCGGAAGCCGTCGGCCCGGGGCTCCAGCACGGCGAACGAGGACACGTCGGTCTGGTCCGGCGTGGCGTCGGTACGGCCCGGCACGAAGGGCACCGTCAGTGTGTGGCCGGCCTTCTCGGCAGCGGCTTCGATGGCGGCGCTCCCGCCCAGCACGATCAGGTCGGCCAGCGAGATTTGTTTGTCCCCCGACTGTGCGCCGTTGAACGCCTGGCGGATGGCTTCGAGATCACCCAGGACCTCGCCGAGCTCGGCCGGCTGGTTGACTTCCCACTCGTTTTGCGGCGCCAGGCGGATGCGGGCACCATTGGCGCCGCCGCGCTTGTCGCCGATGCGAAACGTGCTGGCCGACGCCCACGCCGTCGCGACGAGTTGGGCTGTCGACAGGCCCGAGTCGAGCACGGTGCGTTTCAAGTGCGCGATGTCCCGTTCGTCGACCAGGCGGTGATGCCGTTCGGGGACGGGATCCTGCCAGATCAGCACCTCGCTCGGCACCCGATTGCCCAGGTAGCGGGGGCGCGGACCCATGTCTCGATGGGTCAGCTTGAACCAGGCGCGTGCAAACGCATCGGCAAGTTCTGCCGGGTTCTGCAGAAAACGGCGCGCGATCGGCTCGTAGGCCGGGTCGACGCGCAGAGCGAGGTCGGACGTGAGCATCATCGGCGCGTGGCGCTCGGCGGGGTCGTGTGCATCGGGTACCGTGCCTGCGCCGGCGCCACCCTTGGGCGTCCATTGCCGTGCCCCGGCGGGGCTGCGGGTCAGTTCCCAGTCGAACCCGAAGAGGGTTTCCAGGTAGCTGTTGTCCCAACGCGTGGGGGTGGCCGTCCAGGCGCCTTCCAGGCCGCTCGTGGTGGTGTGAAGGCCGTGGCCGGTGCCGAAACTGTTTTTCCAGCCCAGGCCCTGGTCCTCGACGGCACCGCCCTCCGGTTCGGCGCCGACCAGGGCCGGGTCTCCGGCCCCGTGGCATTTGCCGAAGGTGTGGCCGCCGGCGATCAGCGCCACGGTCTCCTCGTCGTTCATGGCCATGCGCGCGAAGGTCTCGCGGATGTCGCGAGCCGAAGCGAGTGGATCCGGGTTGCCGTTCGGGCCCTCGGGGTTGACGTAGATGAGCCCCATCTGCACCGCCGCCAGCGGGTTGGCCAGTTCGCGGTCGCCACTGTAGCGCTCGTCGCCGAGCCAGGTGCCCTCCTTGCCCCAATCGATCTCGGCGCCCGGTTCCCAGACATCGGCACGACCGCCGCCGAAACCGAATGTCTTGAAACCCATCGACTCCAGGGCGACGTTGCCGGCCAGCACGATGAGATCGGCCCACGAAAGCTTGTGGCCGTACTTCTGCTTGATCGGCCAGAGCAGACGGCGCGCCTTGTCGAGATTGCCGTTGTCCGGCCAGCTGTTGAGGGGCGCGAAGCGCTGCGCGCCGGTTCCGGCCCCGCCGCGGCCGTCAGCGGTCCGGTACGTGCCGGCCGAGTGCCACGCCATCCGGATGAAGAGAGGGCCGTAGTGGCCGTAGTCGGCCGGCCACCAATCCTGGGAATCCGTCATCAGGCCGCGCAGGTCGGCGACGACGGCGTCCAGATCGAGGGTCTGGAACTCCCTTGCATACTGGAATTCCTCGCCCATCGGATTGGCCCGCGTGGACTGCTGGTGCAGGATCGCGAGGTCGAGCGCGTCGGGCCACCAGTCGCGGTTGCCGCGGGCCTTGGGCGATGCGTTTTTTTGGGCGGCGGTGCCGGCGAAGGGGCACTGCGAGGGCGAGGTCATGCGGGACTCCTGGACATGCGGGGGGCGAGGAACCCCAGTCTAGGACCCGAGCGATTGCAGCGAGAAAAATCCTGTCTATCTTGTTGATAGTCGCAGCCAGGACCGACTGCGACCCGGTTCGGGCCGGAGTGACCGGCCCGAACGCTTTCAGTGGGAAAACAGCGCGATCAGGATAATGATCGGAATCGGCACACCGAGAAAAAGAAGCAGCAGTGAACGCATTTCAGTTTCCTTTTTAATAGGTTCAGAACAGGTCGCGGCGGCGACCGCCGAGGGTGGCAGACAAGCTCGCCACGAAAGCGCCGATCAACAGCGAAACGAACAGCCACAGCGCCGCGTACGCCGATGCCTTGCGGGCCTTGTCGGCCGCTTCCTTGGCCTTGTCGGCGGCTTCCTTCGCCTTGGCTTGCGCACGAGCGTAGGTGTCGGTGACCCGTTTTTCTGCGTCGGCTTGTGACAGCCCGGTGCGCTGCGCGACGAGCTGGCCGACGTACTTCGTGTCGTCCGCCGAGAGGGCCCCCGAACCCAAGGCATTCGCAAAAATGCGGCCCACTTCGGCGTTGCCGCGCGTGCCGTCTTCGGGTGCGGCCGGAGTCGCGGGCGCGGCAGCGTCCTTGCGGAACAGCGCGTCGACGAAATAACCGGATCCCATGCCCGCACCGTCATTCGTGGCCGAAGGACCGGCGGCTGCGCTGGGCGCCATGACCCCCGCCGTCGAGGCGGCGGCGCCGGTCAACGCCGCGCCCGCTTGGGCACCGCCACTGACCACCGAGCCGATCGCCGAGGTGAGCGTCGCCGCCGTCACGAGAGTCGCCAGCGCCCAGGCGAGAAAGCCGTGCGCCGTGTCGCGAAAGTACACCTCGTCGGTGTGGAGCGTCGCCCAGCGAGTCCGCAACCGGCCCGCGAGGTAGCCTCCCATGCCCGACGCGGCGAGCTGGGTGAAGGTCAGCCAGGCGATGGTCGACGCGCCGAACGTTTCGGCCGCGACCCCCTGGCTGGACCACGGCGATACCGACGACAGGCCCAGACCGACGCCGAGAATCAGCAGGATCAGCGACAGGGCCGCCGCGCCGACCGCCCCCGCGACGATGGCGGCCCAGGAGACGCCGCTTGCGGGCGCCGCCGCCGAGTCGGTGGGATAGACAGCCGCTGCGCCCAGGCCCGGGGTGCGTAGCTGAGTGCTCTCGTTCATGTCTCCTCCTGTTTGTTGAGTACGGCAATGGTCCACATTTCGTTGCAATGTCCTGTCAGCAGCCCAGGTGTTTGCGCGTAGGACGTCATCCGGCGCCGTCGGGACCTGCCGCCACTCGTTCACCTCGGGCATGCGGATTGCCGTCAGGCCGAAGCGGACAAGACCTCACCGCTTCACAACTTGGCCGGGGTGAACCCGAGACCCGGACGCCAGCGTCCCTGGTGCGCGAACGGAACTCCGTCACCGCGCCGTCCGGTGCACCCGCCGCGTGGCAGTTGCAAACCATCCAACCTCAGAGCAACCATGAGCACGAAAAAACCCTCTTCAGGAACAAGCGCCCCGGCGAAGAAAGTCGTCGCGGCGAAGGCAGCAGCCAAGACGAGCGACCGACGGCCGGCGCGGCCATCCAACGCCGCTCCCGACGACCCTCAGGCCGCGCAGGCGTCGGAGGTGCAGGCTGTGGTCGCTGCCATGCCATACAACCCGAACAAGGCGCTCGAACATGGGCGCGCCAACGCGGTGGCCCCGCCCGTCGGCACCCACGTCGACGCCGGCCCCCTGGCGAGCGCCAGCACCTTGAGCGAGCAGGGTGTCACGCCCAAGACCGGTCCAGCTGCAACGCGGGGCGTCAACCAGACGATTGACTCATTGGAGCGGGTGCGCGCCGATGCCAGTGGCCAGGTGCTCACGACCAACCAGGGCGTGGCGATCGCGGACAACCAGAATTCGCTCAAGGCCGGATTGCGCGGGCCGGCGCTGCTCGAAGACTTCATCTTGCGCGAGAAGATCACGCACTTCGACCATGAGCGCATCCCGGAGCGCATCGTGCACGCCCGAGGGTCGGGCGCCCACGGCTACTTCGAAGCCTACGAGTCGATGTCCGACCTCACCAAGGCCGCACCGTTCGCGGCGGCTGGCAAGCGGACGCCCGTCTTCGTGCGCTTCTCGACCGTTGCCGGCGAGCGCGGGTCGACCGACACCGCCCGCGACGTGCGGGGATTCGCGGTGAAGTTCTACACGGACGAGGGCAACTGGGATTTGGTGGGCAACAACATCCCGGTGTTCTTCATCCAGGACGCCATGAAGTTTCCCGACCTGGTCCATGCGGTCAAGCCCGAGCCGCACAACGCCATACCGCAGGCCGCCTCCGCCCACGATACGTTCTGGGATTTCGTTTCGCTGATGCCGGAGTCCACCCACATGCTGATGTGGGTCATGAGCGACCGGGCGCTGCCGCGAAGCTACCGCATGATGCAAGGTTTTGGCGTCCACACCTTCCGCCTGGTCAACGCGGCAGGCGAATCGCGCTTCGTCAAGTTCCACTGGCGACCGCTGCTGGGCACGCACTCCCTGGTATGGGACGAAGCCATGAAGATTTCCGGTGCCGACCCCGACTTCCACCGTCGCGACCTCTGGGAGGCGATCGAGGCCGGTGAATTTCCGGAATGGGAGTTGGCGTTCCAGGTCTTCACCGAGGAGGAGGCGGATCGGTTCAGTTTCGACGTGCTGGACGCGACCAAGCTGATCCCCGAAGAACTCGTGCCACTCACGCCCGTCGGCCGCATGGTGCTCAATCGCAACCCGGACAACTTCTTCGCCGAGACCGAACAAGTGGCCTTCTGTACCGCCCATGTGATTCCCGGCATCGATTTCAGCAACGACCCCTTGCTGGCCGGCCGGATCCATTCCTACGTCGACACGCAGATCACGCGGCTGGGCGGACCCAACTTCCACGAAATCCCCATCAACTCGCCGCTCGCACCGGTCGCCAACAACCAGCGCGACGGACTGCATCGGCAGGCGATCCATCGCGGCCGGGTCGCCTACGAGCCGAACTCCCTGGGCGGCGGATGCCCGTTCCAGGCCGGCTCGGCGCAAGGCTTCGTGTCGTTCCCGCAACCGGTGCAGGAGGACAAGGTGCGCGGCAAGCCGGAGAAGTTCGCCGAGCACTACGCGCAGGCCGCGCTCTTCTATGAAAGCCAGACCGACGCCGAGCAGCGCCACATCGCTGCGGGCTTTCGCTTCGAGCTGAGCAAGTTGACCGTCCCCGCGATCCGGGAGCGGGTGCTGGCGTCGCTCGTGAACGCGTCGCCGGCACTGGCGGCCGAAATCGCCGCGGGACTCGGCATGGAGGTGCCCGCGGCGCTGCCGCGCGCGACCGAGACCGCGCCCGAACCCGAAGTGCGGGTGTCCCCGGCGCTTTCCCTCCATGCCTTGCCGGGAGACGGTGGAATCCGCACTCACAAGATCGCCATCCTGGTGGCCGACGGCGTCGACGGCGACGCCGTGAGCGCCATGCAGGCCGCCCTGCTCGCCGAAGGGGCCGTCCCGATGCTGATCGCCCCCCGGCTCGGTGCGGTCGCCACCGCCAGCGGCGACGCCCTCGACGCCAACGGCTCGCTCGAGAACTCGCCCCCGGTGCTGTTCGACGCGGTGGTGCTGGCCGATGGCGACAACGCGGCGCAAACCCTTGCGCGCCTCGGTCAGGCACTGGAATTCGTCGCCAATCAGTACCGCCACGGCAAGACCATCCTGGCAGTGGGCGCCGCCAAGGCATTGCTCGACCGCAACGCCATCTCGGCGACCCTGGCCGACGGCAGCCCGGACGAGGGCGTGCTGATCGCCGAAAGTGGGGGCACCGAGCAAGCGATCGAGGCATTCATCGGCGCGGTCGGCAAGCACAGGCACCCGGCGCGCGAGGTGGATCCGCCACCGGTCTGACAGGGCATGTCTCGCGGCGATGCCTGCCGCGGGCGGGGGCGCTCCCGGGCGACCCGCCCTGCGTCGCCTTCAGGGCCTCACGGCGAGGCGTCTGCCGCTCGAATCGCCTCGACGATCGCCTCGAATTCCGCCGCCCCGACATCCGAGATGACCCAGCGTGCCATGCGTTGGTGGACCCAGTGGGCGGTCCGAAAACCGCGCGCCTGCTCCAGGAAAGGTGCGCTGTCCGCGGCATCGGTGGGCCAGATGTAGGAGTTGACGACGTGCGCGCCGCGCCGGTAGACGAGCGCCGCCGCCGCATGTCCGCCCACATGGTCGAGCCGGCCTCCCGCGAAGGTCAGCCCCGGGAGCCGAGGTTCTGCGACCGGCGGCGAGAAATCGAGTTTCGACGACAGCCACGGCTTGACGGCGTGGTGGTCCGAGGACGCGATGTCGACCAGGTGCTCGTCGAGGGTCGAGCGGACATGGCTGGCCAGCACGTCGTCGATCAGGCGGTCGTCGTGCGACGCTTGCAGCCGCCCGGCGCTCCATGCGGTGATGAGCAAAGCGACCACGCCCAGGGACCCGACCAGGGGTCGCCAATCGAGCCAACGACGCGCTGCGGCGCCCCAGCCGAACGATCCGGGCGGCAACCGACGGGGCGCGGGAGCCGCGCCACCCGACCAGCGTCGGCGCAGGGCAGGGGGGGACCGGTGATAGGAAGCACCGTCTCGGATCGCCTCGCGGACCGAGCGCAGATCGGCGACCCTGCGCGCCAGCGCCGCGTCCACCAGGATCCGTTGCTCGACCTCGAGTTGGCGGTCCAGGTTCAGTTCGCCGTCGACGTAAGCGTTGAGCAAGCGGTCGTCGTCGATGGGTGTCATGGGATTCCTTCGGCCCGTGGCGATCGGGGCACGGCGTGCAGGGTCGGGCCCGTGCCGGTGCTCAGCGCCGTGCGCAACAGGGCACGGCCGCGGGACAGGCGCGACATCACGGTGCCGACGGGAATGCCGGCGATGCGCGCGATGTCGTTGTAGGCGAGCTCTTCGAATTCGCGCAGCACCAGCACTTCGCGGATCGGAATCGGCAGTGCCGCGATCGCGCCGTCGATGCGCCGGCGATCGGCCTTGCGCATCGCCAGCGCCGGCGGCTCGTCGCCCGCGGGGGCGAGCGTTTCCTCGCGCGGTGCGGATCCGTCCGCCCGCGGTTCGTCCAACGACAGGTTTTCGGCCGGGCGGTTTTCCTTGAGCCAGGAGTAGCACGCGTGCCGGACGATCTGCAACAGCCAGGGACGAGCGTTGTCCCCGCGGAGGCTGCCGACGTAGCGCATCGCCCGCAACAGCGCTTCGTGCAGCACGTCCTCGGCATCGTGGTCGTTGCGGGTCAGCCACCGTGCCAGGTTGTAGGCGGCGTCGAGGTGCGGCAGCGCGAGCGTCTCGAAGCGGGCTCGATCCTCCTCATCGCGCATTCGTGGACCTCCCTTTCACGACACATACTGCCCGCGCTGTCTTTTTATTCCAACCCCGCGTGGGCCGGAGTGAATCTACCGCCGTGTGTCCGAGCCCGCCGCGCCCGCGGGCCAGGCGAGGGAATAAACGACGCGGCACTGCGGTATTGCATGGGTGGGCCGATGCGGACCACGAACCACCCGGAGACCCATCATGCAAGACCCGCGACCTGCCCGCCGAGACGCCTTGAAATGTTTGTCTGCCTGGAGCGCCACCGCGGTGGTCTGGACGGTCTGCGGCGGTGTGCCGCGCGCCCTGGGTCGCACCGGCACGGGATCCGTCCAGGAGGCCGATGGCGCCGACCTCACGTTCGTGCAGATCAGCGACACGCACATCGGCTTCAAGAAGGACGCCAACCCGGACGTCGTCGGCAGTCTTCGCGCGGCCATCGCCGACATTCACACCCTGGCGCAAACGCCCGATTTCGTGGTCCATACGGGAGACGTCAGCCACCTGTCCAAGCCCGAGGAATTCGGCCTCGCGCGCGAACTGCTGGGCGAGATCCGGGTCGACCGGGTCCACACGGTGCCGGGCGAACACGACACCATCGACGACGGGGTCACCGGCTATTTGCGCCACTTCGACCACGACGGCAAGGGCCGGGCCTGGTACAGCTTCGACCAGAAAGGTGTGCATTTCATCGGGCTGACGAACACCCTCAATTTCAAGGCCGGGACCCTGGCGTCGCTCGGCGACGCGCAGTTGGCCTGGCTGCGGACCGACCTCGCCGCGCAGGCGCGCTCCACGCCCATCGTCGTTCTCGCCCACATCCCCATGTGGACGATCTGGGAGCCCTGGGGCTGGGGCACCTCGGACGCGGGCGAGGTGATGGCGATGCTGCGTCCGTTCGGTTCGGTGACGGTCCTCAACGGACACATCCACCAGGTCATGCAGAAGGTCGAGGGCCACGTCGCCTTGCACACCGCCATGTCGCTGGCCTACCCCCTGCCGACGCCGGGCCAGGCCGGGGTCGGCGAGCCCGGGCCGGTCAAGGTGCCTGCCGCGGAACTCGGCAAGCTGCTGGGCATCCGCCAGATCTCGCTGGTCCGCGGTCACGCCGAACTGGCGTTGATCGACCGGCCGCTCGACAGGAGCACAGCATGAGCGGCACCGCCGGCCCAGGGAGGCGTCGGCGCCTCGCCGTCGTGCGTGCCGCGCCCGTCGTGCTGCTGATGGTGGCCTGGAGCATCGACGCGTCG
>JALYHO010000073.1 GCA_030776545.1 Pseudomonadota bacterium | reverse complement strand
GCCGCCTTCATGGAGCGCTTGGGTCCGTCCACGTCGGGCGCGGTCATGTGGAAGGCGTCGGCCCCCAGACCGAAGCCGATGAGTTCGGCGTAGATCTTCGCGCCGCGCTTTTTCGCGTACTCGTATTCCTCGAGCACCAGCACGCCGGCCCCCTCGCCCAGGACGAAACCGTCGCGGTCCTTGTCCCAGGGGCGCGAGGCGGTTTCGGGGCTCTCGTTGCGGGTCGAGAGGGCCCGGGCGGCGGTGAACCCGCCGACGCCCAATGGCGAGACCGTCGATTCGGCGCCGCCCGCCACCATCGCGTCGGCATCGCCATGCGCGATCATGCGCGCGGCCATGCCGATGCTGTGCAGCCCGGTGGTGCACGCTGTGACGATCGCCAGGTTCGGCCCCTTGAAGCCATAGCGGATCGACACGTGGCCCGAGATCATGTTGATGATCGAGGCCGGCACGAAAAAGGGCGTGATGCGGCGGGGGCCCTTGGCTTCGAGCTCGGCGTGGGTCGCCTCGATCAGCGGCAGGCCGCCGATCCCCGAGCCCACCAGCACGCCGATGCGCTCGGCCTGCTCTTCGTTGAGCGCGTCCCCGGTCGGGAGGCCCGCATCCTGGACGGCCTGGATCGACGCGGCCAGCCCGTAGTGGATGAAGGTGTCCATGTGCCGGGCGTCCTTCGCGGGGAAGTAGTCCTCGACCTGGAAGCCCTTGACCTCGCCGGCGAACTTGCACGCGAACCCCGAGGCATCGAACTTCGTGATGTTGGCGATGCCGGACCGGCCGGCGACGATCCGGGCCCAGCCCTCTTCGACCGTGTTGCCCACGGGGCTGATGAGCCCCAGGCCGGTCACGACGACGCGTCGGGACATGCGGGACGGGTTCGTGGCTGACATGGCGGTTCGGGAACGACCGCTCAGGCGGCCTTCTGGTGCTTGACGGCGTAGTCGATCGCGAGCTGCACGGTCGTGATCTTCTCGGCTTCCTCGTCCGGAATCTCGATGCCGAACTCGTCCTCGAGTGCCATCACCAGCTCGACCGTATCGAGTGAATCGGCGCCGAGGTCGGCGACGAAGGCCTTGTCGTTGACGACGTCGGCCTCGGGAACGCCGAGCTGCTCGGCGATGATTTTCTTGACGCGTGCTTCGATATCGCTCATGTACTCCTCCGGGAGTGTTTACAGAAATAGCCCGCGATTCTAAGGCCTATGCCCGATCGCTACGGTGACGGGTCCCGCACGCGCCCCCGGGCGCGCGATCGGGTCTCGCACGCCCCGCCGGCGCCAGGTCAATTCATGAACATGCCGCCATTGACATGGAGTTCGGTGCCGGTGATGTAGCCGGCGCGGGGCGACGCCAGAAATGCGACCGCGTGGGCGATGTCCGTTGCATGTCCGAGTCGACCGAGCGGGATCTGGGCCATCAGCGCGGTGGTCTGCGCGGCGCTGAGCGCGCGGGTCATGTCGGTTTCGATGAACCCGGGCGCGATGCAGTTGACGGTGATGCCCCGGCTGCCGAGTTCACGCGCCAGTGAACGGGTCATGCCGGCGACGCCGGCCTTGGCCGCGGCGTAGTTGGCCTGCCCGGCATTGCCGCTCGCACCGACGACCGAGGTGATGTTGACGATGCGACCGTAGCGCTGCTTCATCATCGGCCGCATGACGGCGCGGCTGACGCGAAATACCGCCTTCAGATTGGTGTCGATCACGGCGTCCCAGTCGTCGTCCTTCATCCGCATCGAGAGCATGTCGCGGGTGATGCCGGCGTTGTTGACCAGGACATGAAGGGCGCCGTGCGTCTTCACGATCGCGTCGATGGCGGCCTCGACGCCAGGCCCCTCGGTCACGTCCAGGCGCACGCCCTTGCAACCGTCGAAGGCCGAGAGTGCGTCGCTGATGTTTTGCGCGCCGGCGTCGGTGGTGGCGGTGCCGTGGACCTTCATCCCGAGTTCGGCCAAGGCCAGGGCGATCGCCTTGCCGATTCCGCGCGACGCGCCGGTGACGAGCGCGATCTGACCTGCCTGCTGGATGTCCCCGCTCATTGCAGCATCCCCTTGATGTCGGCAAGCGTCGCCGGGTCGACCAGGGCCGCGCTCACCGCGTCCGGCTCGATGCGCTTGACCGTGCCGGCGAGCACCTTGCCGGGGCCGCATTCGATGAAATGGCCGACGCCACGAGCCCGGATCGCCTGCACGACCTCGACCCATCGGACCGGGCCGAAGGCCTGACGATAGAGTGCGTCACGAATCGTGTTGGGATCGGACTCGACCGCCACGTCGACATTGTTGACCACCGCGATGACCGGCGTTGCGAAACTCGTGGCGGCGAGCCGGACCAGCAGCTGCTCGGCCGCCGGCTTCATCAAGCGGGAATGAAACGGCGCCGACACGGGCAAGGGCAGCGCGCGCTTGGCCCCGCTGGCCTTGAGCACCTCGCAGGCCTTCTCCACGCCCGCCCTGGTGCCGGCGATCACGGTCTGCCTGGGGTCGTTGAAATTGACCGCCTCCACCACCTCGCCGCTCGCCCGCGCGACCTCGGCACAGCCGTCGCGCACGGCCTGGGCATCGAGGCCGAGGATCGCGGCCATGGCGCCGACTCCGACCGGAACCGCCGCCTGCATGGCCTGGGCGCGAAATCGCACCAGCGGCAGCGCATCGGCCAGCGCCAACGCCCCGGCGGCCACCAGCGCGGTGTATTCGCCGAGCGAATGACCGGCGACCACGCTCGGCAGCAGCCGGGTCTCCGCCAGCCAGGCGCGATAGCACGCGATACCGGCGGTCAGCATCACCGGCTGGGTGTTGGTGGTCAGGTCGAGTTGGTCCTTGGGGCCGGCGTGGATGAGCGCGCCGATGTCCTCGCCCAGCGCTTCGCAAGCCTCCTCGAGGGTCTGGCGTACGGCGGGATGGTCACCCCAGGCGTCGAGCATGCCGACAGCCTGGGAGCCCTGGCCCGGAAAAACGAATGCGAAATCGGAAATCGCGCTGGTCATGGCGGTCTCGCGTCGGTGCGCGGTCTCAGGTGCAAAGGTAGATGAGTGGTCGAAAGGACGAAAGGCCAGGAGACGAACCCGTCGCTCGGCCTCACAGGTCGAGCAGCACGGCGCCCCAGGTGAAGCCACCGCCCACGCCCTCGAGCAGCACCGTGTCGCCGCGCTCGATCTTGCCGCTGCGCACGGAGACGTCCAGCGCCAGCGGGATCGAGGCCGCCGAGGTGTTGCCGTGCTGGTCGACCGTGACGATGAGCTTGTCCAGCGGAAGCTTGAGGCGCTTGGCGGTGCTTTGCAGGATGCGGATGTTGGCCTGGTGCGGAATCAGCCAATCGACGTCGGTGTCCCGGCGGCCGGCTTTCTCGAGCACCGAGAGCGCGACGTCGTAGAGGACGCCGACGGCGAGCTTGAACACCGCGGGGCCGTCCATCTTGAGGAGTGGGTCGCCCAGCACCCCCCCGCCCGAGACGTTGCCGGGGACGCACAGGATGTCGACGTGGCGCCCGTCGGCATGCAGTTCGCTGGCCAGGATGCCGGGGGTGTCGCTGGCTTCGAGGACGACTGCACCGGCGCCGTCGCCGAACAGCACGCACGTGCCGCGGTCCTTGAAATCGAGGATGCGCGAGAAGACCTCGGCGCCGATCACGAGGGCCTTGCTGGCAGCGCCGGTGCGGATCATCGAATCGGCCACGGCCAGCGCATAGACGAAGCCCGAACACACGGCCTGGACGTCGAAGGCCGCGCAGCCCGCGACCCCGAGCTTTTGCTGGACCAGGCAAGCGGTCGACGGAAACACCATGTCCGGCGTGCTGGTCGCGACGATGATCAGGTCGATGGCCGCCGCGTCGACATCGGCGGCCTCGAGGGCGCGACGCGCGGCGATCACCGCCAGGTCGCTGCTGCCGACCTCGGGCGCGGCGAAGTGGCGCGCCCGGATGCCGGTGCGCTCGACGATCCATTGGTCGGACGTTTCGATGCCGTCGGCGGCGAGCTGGGCCGCCAGGGCGTCGTTGGTCAGGCGATTTTCCGGCAGGAAACTGCCCGTTCCGGTGATGCGTGAATGGCGGTGCGTAAGCGTTGTCATGCCGTGCGAGCGATGTCCGGCGCGCCCGTGTCGCCGGAGGCCGAAGGTCCGGGCGAGGCGGCCAGAGATTCCAGGATCCGGTCGTGGACGCGGTCGAGCAAGCCGTTGCGAGCGGCATCATAAGCCCGATTCAACGCCTGCTCGAACGCGAACGCGTCGGCCGAGCCGTGGCTCTTGAACACCAGCCCGCGCAACCCCAGCAGCGCCGCCCCGTTGTAGCGCCGGTGGTCGACGCGTTTTTGCAGGCGTCGCAGCACCGGCAGGGCCACCAGCGCCGCGAGCCGGGTCAGCGGCGTGCGCGAGAACTCCTGCTTGACGAAACGCGACAGCATCGAGGCCAGGCCTTCCGAGGTCTTGAGCGCGACATTGCCGACGAAGCCGTCGCACACGACGATGTCGGTCGTGCCCTTGAAGATGTCGTTGCCCTCGACGTTGCCGTGGAAATTCAGCATGCCGGAGGCCGCGGCGGCACGCAGCAGATCTCCCGCCTGTTTGATGGTCTCGCTGCCCTTGATCGCCTCCTCGCCGATGTTGAGCAAGCCCACGCTCGGATAGGCCTTGCCCTCGACCGCAGCCACGAGCGCGCTGCCCATGACCGCGAACTGCAACAAGTGCTCGGCGGTGCAATCGACGTTGGCGCCGAGATCGAGCACCGTGGTGCCACCGTCGCGCTCGTTCGGCAGGACCGTGGCGATGGCCGGGCGATCGATGCCGTCGAGGGTCTTGAGGACGTAGCGCGAGACCGCCATCAGCGCCCCGGTATTGCCCGCGGAAACACAGGCATGCGCGGCGGCAGCGCCGGTCGCGTCGGGTTTGACCTGCGCGACGGCGACCCGCAGCGACGAGTCTTTCTTGCGCCGCAAGGCGACCTCGATCGCGTCGTCCATCGCGATCACTTCGGTGGCCGCCACGATGCGGCAACGCGTCCAGCCGGCAGCACTTTCCAGCGCGTCGGCACGGCCGACCAGGATCAGTTCGGCCTGCGGGTGCGTGGCCAGAAAGGCACGGCAGGCGGGCAAGGTCGTCGACGGGCCGTGGTCGCCGCCCATGCAATCGACCGCGAGCCGGATGATGGGGGGCGTCGTGCTCACGGGAGCGCCTTCGTGCTGCGCACGCCGATGTCGGGGTCGACCCGTCGGGCAGACGCGACGACACCCGGCGTTCTGCAGAGGCAGACGCCGGGCAACGAGGGAAATTCAGGTGTGTTGCGACGCACCGACCGTGTGCGCAGGTGACGCGACCGGCGCGCTACGCAGACAGGACTTAGGCGTCCGCCTTGGTCTTGAGCACCTTGCGCCCACGGTAAAAACCGGTCGGGCTGATGTGGTGACGCAGATGCTGCTCGCCGGTGGTGGGCTCGATCGCGATACCCGGCACGGTCAGCGCGTTGTGCGCACGGTGCATCCCGCGCTTGGACGGGGACTTCTTGTTCTGTTGGACGGCCATTCGTATCTCCTGCGCCCACATGGGGCCGACGCCCCTCGGGGCTGTGCTTGGGTTCCGGACGAAGCCACCCCGGGGCGGCCTTCTCCGTCGACCTTCCCTGGGGGACCTTCTCCGGCGACCTGGGGTCACGGGTACTGGGACCCGGGAAACGGGTGCCAGGGTGCATTCGGCTGGCGTGCACCCGGCTGTCCCCGGGGAAAGCCGACGATTCTAGCATTCGAGGGCGGTCGCCCGCAACCTGGGGTCCCACCGCTCAATTCAGCGGTCCGGGCGGTTTCGTGCCTTTGAGCTGCGCCAGGCCGGCAAAGGGGTGCGGCTCCTCGGCGGCGTCCTCCAGGATGTCCACCGGCAGCTGCAAGGGTTGGGGACAGACGTCGTGGCGCGGCACGATCGGCAAGGCCAGCAACAGCTCGTCTTCGATGAGCTCGCGCAGGTCGAGCGCGCGGGTCAGGGCGAGCACGTCGTCTTCGCTGTCGGCGTCGAGTTGCGCCGCGGCATCTTCACCATGGACGAACATGAAGCTGCGCTGCACCGCCAGCGGCACCTCGAAGGGCTGGAGGCAACGCTGGCATTGCAGCCGAACGCGCGTCTCGGCCGACGCATGCAGCCACACCTGGGCCGCACCGGCGCGCATGGCTCGCGCCTCGCCGCGGGCCTCCCAGGTCACGCGTCGCTCGGCGTCGGACGCCGTCTCGGCGACCGTCATGTCTGTCAGTCGATCCAGTTCGACGAGCGGCCAGCGCCCGGCGAGTTCGCCGGCCGCCTTGGCGAACGCCGCCACGTCGAGGCGTCGGGGGTCAAAATCTTTCGCGCTCATCGGGAGAGTGTACGGCCCGGGAGACAATCTCCGGATGATCACTCGCCCTGCCCTGATCCTGGGTTCGAGCTCGCGCTACCGGAGCGAATTGCTCGGACGCCTGGGCATTCCGTTCGAGGTCCGAGCGCCCGATGTCGACGAAACCCCCGAACCCCTCGAAGCCCCGGCAGCTCTCGCGGCGCGGCTCGCGATGGCCAAGGCGCGGGCCGTGGCCGCCGGCCGTCCCGACGCGGTGGTCATCGGCGCCGATCAAGTCGCCGATCTGGACGGCCAGCCCATCGGCAAACCGGGCAGCCACGCCCGCGCGGTCGAACAGTTGCGCGCGATGAGCGGGCGCCGCGTGCTCTTTCACAGCGCGGTGGCCGTGGTCGGGCCCGGCCCGGTGCCGGTCGGACATGCGCTGGTGCGAGTCGCGGTACGGTTTCGCACCCTCGACGACGCCACGATCGAGCGCTACCTCAGCCTCGAGCAACCCTACGACTGCGCGGGGAGCGCCAAGTGCGAGGGCCTCGGCATCGCCCTGCTCGACGCGATCGAATCGGACGATCCGACCGCGCTCATCGGACTGCCGCTGATCCGGACCTGCGAACTGCTGCGCGCGGCCGGACTCGATCCGCTCGCACATCCCGGGGCCTGAACGCCATGGCCCCGGGATCGCTCTACCTGATTCCGAACACGCTCGACTTCGGTACGCCCGCCGAGTCCTCGCCGATCGACGAGGTTCTGCCCACGTCGGTCCTCGTGACGGCAGCGCGGCTCACTCACTGGGTGGCCGAGAACGCCAAGACCACGCGCGCTTTTCTCAAGCGTGTCGGCCTGGTGACGCCGCTGCTGCGGCCGCTGCAGGAGCTCTCGATCGTCGAATTGCCGCGCCCGCGCAAGGGGGGCGCGGCCCAGGACCCGGCCCCGGCCGCTCTGGATCCACTCCTCGCGCCTGCACACCAGGGCCACGATCTCGGGCTCATTTCCGAAGCTGGCCTGCCTGGGGTCGCCGACCCCGGGGCCGCGCTGGTGCAGGCGGCGCACCGGTCCGGCGTGCGGGTGGTCGCGCTGGCGGGACCGAGTTCACTGGTGCTCGCGCTGGCCGCGAGCGGATTGAACGGCCAGAGCTTCGCCTTCGTCGGTTACCTGCCGGTCGACTCCGGCAGCCGGGCGGCGCGCATCCGCGACCTCGAGTCGCTGTCGCGCCGCCACGGGCAGACTCAGCTGATGATCGAAACGCCTTACCGGAATGAAGCGCTGCTGAACGCCTTGCTGGGACAACTGCAGCCTGCCACGCGGCTATCGGTCAGTTGCGGCCTGACCCTGCCGGACGGCCATACCCGCACCGACACCGTCCAGGGATGGCGCGCGCGTCCACAGACCTTGCCCGGCAACCTGCCGGTCGTTTTCGCGTTCCTGGCCTGACGCCTTCCGCTGCGTTCAAGGCGATACGGCGTCCGCCTGTTTGGCCCCGAACAAGGCCGCGAGGCGCTTTTTCGGCTTGATGTTGGGCGAGAGCCCGCGCGCCACCGGGGGAGCCTTGCTCTCCCACGCCGGTTCGGCTGCGGGGTTGCTGGGCTCGTAGGGCTGATCGAAAAAAGGATCGGCGGGCGGCCGTGGCGAGGCGAAGCTGCGCGCGGCCGGGGCGGCGCGCGGTGCCTCGGCGCTCCCCTCCTCGTCGCGCGTCGAGGCGGGCCGAACCCGTTCGCGATATTCGCGCGGCGGCGGCGCGTCGTCGAGCTCGATCGGCTCGAGCTCGATCTTCTTCTTGATCAGTTTTTCGATGTCGCCGATCAACCGCGCATCCGAGGGCGACACCAGGGTCACGGCCAGGCCCGAAGCACCGGCCCGGCCGGTGCGGCCGATGCGATGGACGTAGTCCTCGGCGTTGAACGGCACGTCGAAATTGAACACCGCGGGCAAGTCGGCGATGTCCAGGCCGCGGGCGGCCACGTCGGTCGCCACCAACACGTCCACCTCGCCACGCTTGAACGCTTCCAGGGCTTTCAAGCGCTCGTCCTGGGACTTGTCGCCGTGCAGCGCGTTGGTCCGCAGACCCTCGCGCTCGAACGAACGCGCCAGGCGCGCACAGCCGAGCTTGGAGTTCACGAACACGAGGGCCTGGCTCAGCGCCCGGTCCTTGATGAGCTTCATGACCGCCGCCCGCTTGTCGTCCGTGGCGACGCTGTAGAAGCGCTGCTCGACGTTGGTGGCGGTGGCGTTGGGGCGGGCGACCTCGACCAGGATCGGGTCCTGGAGGTAGCTCTCCGCCAGGCGTTTGATCTCGGGCGAGAAGGTGGCCGAGAACAGCAGGGTCTGGCGAGACTTGGGCAAGTAGCTGAGGATGCGTTGCAAATCCGGCAGAAAGCCGATGTCCAGCATCCGGTCGGCCTCGTCGAGGACCACGTACTCGACCTGGTTCAACACGCAGTTCTTGGCCTCGATGTGGTCCAGCAGCCGCCCCGGCGTCGCGACGAGCACCTCCACCCCGCCCTTGAGCTCGAGCGTCTGCGGCTTCATGTCGATGCCGCCATAGACCACCGCGACACGCAGCTTGGTCTGCGCCGCATAGCCCTTGATGTTGGCTGCCACCTGGTCGGCCAGTTCGCGCGTCGGGGCGATCACCAGGGCCCGCACCGGATGGCGCGCCGGCGACATGCTGGCATTCTCGTGACGCAGCATCTTGTGCAGCAGCGGCAGAGAAAACGCCGCCGTCTTGCCGGTACCGGTCTGCGCCGCACCCATCACGTCGCGGCCGGCCAGCACGATGGGAATGGCCTTGGCCTGGATCGGCGTCATCACCGTATAACCCTGGGC
>JALYHO010000072.1 GCA_030776545.1 Pseudomonadota bacterium | reverse complement strand
CCGCGGCGATGAAAGTTCGCAACATGGGGGAGCGGATTCAGGCCGACTGGGCGACCAGCGAGAAGTGTTCGACGCTCGGGGGAGCGGCGAAGTAGGGGCCGACGAGGGCCCGCCATTGCGGAAACAGGGGCCCGAGGCGGAAGTCCACGGTATGATTTTCCAGCGTGGCCCAACGAATCAGCAGCATGTAGCGCTCCGGTGACTCGATCCCGCGCTCAATCTGAAAGCCCAGGAATCCTTTGGCCTGGGAAATGACCGATGCGACGGCTTGCTGCAAGGCCGCCTCGAAATCGGCCTGCTGGCCGGGATGGATGCGGATGTCGGCGATTTCGAGAATCATGCGGGGGCCTCGGGGGTATTCAAGAAGGGCAGTCTACAAGCCACGAGGGCGGCGCGCTTTCGACGTCGAACCCCTCACCTGGCTTCGGCGCCGACCCACCGGCTCGGTTCACTGAAAGGGCATATCGATGAACGCACCGACTTTCCGAATGGGGCGGCTCGACCACGTGCACATACGCGTCCCCGACCGCGCCGAGGCGGCACGGTGGTATGCCGAGCATCTGGGCTTCGAGCCCGTCGGCAGGTTCGACTTCTGGGCGAGCGGCTTCCAGGGCGGCCCACTCCAGATCTCCGCCGACGGCGGCCGGACGATGCTCGCGCTGTTCGAGGCCAGCACGGACCATCCGATGGTTCCGCAAACCGGAGGCATCGCCTTCAGCGTCGACGCGGACGCATTCATCGCCTTCGGCCGTTCCCTGCCCTGCGGCATCGGCGATGCGTCGGGACGGCCCCTCCAACTCGGCGACCTCGTCGATTTCGACCTGTGTTGGGCCTTCGGCTTCGCCGACCCGTGGGGGAACCAGTACGAGCTCAATTGCTACGAGTACGAGCGCATCGGGCGCGATCTCGTCGACGCCGAGGGCGTCGTGCCGCAGCGCTATTGGCCGCGCGAGCTTTACGCACGCCGCTGACGGTCGGCCGGTACGGCATGGTCGACGCCACCGAGTCGCAGCCCCTGACTCCGACAGCTCGCGGTCACGAAGATCACCGGAAGGTCGACTTGCCTGCGGCGCTTCGGAGGCTGCTGGGGTGATACGCGGACGACAGATCGGTACGTTCCGATGTCATGGGTCCAAGGCCGGCTAAATCCGGCTTGCTTTCATCCGCGTACGGCGCAGACTCGGCAGGGCCGCATCTCGCGGCTGAGACCACCGCTCAACGTCGGTGGGCGGAGACTACCCATGATTGCTTTCAACCGTATCGTATCCATCGCTCCTGGCAAAACGTCCGGCGCGATCAAGTTCGCCCACGAAATCGCCGCCTACATGAAAGAGGCCTACCAAGTCGACTTGGACATACTGCTTCCGATCGGCGGCAACCCGCAACGCATCGCCTGGAGCACCCGCTACAAGGACCTTGCTGCGTATGACGCTGTCGGCGCAAAAGTCCTTTCGGACAAGCACTACTGGGAAGTCATCGGCAAAGGCGCCGACAATTTCCTGGCCGGGTCCATGCACGATTCGATTTGGCGCGTTATTTAGCCTTCTTTCGGGTGTGCCAACTGGGCACACCCGGCGCAAGCCCTGCCAGGCGGCGGACCGAATCCGAATCGGCGGTTCGATCCCGGCCCTACGGTCCCGGGTTCGGATTGTTCGGCAAGGAAGGAATGGAGCGAAGGTATTCGTAGATCGCCGTCAGGTCGTGATTGGTCTTCTTGCCGAAGACCGGCCAAGGCATCACCTGCAAAAGTTGGCCCGGAGGGTCATGCGGGTTGTGGCCCGTCCGCAATGTCGTGATGAATTCGTGCAGCGTCAACCCGGCCGGCTTGCCCGATGAGTCCGGCGTGAGGTTCGCGGAAGTGAAAGGCCCGAATTGGCGCCCACCCGTCAGGTACTGGGCAAAGTTGATCATCTCGGGCTGGCCCATGAACGGATTGCCGTTGGGCAGGTACTCGAGGTGCGTATGGCAATCATTGCAACCCGTGGTGTTGACGATGTAGCTGCCCAATCCTACGAGCGCGCGGTTCTTTCCGGCGAGATTCAATTGCACGCCCTGCGGTACGATTTCAAAGCCTCGCTCGATCTGACTCTGGCCGTGTTCATCGTCGTCCGATTCTTTCCCCCAGGCCGATAGGCACAAAACGGCAGCGGCCGCGAAAGCGACGCCACGCCAGGTGCGGCGGGGTAAATTCGTGCAGGTGATCATGTCCATTCCCTCCAGGTCAGTCGTGATTTCCACGCATGGTTGTATGCGCCGACGCACTGGGCGCCTGAGGGAAAGACCTGTCAACCCCTAAGATGTTGATAGGCAAGCGGGCTGCGATCTCGCGCACTTTCTGCGCATTCAATTCGTACCGATTTTCAGGCCGCAAGGCAGATGCCCCGAACCATCTGCACAGCGGGTAAACGATCTTGTGACGGCGATCGCAAAGGCGTTCCATTGCATTTTGCGTGGCCCTGCGTCTGAAGCCGCCCATCATTGATGGACGTCGCGCGCAACGGGCCGTTGCCGGGGCCGCCGAAGGAGGACCGGTCGGGCGCGAGACACAATATTCGCCGCGCCCGTCCGTCTACCAGGTATGGACGCCCTCGCCGGACTGCCCCCGCCAGCCCCCTTCAAGATGCCCGTCAACGCGCCGCGTTTCACCGATATCGTTGCGCGTGAGCGATCTCGGCTGGCCCATTTCATCCGCGGCCAGGTGCGCGATGCGGCCGACGCCGAAGACATCCTGCAAGACGTCTGGCTCGAGTTCTACGCCGCCACCGACGCCATCGAGCAAGCGGGCGCCTGGCTGTTTCGAGTCGCCAAAAATCGCATCATCGATCGCGCGCGGAAGAAGAAAGAACAACGCCTCCCCGCGGCCGACGATGACGATGGTCGCAGCTGGCTGGAAGAGAACCTCCCCGACCCCGCCGGGGGGCCGGATGCCGCCTATGCGCGCTCGGTGCTGCTCGGCGCCATAGAGGTTGCGCTGCAGACACTGCCGCCAGAGCAGCGCGAGGTGTTTTTGGCGCATGAGATCGAAGGCATTCCGTTCGCCGTTCTGTCCGCGCTCTGGCACGTCCCGCGAAACACCTTGCTCGCTCGCAAGCGCTACGCCGTGCTCGCGCTGCGCTCGCGGCTGCAAGCGCAATACGGTGACCTTCTTCTTTAGGGCAGCACAGAGCGATGGCTCGGTCAATCTCTCGTTTTTTCCAAGCGCGCAATCTTTTTCAGGAGAACACCATGCGTATATTTCCCTTCTTCCTCATCGCCATCGGCGTGTTCGGGCTGCTCAAGCACTACGGCCTCGTCGACGCCGCATTCGTGCAAGTGCTGTGGCCCCTGGTTCTCATCGGCATCGGGGCGGCCATGCTGGTGCGCGGTCCGCGTTGGCGCGCGGACATGCGGGAACGCATGCACGACCGTTGGGAGCGCCGAATGCACCGCCGCTTCGGCCCTGGCTGGGGCAACCTGAGCGAAGAAGAGCGCGAACGTTTCCGCGAAGGCGTGCGGCAGAGGAACTTTCACGGGGGAAGTCCCGGTTCGGCGCCAGGCCAGGCGGCTTCCAGTGATGCCTCGTTCCCCCCGGGCCCCGGCGACCGACGCTGAGTCGACGGCGCCGCGGACGATTTACTTCGCCGCGGCCGGAAACGCCGGCAGCTTGCCGATGTCGCGCGGGTCGTGCTGGATGATGAGCGTGGCCTTCAAGTTCTTCTCGAGTTGCTTGACCCGCTGGATGGAGGCAAGCGTCTGCGCGCGATCGTGGTTGAAGCCAGGCACGCCGTCGTGTTCATAGTTTTCTCGGAAATGCACGGCATCACCGCTCAGGATCACCGGCCCCATGTCCCTCAGGCGGACCAGCAGGATGCTGTGCCCAGGCGTGTGGCCCGGGGCGCGCAGCATCATGACGGTGCCATCCTCGAACACGTCCTTGTCCGCGCTCAGCGGCTCGACCTTGCGCTTCTCGGCGATCCACTCGGCAAAACCCTTCTCGTTCGCGCCATTCATCGGGGGATGGGCGTTGATGCCGTCCCAATCGGCCTTGCCGATCAGCAATGTCGCATTCCTGAGCGATCCCAGCTGGCCGGTGTGGTCGGCGTGGAAATGGCTGATCCCGACGTACTTCACGTCCTCGGGATTGACGTTGATCTGCTTCAACAGATCGGCCAAGGGCGGGTTGGTCGCACTGGGGACCGAGCCCGGCAAATAGCCCGTGTCCCACACCATCACCTCTGCCCCATGCCGAATGACGTAGCAACTGAAGGTGAAAGGCTTCGTCGTCTCGCTGTAGGCATAGGTGTCGCTGAAGCGCCTCGGGTCATTCACCCCGTTGCCGCAGTCGAGCCGCGTCAGCGTCACCTCCTGGGCCGCCACCGACACCGAGAAGAGGGCGCCCACGCCGAGCATCAACCAACGGAAGGACTTCATCGCGGCTCCTGGTTCCAAACGATGATAGCTCTGCCGTCTTCGCCCTCGTACTCGCGCACACCGGTTAGCCTTGCGGTACATGCGCACCGAAACCAACCCACCCGGGGCAGCGCGGGCCTGGGTCATGCTCCTGGCGCTGACCTCCGCCTTCGCGATGAGCCAGGCGTTTCGCACCGTCGCGGCCGTTCTTGCGACGCCGCTGCAGGCCGAGTTCCACCTGTCGCCCCAGCAACTGGGGACGTTCGCCGGCGCCTTTCATTTCGCGTTCGGGGCGATGCAGCTGTTCGTCGGCATCGGAATCGACCTGCACGGGGTGCGACGCACGGTGCTGACCGGCTTTCCGCTGGCCGTCGGGGGCGCGGTGCTGTCGGCCCTTGCCCCTTCGTTCGGCATGCTGGTGTGGGGTCAGGTGCTGATCGGCGTCGGCTGCGCGCCGGCGTTCCTCGTCTGCACGGTCTTCATCGCACGCCGATTTGCGCCGGCTCGATTCGCCGCGCTGTCGGGAGCCGTGCTGGGCCTCGGCGGCGTCGGGCTGCTCGCGACGGGAACGCCCTTGGCGTGGCTGGTGCAGGCCACCTCGTGGCGCTGGGGCTTTTGGGTTCTGGCGGGTTGCTCGGTCGCCGCGTGGGTGCTGATCGCGTGGCAAGTGCACGAGCCCCCCGCGGCGCCAGCCGAGGCCGGTGAGGCGCGCGAATCCCTGGGCCGCGCGGTCCTGACCTTCGCGTCGCTCTTTCGTCTGCCGTACACGCCGGGCATCGTCGCGCTCGCGTTCGTCTGTTATGCCTCGTTCATCTCGCTGCGCGGACTCTGGCTCGGCCCGATGCTGATCGAGCGGCATGCATTTTCCTTGGTGCAAAGCGGCACCGTGGCGCTCGCGGTGTCGCTGGTCTCGCTCGTCAGCCCGTCGGTGTTCGGCCGGCTCGATCCCGGAATCGGTCGGCGCCGGCGCTGGCTGATCGCCTCCGCGTTGGGGTCGGCAGCCTTGTTCGCCGCGCTCGCGCTCGTTCGCCACGTCGTGGCCGACATCGCGCTGACGTTGGCCATCGGTGCGTCGTCGGGATTCATGGTGCTGCAATATGCGCAGGTGCGCTCCGCCTACCCGGAGAAAATCGTCGGCCGTGCCTTGGCGCTCTTCACGATGTCCATGTTCATCGGCGTCGCGGTGATGCAGTGGTTGACCGGTGTGATCGCCTCCGTTGCCAGGTCGCAGGGTGCCGAGATCTTCACGCCCGTGCTGCTGACCATCGCCGCGATGCTCGTGATGGGCTCGCTGGCCTTCGCCGGGCTGCCGGCTCCCCCACGTCGGCAGTAACATGCGGCGCCGTTCGCCCCTCGAAGTCGCCTGTCGATGAATGGAATTCGCCGCATGAAAAAGACGCTGTTCGCCCTGTCGTTGGCCAGCCTCCTGGCGCCCGCCGGATACGCCGCCCCGACCCCGCACGAGCAACTCACGGCGATGGCGCAGGCCATGGTGGAGGCCGACGCGCGCGACGACCCGATGCTTGCCACCTACCTGGGCATCGCCGGACGTGACGGCGAGCTGGTCATTCCGACCGAAGCCCGGCGCAGCGCCGCCATCGCCCGTCTCAAGAACAGGAGAGTGCAGCTCGAGGCCGTCCGCAAGCTCGCAGGCCCGTCGCTCGCGCTCGTGGATGCCGACGACGCCACGCTGCTGCGTGCGCAGATCGATGAGCGCCTGGACGAGCTGCTGGTGCGACAGACCGACCGCAAGAACTACGCCGGCCCGGCGCTGGACATCGTGGGGGTGATCTACACCCAGTTCCTGCACCTGCCGATCGCCGGCCGGGACGGCGCGACCGCGGAAGACGTCATGCCAGCCTGGATGGACATCATCGGCCGCCTGGAGAAGGCGCCTGCCTACATCGAGGCCGGCCAAAAGCTCGTGACGCATCCCGGCAAGCTGTACGGCGTGGCCGGCCAGAAGGAAATCGACGGCGCACCCGACTTCCTCGGCGGCGCGCTCACCGCGGCGGCCCGTGAACAGCTCGCTGGCGACCCCGCCGCGTGGCGGCGATTCACGACGGCGCGCGACGCGGTGCTGGCGACAGTGGCCAGGACCCACGCCTACATCGCCGCGCATGTCGACGCCTGGCCCCAGAACTTCGCGATGGGCAGGGCGGCGTACGATCAAATGCTGCAGCGCGAGCAACTGCTGCCGTTCAGCGCCAAGGACATCGAAGGCATGGCGCGCGACGAGCTGGCGCACGGCTGGGCCGAAGAGGCGTGGCTGACGTCCTTGTCCACGCGCCGCCAGGTCGCCTTCGGCCCCGACAGTGGCGGCGGCATGGCGCCCAGCGGGCCGGCGCTCATCGACTACTACCGCGAACGCATCGCGCAGCTGCGCAGCTTCGTCGCCGACCAGGACCTCATCACCATCCCCGACTGGCTCGGGTCGATGGCCGTCGTCGAGACGCCGAAGTTTCAGCAACCGGTGTCGCCCGGCGCGGCGATGCAGCCGCCGCGGCTGTTCGCGCAGTCGGCCAACGGCTACTACTTCATCACCCCGCCGGAGTCGCTGAAGGAAGCGGCGGACCGCCTCGACATGAACGAGGACTTCGATCACGACCGCATCCTGTCGACCGCCGCGCACGAGGCGATGCCGGGCCACTTCCTGCAGCTGTCGATCGCCCGCCGCCACAGCGACTACATCCGCAGGCTCCAGCACTCGGGCGTGTTCGCCGAGGGCTGGGCGTACTACGGCGAGGAGATGTTCGTGCGCCTGGGCCTGTACGGCGACGACCTCGACGCGCGATTGTTCACGGCGCGCTGGGAACGCGTGCGCGGGGCGCGCGCGATCGTCGACGGCAAGCTCGCCAGCGGCGAATGGACACTGGCGCAGGCCGCCACGTTCTTCGAGGAGCAATCGGGCTTCACGACGTCGGCATCGGAAGCCGCGGTCGCGGGCTACGCGCTGCGGCCCGGCTACGTGATCTCCTATACGGTCGGCCGTCTTCAGCTCGAGGAGCTGCTCGCTCAATACCTTCACCGCATGGGCGACAAAGGCTCCCTGCACGATTTCCACGACCGCCTTTTGTCGTACGGCACGACGCCATTCGCCATCGTCGGCCCGGAGTTGCTGGCCGACCTCGACAAACCGGCGAGCGTCGTCCGCGCGAACGCCAACTACTGAAGCGCCAGACGGCGGTCCGGAACTTGGACTTGTCGATCCCGGCGCCTACACTCGGTGCGTCCCAGCGTCATAGGCCGCCCACATGTCCATCGTTCTCTACCACCACCCGTACTCTCGCGCCGCGAACGTCGTCTGGATGCTCGAAGAAGTGGGCGTGCCCTATGAATTGGGCGCCGTCGACATCATGAAGGGTGCCCAGAAGGCGCCCGATCTGGTGGCGCTCAATCCCATGGGCAAGCTGCCCATCCTGACCGACGGCGATACGGTCGTGACGGAGTCGGCGGCCATCGGCCTGTACCTGGCCGATCGCTACGCCTACGGCCGGCTGGCCCCGCGGGTCGACGATGCGGCGCGCGGCACCTATCTGCGCTGGTCGTTTTTCGCGCCGTCGGTGATCGAACCCGGCGTGATGGCCAAACAGGCCGGTTGGGCCTACAAGGAAGTCCAGGCCGGATGGGGATCCTACGACGCGATGCTCGACGCCATGGAGTCCGCCATCGCCGACCGTCCCTACGTGCTGGGCGATACGTTCTCGATGGCGGATGTCGTCTTCGGCGGAACGCTGCGTTTCATGTTGACCTTCAAGACGATCGAGCCGCGTGCGTCGTTCACCGCCTATGCGGAGCGCCTGGCGCAGCGACCGGCCTTGCAGAAGGCCGAGGCGCGCAACGCGGCCCAGCGCACCGCACTGGGCCTCGGCTGACGCGGGCGCGACCGGCGGAGGTGCCGGCGGCTGGCGTTAAGATGAAAAGGCCGAGGGGCCCTCGGCCCCTCGAGCACTGCAACCACCGTCGCTGCCCGCCATGCGACGTCATTTTCCGGGAATCGGTATGCCATTGAAGTTGGGCTTGGTAGGGATCGGCAAGATCGCGCGTGATCAACACATCCCGGCGCTCGCCGCCGCGCCACGTTTCGAGCTCGTGGCGTGTGCGAGTCGCCATGCGCACGTCGAGGGCGTCATGAATTTTCCGGACGTCGAGACCATGCTGGCCAAGGTGCCGGACCTGGACGCCGTCTCCATCTGCACGCCGCCCCAGGCGCATTTCGAGGCCGCCCTCGCCGCGCTGCGGGCCGGCAAGCACGTCATGCTCGAGAAGCCGCCGGCGGCGACGACGAGGCAGATCGCCCTGTTGCAGGCCGAGGCGGCGCGGCATGGCCGCACGCTGTTCCAGACCTGGCACTCGCGCTTCGGCGCGGGCGTCGACGCGGCGCGCCAGTGGCTGCGCGGGCGCCCCCTCACCGGTGGCACGATCACGTGGAAGGAAGACGTGCACCATTGGCACCCGGGCCAGCAATGGATCTGGGAGCCGGGTGGCCTGGGCGTCTTCGACCCCGGCATCAACGCGCTCTCGGTGCTGACCGAGATCTTGTCCGACGAGGTTTTCGTGCACGCGGCGGTCCTCGAGTTCCCGGAGAACCAGCAGGCCCCCATCGCCGCCCGTCTTTCCCTGCGCACGGAAGGTGGCGTCACCGTCAACGCCGAATTCGATTTTCGCCAGAAAGGCGAGCAGACCTGGGACATCGATCTCGTCTGCGCGTCCGGCCGCCTCAAGCTCACCCGCGGCGGCGGCGCGCTGGAGATCGACGGCACCCCGCTCGGGACCGACGCGGCCTTGGCGGGCGAATACCCGAGGCTCTACGCGCGCTTCGCCGACCTCTGCGAGGCCGGCGCATCGGAGGTCGATTGGCGGCCGTTCCAACTGGTGGCCGACGCCTTCCTGGTCGGCGAGCGTCGTACCGTGGCGCCCCACCAGGTCTAGAGCGCGCCTTCGGCGGGCGAAGGCCGTTCGCCCGTCAGCCCCCCGTCCCCGCTCGCGCCGAGCTTGTCGAAGGGCCGGTACCCGAGCACTGAGGCTTCACCAGCTCAGCCCGAACGTTATTCTTTTCCGCTCCCCCCGCCGCCCACAGGGCCGCGACAGGCTCACGCAAGCCAACCCGCTTCGCTCGCGTGCCGGGCGTACACGGCCAGCACGATGCGCTCGGAGTGCACCAGATAGTCGTTCAAGGTCGTTGCCGCCCTGACGAACTCACCCCCCTCGGCCAATTCAAGAATCGTGACGTTCATGTCGACGTAAGGCGCGTGCAGGAATTCCGCGTCGCGCAGCAACCCGAACGCCAACCGCAATTCGGCCAGGACGGGAGCGAACAGCAAGGCCAGCCGCTCGCTGTCGGCGAGTTGCACGATCGCGCTGTGGAAGGCCATATTGGCCGTACCCACCTCGACCCAGTGGCCTTGCTCGCGCGCCTGGCGTGCCGATTCGACCGCCCGCCGCATCGCCTTCTGGGCCGGATGGCGCGGGTAAGCCTGGGCCAGCGCCTGGCATTCGATCAGACGGCGGACGCGATAAATGTCGACGATCGAGGCGATGCTGGGACTCGCGACGAATACGCCCCGATTCGGGGCATGCTTGACCAGCCCGTCCTTGGCCAACATCCTGAAGACCTCCCTCAAGGTATTGCGCGAGATGCCCAGGCTGTCGCTCAGCGCCTGTTCCGACAAGCGCTGCCCCGGCGCGTAGGCGCCCTGGGTGATCTGGCTGCGCAACTGCTCGGCCATCCGTTGGCTCAAGGTCAGGCTCTCTGCAGGGGGCTGGGTCATCCGGTCTCGAGAGGAGTGAGGCGCTGATTTTTAGCAGATCCCGCCCGCCGGAGGCCGGGTGATGCGGGTAATTGCTCAGACACGGGTACGAGATTTGCGTACACCATAGGAAGGATTGTTCAACAATCCGGTCACTCCAGGAGATCATGTCCATGCCCGTTGCCATCAACCTCTGGCCCTTGCTCGGGGTCGCCGTCATCATCGCGGGCTTCGTCCTGCGCTTCAATCCGATGCTCGTCGTGGTCGTCACGGCCATCGTCACGGCCGCTGCGGCGCACTTTTCCGTGCCGCAGATCCTGTCCGCCATCGGCACCGGCTTCATCAAGACGCGCAATCTGCCCTTGATCCTCCTGCTCCCGCTCGCCGTCATCGGACTGCTCGAGCGCCACGGCCTGCGCCAGCATGCCCAGCGCTGGATCGGCGGCATCCACTCGGCCACGGCCGGGCGCTTGCTGATCGTCTATCTGGCCGCCCGCCAGCTCACCGCGGCGGTCGGCCTGACGAGCCTGGGTGGACATCCGCAAATGGTGCGCCCGCTGCTCGCTCCCATGGTGGAAGGTGCGGCGCAAACGCGTTACGGGTCCCTGCCCGACCCGGTCAGGTTCAAGCTTCGCGCCTATGCCGCAGCCACCGACAACGTGGGCCTGTTCTTCGGCGAGGACATCTTCGTGGCCTTCGGCGCCATCGTGTTGATGACCACCTTGCTGCGAGAAGCGGGCATCGAACTCGAACCGATCCATGTCGCGTTGTGGGGCATCCCGACCGCCGTCTGCGCGTTCGGGATCCATGCGTATCGGCTGTGGCGGCTGGACAAGATGCTGGCGCGCGAACTCGCCGCCGTGCCCGTTGCCCCGGCGTCGGCGGTTGCGGTGGAGGGTGCCTGACATGACGCTCACCATTGCCCATCTGTACGACCTGGTCGGCGCCATCCTGGTGGTGACCGCGGTGATGACGCTGGCCGACCGCCAGCATCCGCGGCGCTACTCGAGCGCCCTTTTCTGGGGCCTTTATTCGCTGGTGTTCCTGGTCGGCGATCGTCTGCCGCCGGCCTGGGTGGGCGCGGGAGTCGTGGTCATGGCCCTGATCGCGGCCTTCGGCGGCGTGGGCATCGGCCATCACGTGCAACGCACGCCGGCGCAGTACCTGGAGAGCGCCAGGCGGCTCGGCAACAAGCTCTTCGTGCCGGCGCTCGCCATTCCCGTGGTCACGATGATCGGCACGCTCGCGGCCGCGCACCTCGTCATGGGCGGCGCGCCGCTGCTGGACCCGAAGAACACCACGCTGGTGAGTCTGGGCGTCGGCTGCATCGTGGCGCTTGCGCTGGCCTGCTGGATCACCCGCGAGAGCCCCCTGCAGGGCCTGCGCGAATCCCGTCGCCTCACCGACGCGCTGGGCTGGGCGCTGGTGCTGCCGCAGATGCTCGGCATGCTGGGACTGGTGTTCACCGACGCGGGTGTCGGCAAGGCCGTGGCCCACGTGACCACGAGCTACATCAACATGGACATCCGCTTCTTCGCCGTGGCGGTCTATGTGGTCGGCATGGCGCTCTTCACGGTCATCATGGGCAATGGCTTCGCCGCGTTTCCGGTGATGGTGGGTGGCGTGGGCGTGCCCGTGCTGGTGGGCGTCTACCACGGCGACCCGGCGGTCATGTGCGCGATCGGCATGTTGTCGGGCTACTGCGGCACGCTGTTGACGCCGATGGCCGCCAACTTCAACATCGTTCCCGCTGCGCTGCTCGAACTGCCCGACAAGAACGCCGTGATCCGGGTCCAGGTGCCGACCGCCCTCACGCTGCTCGCCTGCAACGTGGTCCTGCTCAACGTCCTGATGTTTCGCTGAGGTGCCGCCATGGTCCGCTCCAAGATCGACCTCAACAGCGACCTCGGCGAAAGCCTGGGCGCCTGGCGCATGGGCGACGACGCCGCCATGCTCGACATCGTCAGCAGCGCCAACGTGGCCTGCGGCTTTCACGCCGGCGACCCGGCCGGCATCCTGCAGACCTTGAAGCTCGCCAAGGCGCGTGGCGTCGCGGTCGGCGCCCATGTGGCCTATCCCGACCTGACCGGTTTCGGGCGGCGCGCGATGGACGTGGCCAGCCCCGACCTCGTCGCCGACGTGATCTACCAGATCGGCGCCCTGAGAGGGCTGGCCAGCGCGGCCGGCGTGACGGTGAGCTATGTCAAGCCGCACGGAGCGCTCTACAACACGATCGCCCACGACGAACGGCAGGCGCGCGACGTGATCGCCGCGATCCTCGCGGTCGATCCCGCGCTCGCCCTGGTCGCCCTGGCGGGTTCCCCCTTGCTCGGCTGGGCCCGCGCCAGCGGCTTGCGTGCCGTGGCCGAAGCGTTCGCCGACCGCGCCTACATGCCTGACGGCTCGTTGGTCCCGCGGCGCCAGCCGGGCGCGGTGCTGCACGACCCGCAAGCGGTGGCCGAGCGCATGCTGCGTTTTGTGCAGGAGGGCCGGGTCGTGGCCCAGGACGGCAGCACCGTCGACCTCGATGCCGAGTCGATCTGCGTGCACGGTGACAGCCCCGGGGCGGTCGCGATGGCGCAGGAGGTCAAGGCCCGGCTGCTCGCCTCCGGCGTGGCGGTGCAGGGTTTTTTCGAATGAATGTCCTGCCGGTCAACCTCGACGCCCTGCTGGTCGAGCTCGACGATCTGCCCCAGACGCTGGCGTTGCTGCATTCGCTGCAAGCGGAGCCGATCGCGGGCGTCGAGGAAGTGGTGCCGGCCGCGCGCACCCTCATGGTTCGTTTTCGACCCTCGCGCGTGTCGGGCGCCGAACTCGCCCGCAGCATCGGCGGCCGGCGGCTCGAGGCGCATTCGGCGACCGGCGGCGCGCGGATCGAAATTCCCGTGCGGTACGACGGCGAAGACCTCGACGAGGTCGCGACCCTGCTGGGCATCTCGCGCGCCGAGCTGATTCGGCGGCATTCCGGGAGCGACTACGTGGTCGCCTTCACCGGCTTCGCGCCGGGCTTCGCTTACCTCACCGGCGGCCACCCGAGCCTGGACGTGCCACGCCGCGCGACGCCGCGAACCCGCATTCCGGCCGGCGCCGTGGGACTGGCGGGCCGCTTCAGCGGGGTCTATCCGCAAGCCAGCCCCGGGGGGTGGCAAATCGTGGGCGTGACCGACGTGCCCATGTGGGACCTCCAGCGCGAGGTGCCCGCCTTGCTGCAGCCGGGCGTCCGGGTGCGCTTTGTGGACGCAGCGGTGCGCGCTGCGGCTCCCCTGCCGGCAGCGTCGTCTCGGCCC
>JALYHO010000071.1 GCA_030776545.1 Pseudomonadota bacterium | reverse complement strand
CCCCACAGGCGCCGGCGCATGGCATCGACGGCCGAGGGGCGCACGTTCTGGTGGTCGAAGGCTGGCTCGACCGGTCCGAACTGGATCAGGCCGCCGCCTTGCTGCGGCAGGGCCGATACGCACAGGTGCTGACCAGCGGCGGCCCGATCGACCCGCTGACCGATGTCGGCGGATGGCGCAACTATGCCTGGCGGGCCGCGTCCTACCTGCAACCGCTCGCACCCGCCGGCGTGTCGGTGATCGCGGTGCCGGCGCCGGACACGCCGCGGGACCGCACCTACCTGAGCGCGGTGCGGGTCCGCGAGCGGCTTGGCGAGGCCGCCGCCTTGCCCGACGCCATCGACATTTTCTCTGCCGGTGCGCACGGTCGCCGCTCGCGCATGGTCTACCGGATGGCGTTCGGTCCTCAGGTCGAGGTGGGGGTGATCAGCGCCGCCAACCCCTCCTTCACCGCGACTCGCTGGTGGGAAAGCAGCAACGGCGTGAAGCTGGTGCTGGGCGAGGCCATCGCACTCGGTTGGACGGCCTGCTGCTTCTGGCCGCCCGCGCCGCCGCGGCACCCCTGAACGCGCGACCGGCCCGGCCTGCGGTCTTGATACTTTCTTGATGCGAGCCGCCACGATCTATACGCCAAATTGAGGTGTTTCTGCGTAGTCTGAAGCCCGGAAAGTACCCTTCGGAGGACGCATGGATTTCCTGTTCCTGCTGGCTGCCGCGGCCATGGCCGGCGCCATGTTCGCACTTGTCTTCGCTTGCGATCGATTGGGGGCCGGACGATGACCTGGCTCGACGGGATCGCCGGGCTCGCCTGCGTCGGCCTGTTCGCCTACCTGGCCTATGCGCTCTTCAATGCGGAGAAGTTCTGATGACCGCCTCCGCCTGGATGCAGCTCGCCGTCTTCCTCGGGGCGTTGCTCGCGTGTGCCTGGCCCTTGGGTGCCTGGCTCAGCGCCTTGGCGCAGGGCCGCCTGCCGCGCTGGCTCCGGCCCGTCGCCGCCTGCGAACGAGCGCTCTATCGCCTGGCCGGGGTCGACCCGGAGGCGACCACCGGCTGGCGGCCGTACGCGCTCGGTCTGGTGGCATTCAACGTCCTGGGCGTGTTCGTGGTCTACGCGATCCAGCGGCTGCAGGGCGTGCTTCCGCTCAATCCGCAGGCGCTGCCGGCGCTCAGCCCCGATTCTTCGTTCAATACCGCCTTCAGCTTCGTGACCAACACCGACTGGCAGGGTTATGTCGGTGAGGCGGCCATGAGCTACTCGACCCAGATGCTCGCGCTCGGGGTCCAGAACTTCCTGTCCGCGGCGTCGGGCATGGTCGTGGCCATCGCGCTGATACGCGGCTTCGTCGCGCGGTCGACCGGCACCATCGGCAACGTCTGGGTCGACCTGACCCGGGTCACGCTCTACGTGTTGCTGCCGCTCGCGCTGGGGTTCGCACTGGTCTTGACGAGCCAGGGCGTGATCCAGAATTTCGACCCGTACAAGGACGTCACCACGCTCGAGGTCAACGCCTACCAGAACCCCAAGAACGGTCCCGACGGGCAGCCGCTGAAAGACGACCAGGGCAACCCGGTGACGGAGCCCGCCCGGACGGCCACCCAGCAGATCGCGATGGGCCCGGTGGCGTCGCAGGAGGCCATCAAGATGCTCGGCACCAACGGTGGCGGCTTCTTCAACGCCAACTCGGCGCACCCGTACGAGAACCCGACGCCGCTCAGCAACTTCTTGCAGATGGTGTCGATCTTCCTGATCCCCGCGGCGCTCGTCTTCATGTTCGGCCGGCTTGTGGGCGACATGCGCCAGGGCTGGGCGCTGCTGGCGGCGATGACGTTGCTGTTCGTGGTGGCGGTGCTGCTGCTGACCCCCGTGGAGCAGCACGGCAATCCGCAGCTCGCCGCGCTCGGCGTCGATCAGGCGCAGTCGGCCCTGCAGTCCGGCGGCAACATGGAGGGCAAGGAAACCCGCTTCGGCATCGATGCAAGCACTTTGTTCGCCGCCGTCACCACGGCGGCGTCGTGCGGTGCGGTCAATGCGATGCACGACTCCTTCATGCCGCTCGGCGGTGCCGTGCCCCTGGTGCTGATCCAGCTCGGCGAGGTCGTGTTCGGCGGCGCCGGGTCGGGTCTCTACGGCATGCTGGTCTTCGCCGTCCTGGCGGTCTTCATCGCCGGCCTGATGATCGGTCGCACGCCCGAGTACCTCGGCAAGAAAATCGAGTCCTACGACATGAAGATGACCGCGATCGCGATCCTCGCCACGCCCCTCCTGGTGCTCGCCGGGAGCGCGCTGGCGGTGATGGCCGATGCGGGCAAGGCCGGCGTCGCCAACCCCGGGCCGCACGGCTTTTCCGAGATTCTCTATGCCCTGAGCTCGGCGGCGAACAACAACGGCAGCGCGTTCGCCGGGCTGTCGGCCAACACCCCGTTCTGGAACTCGCTGCTCGCGGTGGCGGCCTGGTTCGGTCGGTTCGCGGTGATCGTTCCGGTGCTGGCGATCGCCGGAAACCTCTCGCGCAAGAAGCGATTGGCGACCACGGCGGGCACCTTGCCGACCCACGGCCCCCTGTTCGTCGGGCTGCTCATCGGTTCGGTGGTGCTGGTCGGGCTGCTCAACTATGTCCCGGCGCTCGCCCTCGGGCCAGTGGCGGAGCACTTCCTGCTCGGAGCCGCCCCGTGACCGCGCCCGGCCTCGCTTCCCCAGAGATCGCCTCATGACCACTGCCTCCAAGTCATTTTCCTTGCTCGACCCGGCGCTCGCCGGCCCGGCCGTCTGGTCCGCGTTCAAGAAATTGGACCCCACGGTGCAGTGGCGCAACCCGGTGATGTTCGTCGTCTATGTCGGCAGCATCCTGACGACGCTCCTGTGGCTCCAGGCGCTCGGCGGCCGCGGCGAGGCACCCGCCCCGTTCATCCTGGCGATCGCGCTGTGGTTGTGGTTCACCGTCTTGTTCGCCAACTTCGCCGAAGCGCTGGCCGAAGGGCGCAGCAAGGCCCAGGCGGCGTCGCTGCGCGGCATGAAGCGCACGGTCATCGGCAAGAAATTGCAGGAGCCGCGCCACGGATCGCCATGGACGCCGGTGCGCGCCGACGAACTGCGCAAAGGGATGGTGATGCTCGTCGAGACGGGTGACGTGATCGCGCTCGACGGCGAGGTCATCGAGGGCGTGGCCTCGGTCGACGAAAGCGCGATCACCGGCGAGTCGGCGCCGGTCATCCGCGAGTCGGGTGGCGACTTCTCTTCCGTGACCGGCGGCACCCGGGTGCTGTCGGACTGGCTGGTGGTGCGGGTGAGCGTGAACCCGGGCGAGTCCTTCGTCGACCGCATGATCGCGATGGTCGAAAACGCCAAGCGCCAGAAGACGCCGAACGAGATCGCGCTGAACATCCTGCTGGTCGCGTTGACCCTGGTGTTCCTGGTGGTGGTGGCGACGCTCCTGCCGATGTCCATCTACAGCGTCGAGACGGCCAAGTCCGGGGCCGCGGTCACGATCACGACCCTGATCGCCTTGTTGGTGTGCCTGATCCCCACCACCATCGGGGCGCTGCTTTCCGCGATCGGCGTCGCCGGCATGAGCCGCATGATGCAGGCCAACGTCATCGCCACGTCGGGGCGCGCCGTCGAAGCGGCTGGAGACGTCGACGTGCTCCTCATGGACAAGACCGGAACGATCACGCTGGGCAACCGCCAGGCCTCGGCCTTCATCGCGGCCGACGGGCCCGCTGGCGAGCCGGCCCTGGCCGACGCCGCGCAGCTGGCGTCGCTGGCGGACGAAACGCCCGAGGGACGCAGCATCGTGGTGCTCGCCAAGCAACGTTTCAACCTGCGCGAGCGTGACATGGCGACGCTGCGGGCGACCTTCGTGCCGTTCACCGCGCAAACCCGCATGAGCGGAATCGATCTGCCGCAAGCAAAGGGGACGCGGCAGATCCGCAAGGGTGCCGCTGACGCGATCCGCCAGCACGTCGAAGCGCTCGGGGGGGCCTGGCCGGCGGAAGTGCAACGTGGCGCCGACGACGTCGCCCGGCGCGGCAGCACGCCGCTCGTGGTGGCGGACGGCAGCAGCGTGCTCGGGGTCGTCGAATTGAAGGACATCGTCAAAGGGGGAATCAAGGAGCGCTTCGCCGAACTGCGCCGCATGGGGATCAAGACCATCATGATCACGGGCGACAACAAGCTCACCGCGGCCGCGATCGCCGCCGAGGCCGGGGTCGACGACTTTCTCGCCGAAGCGACGCCCGAGACCAAGCTCGACTTGATACGCCACTACCAGAGCGAAGGACGGCTGGTGGCCATGACGGGGGACGGTACCAACGACGCCCCGGCACTGGCCCAGGCGGACGTGGCGGTGGCGATGAATACCGGCACCCAGGCGGCCAAAGAAGCCGGCAACATGGTCGACCTCGACTCCAACCCGACCAAGCTGCTCGAGATCGTCGAGACCGGCAAGCAGCTGCTGATGACGCGAGGCTCGCTCACCACGTTCTCGATCGCCAACGACGTGGCCAAGTATTTCGCGATCATTCCCGCCGCTTTTGCGACCACCTACCCCCAGCTCAAGGCGCTCGACGTGATGGGTTTGCACAGCCCCTCGTCGGCGATCCTGGCGGCGGTGATCTTCAATGCGGTCGTCATCATTTTCCTGATCCCGCTGGCCTTGCAGGGGGTCAAGTACCGCGCCATCGGAGCCGCCGCGCTGCTGCGGCGCAATGTGCTCATCTATGGGCTGGGCGGCCTGATCGTTCCCTTCATCGGCATCAAGCTGATCGATCTGGCGCTTTTCGCGCTGCGTCTGGGCTGATTTTTTGCAGGAAACCCTCATGACCCTCCTCAGACCCGTCCTGGTCCTTTTCTCCGCTCTGACATGCGTCACCGGGCTGGCCTATCCGCTCGCGGTCACCGGCATCGCCAGGGTCGCGTTCCCGGCGCAGGCCGCGGGCAGCCTCATCGAAAGGGACGGCAAGGTGATCGGCTCGGCGCTGATCGGCCAGAACTTCACCGACCCGAAGAATTTCTGGGGGCGGCCCTCGGCCACCTCCCCCATGGCAAACAACGCCGCCAATTCCGGAGGCTCCAACCTCGGTCCGCTCAACCCGGCATTGCTCGATGCGGTGAAGGCGCGGATCGCGGCATTGAGAGCGGCCGACCCGAAAAACCTCGCGCCCGTGCCGGTCGACCTCGTGACCGCGTCGGCCAGCGGCCTCGACCCCGACATCAGCCTCGCCGCGGCACGCTATCAGACCGCGCGCGTGGCTGCTGCGCGTGGCATTCAGGCCGAGCAGGTGGCCGCGCTGGTCGGCACCGAGGCCCGCTATCCGGTCGCCGGGTTTCTCGGCGAGCCGCGTGTCAACGTGTTGCGCCTCAATCTCGCGCTGACGCGCCTGCACCGCTGAAGCGCCGCGGGAGAACAATCCACCGCATGACCCCTGCCCGCCCCGACCCGGACGAACTCCTGGCACAGCTTCGCGACCAGGCGCGACGCGCCGGGCGCGGCAAGTTGCGGATCTATTTCGGCGCTTCGGCGGGGGTCGGAAAGACCTTCGCGATGCTGGCGGCAGGGCGGGCTCTCCGCGAGGCGGGCGTCGACGTGCTCGCCGGACTCATCGAAACCCACGGCCGCGCCGAGACCGCGGCGCAGAGCCAGGGGTTGCCGGTCTTGCCGCCGGCTCGAATCGACGCGCGCGGCCGCAACCTGCCCGAATTCGACCTGGACGCCGCGCTGGCGCGGCACCCGGCGCTGATCCTCGTCGACGAGCTGGCGCACAGCAATGTCACCGGGTCGCGCCATCCCAAGCGGTGGCAGGACGTGGAGGAGTTGCTCGAAGCCGGCATCCATGTCTACACCACGCTCAACGTCCAGCACCTGGAAAGCCTCAACGACGTGGTGGGCGGCATCACCGGCATCCGGGTCCACGAGACCTTGCCGGACACCGTCTTCGACCGCGCCGACGAGGTGGTGCTCGTCGACACGCCCGCCGACGAATTGCTCGGCCGCCTCAAGGCGGGCAAGGTCTATCTGCCGGCGCAGGCTGAACACGCCTCGCGCCATTTCTTTCGCAAGGGCAACCTGATGGCGCTGCGCGAGCTCGCGTTGCGTCGCACCGCCGACCGGGTCGAAGGTGACGTGCAGGCCTACCGCGTCACCGAAGCCATCGCGCCGGTCTGGAAGACCGAAGCGGCGCTGCTGTGCTGCATCGGCCCGCGCGACGACACCGAGCACGTGGTGCGCAGCGCCGCGCGCCTGGCGCAGCAGCTGGCGGTGGCCTGGCATGCCGTCTATGTCGAGACGCCGGCGCTGCAAACGCTGGGCGACCGGCAGCGCCAGCGCATCCTGCGCACGGTGAAGCTGGCCGAAGAGCTCGGCGCCGCCACCGCGGTGGTGTCGGCGCAGGACGTGCCGCTGGCACTGGTCGAGCATGCGCGGCGCCACAATCTCTCCAAGGTGTTGATGGGTCACAACCAGCCGCGCGGCTGGTGGCAGCGCGAGACGCTCGGTCGGCGGCTGGCGACCCTCGCCCCCGAATTCGACCTGATCGAAGTCGGCAAGGGCCAGGGCACACCGGCGCCGCGCCCGGTTCCCCAGGGGCCAGCGGACCTCGACCGGCCGGCGCCAGCGCGGCACCGGACCGGCTACCTCTGGGGCGCGGCGATCTGTGCCGCGACCACCCTGCTGGCCACGCCGCTGCGGCCGATCTTCGACCTGGCCAACATCGTCATGGTGTTCCTGCTGTCGGTGGTCGTGGTGGCGGTGCGATGCGGCCGGGGGCCGGCGGTGCTCGCGGCGTTCCTGAACGTCGCCGCGTTCGACTTTTTCTTCGTCCCTCCGCGCTTGTCCTTCGCCGTGTCCGACGTGCAATACGTCCTGACCTTCGCCGTGATGCTCGCTGTCGGACTGATCACCGCGCATCTCACCGCGGGCCTGCGTTTCCAGGCCCGCATCGCGACCCATCGGGAAGCCCGCTCGCGGGCCCTGTTCGAGTTCGCGCGCGAACTCTCCAGTGTGCTCATGCCCGAGCAATGCGTGGCCATTGCCGAGGCGGCGATCGCACGCGAGTTCCATGCCCGGGCGCACGTCTATCTGCTCGACCTGCAAGACCAGCTGCAGGCGCCGCGATCAGCGCCGGCGGAGCCCACGCTGGACGTCGGCACGGCGCGCTGGGCGCTCGACCATGACGAAGCCGCTGGTCTGGGCACCGACACCCTCCCCGGAAGTGCCTGGCTTTACCTGCCGCTGAAGGCACCGATGCGTTCACGCGGGGTGATCGCCCTCAAGCCCGACCGACCCCGCCTGCTGATGGTGCCGGAGCAGCGCCGGCAACTCGAGACTTTCGCGTTGCTTTGCGGCATCGCCCTCGAACGCGTGCACTACGTCGACGTCGCCCAGAACGCGACCGTGCAGATCGAGTCCGAACGGCTGCGCAACTCGCTCCTTTCGGCGCTCTCGCACGATCTGCGCACGCCGTTGGCGGCGCTCTACGGTCTGGCCGACACGCTGGTCGAGACCCTCGGCCCGGGCAGTCAGCCGGCACTGCACACGGCGCAGGCACTCAGCGCCCAGGCCCGCAGGCTCAACGCGATGGTCGACAACCTGCTCGACATGGCGCGCCTGCAGAGTGGCGCGGTGCACCTGAACCGCCAATGGCTGCCGATCGAGGAAGTGATCGGCAGTGCATTGCAGTCGATGACGCACGCCCTGGGCGGGCACGCGGTCGAGACCGAGGTGCCGTCCGAACTCCCCTGGGTCGATTTCGACCCGGTCTTGATCGAGCGCGTCATCGCCAACCTGCTGGAAAACGCGGCCAAGTACACACCTCCCGGCAGCACCATCACGATCTCCGCCCAGGTCGAGGGCCGCGACCTCGCGGTCGCGGTGGCGGACGACGGTCCGGGGATCCGGGCGGGCCAGGAGGAGGTGCTGTTCGAGAAGTTCACGCGCGGCCAGAAAGAATCTCCCGTGACCGGGGTCGGGCTCGGCCTCGCGATTTGCCGCGCCATCGTCGAGGCCCATGGCGGGCGAATCCGGGTCGAGCCTGCCACGCCCCATGGCGCCCGGTTCGTGTTCTCGCTCCCGTTGGGGGCCCCGCCTAGGCTGGCAGGCGCCTAGGTGCGCATGGCAGCGGGCGGGGGCGGACGGCTTCCGGGAGGTCGATGCGTCGCGCCTCAAGCCAACGCGTCGTCCAGGACTTCCACCCAGTGTCGCACCGGCGTCCCGGTCCCGGTCTGCAGGTGCTGGATGCAGCCGATGTTGGCCGATACGATGGTTTGGGCGTTCAAGGGCGCGAGATTCTCGAGTTTGCGATCGCGCAGGGCGTCAGCGAGCGTGGGTTGCAGGATCGAATAGGTGCCAGCCGACCCGCAGCACAAGTGGCTCTCGTTCGGCGCCAGCGCCACCTCGAAGCCGAGCGCGCGCAAATGGGTTTCGACCCCGCCGCGGAGCTGCTGGCCGTGTTGCAAGGTGCAGGGTGGATGAAACGCCAGACGCGTCGCGTCGCCGTGCAAATGCACCTTGCCCTTCAGTTTCGGCACGAGCTCGGGCAGCAGTTCGCTCAGGTCGCGCGTCAGCGCCGCGATGCGCTGGGCTTTCTCGGCGTAGGCGGGGTCGTGAGCGAGTGCGTGGCCGTAGCCCTTGACCTGCGCGCCGCAGCCGGAAGCGTTCATGACGATGGCTTCGATGCCCTCGAGCGAGCCCGGTCCGCCGGAGATCAGCGGCCACCAGGCATCGATGTTGCGTCGCATCTCGCGGCGACCGCCCTCGACATCGCTCAAATGCGTGCGGATGGCGCCGCAGCAGCCGGCCTCGTCGGCGACCACGCTCTGGATGCCCGCGGCGTCGAGCACCCGGGCGGTGGCACTGTTGATGTTGGGCATGAGCGCCGGCTGGACGCAGCCGAGCAACAGCAGGACTTTGCGCGGGTGGGCGCGCGTCGGCCATCGATGCGCGCTGGGCTCGGCCCGCTTCGGCACCTTGTTGCGCAGCGCCGCGGGCACCAGCGGTCGCAGCGCCTGACCGAGCTTCATCGCCGGCCCGAACAGCGGCGAGGTGAGTCCTTCGCGCAGCGCCCAGCGCGCGGCTGCTTCGGTCGGCGGGCGCGGCACCTTGGCGTCGACGATCGGGCGCACGATCTCGATCAGGTTGCCGTATTGGACGCCCGAGGGGCAGGTGCTTTCGCAGTTGCGGCAGGTCAGGCAGCGGTCCAGGTGCAATTGGGTGCTGCGGGTGACGGCTGCGCCTTCGAGCACCTGCTTCATCAAATAGATGCGGCCCCGCGGACCGTCGAGCTCGTCACCCAGCAGCTGGTAGGTTGGGCAGGTCGCGGTGCAGAAGCCGCAGTGCACGCATTTGCGGAGTATTGCCTCGGACTCGGCGCCCTCGGGCGTGTCCTTGAACTCGGGAGCCAGTTGGGTTTGCATCAAAGACCTGGGTAGAGTCGACCGGGATTGAAAACGCCGGAGGGGTCGAACGCTTTTTTGAGCTCGCGGTGGATGCGGTCGAGCGGCGACTGCAACGGTGCGAACACGCCGCCGGACTTGTCGCGCGCGTCGAAGAGCGTGGCGTGGCCCCCGACCGCCGCGGTGGCGTCGCGCACCGCGGCCGCGGGCAGGACACTGCAGAGCCAACGCTGGCCACCGCCCCATTCGACCAGCGATTCGCCAGCGAGCGCGAGCGGCGGCGCGGTTTGCGGAACCGACAGCCGCCAGAGCGCGGCGCCGGCGGCGACGGCACGCCGCGCGGCGAGGAAAAATTCGTCGGTGTGGTCGCGCACGCCGGTCCAGAACGGGCTGGCATGTTCGGGCTCGACCACATCGCCGCCGATGCGCCCGCGCGCCGCCTGCACGGCAGCGAGTGCGCCGCGCAAACGCAGGATGAGGTTGCCGTCCCACCAGGCGCTGGCGTTGAGCGGAAGCGGCTGCCCGCCCCAGTGATTGAGGCGGGCGAGGGCGGTGGGCTCGTCCATCTCGAGCCGCAAGGTGACCGTGGCGGGCGGTATCGGCATCACCTTGAGCGAGACTTCGAGGATCACGCCGAGGGTGCCGAGCGATCCCGCGAGCAGGCGCGACACGTCGTAGCCGGCGACGTTCTTCATGACCTGGCCGCCGAAGGTCAGCACCTCGCCCTGTCCATTGAGCAAGGTGGCGCCGAGCACGTGGTCGCGGACCGAACCGACCGCGGCGCGCGCCGGCCCCGACAGCCCGGCCGCCACCATCCCGCCGACGGTCGCCCCCCGTTGGCGCAGCGTCAGGGCCGAGTTGCCGAAATGAGGCGGCTCGAAGGGCAGGCACTGGCCGTGGGTGGCCAGCAGGGCTTCGAGCTCCGTCAATGCGGTGCCGCAGCGCGCCGTGACGACGAGTTCGGTCGGCTCGTAGCTGGAGACGCCCTCGAGCACGCGGGTGTCGAGCACCTCGCCGTGCGGTTCCTCGCCGTAGAAGTCCTTGCTTCCGCCGCCCCGGATCCGCAGTTGAGCGTGTCCGGTTCGCGCCGCCTGGACGCGATCGACGAGAAGTTGCAGGGCGGGGTCGGTGGGACTCATGGGCGCCGTCACCGCTCAAAAGCGCGGGATGTCGGCGAACGGCAACAGCCCGCGCCGCACGTGCATCTTGCCGTATTCGGCACACCGCGCCAGCGAGGGAATCACCTTGCCGGGGTTGAGCAGTTGCTTGGGATCGAAGGCGCGCTTCAGCGCCAGCATCTGCTCGCGCTCCCCCGGCGCGAACTGCACGCACATCGCGGAGAGTTTTTCGATCCCGACGCCGTGTTCCCCGGAGACGGTGCCCCCCATGGCGACGCTGGTCTCCAGGATGTCGGCGCCGAACAGCTCGCAGCGGTGCAACTGGTCGGGGTCATTGGCGTCGAACATGATCAGCGGGTGCAGGTTGCCGTCGCCGGCGTGGAACACGTTCGCGCAGCGCAGCCCGTATTTTTTTTCCATGCCCTCGATGGCGAGCAGGATGTCGGCCAGCCGCTTGCGCGGGATGGTCGAGTCCATGCACATGTAGTCCGGGCTCAAGCGGCCGGTGGCGGGGAAGGCGTTCTTGCGCCCGCTCCAGAATTTCAGGCGCTGAGCCTCGTCGGCGCTGAGTTCGATGCGGGTCGCGCCGCTGGCCTCGAGCACGGCTTCCATCCGGCCGATCTCTTCGGCCACTTCCTCGGGCGTCCCGTCGCTCTCGCACAGCAGAATCGCGACGGCGGTGAGATCGTAGCCGGCGTGCACATAGTCCTCGACCGCGGCGGTCATGGGCTTGTCCATCATTTCCAGACCCGCCGGGATGATGCCTGCGGCGATCACGTTGGCGACCGCTTCGCCGGCCTTGCGTATGTCGTCGAAGCTCGCCATGATGCAGCGGGCCAGCTGCGGTTTGGGAACCAGCTTGACGGTCACCTCGAGCGTGACCGCGAGCATGCCCTCACTGCCGACCAACACGGTCAGCAAATCGAGCCCGGCGCAGTCGAGTGCCGCGGAGCCGAACTCGATCGCCTCTCCCGCGACCGTCAACCCACGGACCTTGAGCACATTGTGCAAGGTCAGGCCGTATTTCAGGCAGTGCACCCCGCCCGAGTTCTCGGCCACGTTGCCGCCGATCGTGCAGGCGATCTGGCTGCTCGGGTCGGGTGCGTAGTAGAGGCCGTAGGGAGCGGCCGCCTCGCTGATCGCGAGGTTGCGCACGCCGCTCTGAACCGTGGCGGTGCGGGCCACCGGGTCGATCTCGACGATCTTGCTGAATTTCGCCAGGCTCATCGTCACGCCCCAGCGGTGCGGCAAGGCGCCCCCGGACAGGCCGGTGCCGGCGCCGCGGGCGACCACCGGCACGTTGAGTCGATGGCATTCGCGCAACACGGCGGCCACCTGCCGCTCGGTCTCGGGCAGCGCCACCACCAAGGGCTGTTCGCGGTAGGCGGTGAGGCCGTCGCACTCGTAGGGCGTCGTGTCCTCGCTGCGCCAAAGCAGCGCATGCGGCGGCAGCACCGCACCGAGTGCGGCCACCACCTCGGTTTGCCGGCCTGCGCGGTCCGTGGGTTCGATGGCGTGGGAGCTGAACAAGGGGGCGTTCATGGCAGGTCCTCGGGGTCAGGCATGCGGCGCCGCCGATGCGGCCGAGCCGGCGCCACTGCGGAACACCGTCAGGACCCCGGTGTACCCATAGAGATGGTGGCGCGCCACCTCGCCCGCGGCGAAGAATCCGGCCAGGGGCACGTCGCCGAGCGCATGCTTGACGAGCGCCAACTCCGCCGAGAGGGCGCCGAAATGGGCCCCGCCACGGCCGGCGCAGCTGACATAGATGGCGCCGGCGATGCCAGCCCCCGCGACGGCGGCGCGCTCCCCGGCATGCGGGTCCTTCAGGGCGAGCGCGGTAGTTAGCGGCAGGTCTTCCGGTTCCGTCTCTTCGCGCACCTCGGCGCAGATTCGCATCAGGTCGCGCCGCGCCGCCTCGACGTGGCGGGCACAAAAGGCGAGCTGCATGCCGACTTCGGCGACATCGGCGATCGCGATCCCGCGCCGGCCGGGGTCCAAACCGATCAGATGCCGCACTCGCACGTCGGCACCGAAGGCACCGCGCCGGGCGCCGTTGTCGAAGGCGCTGCGGGTCGCGGTATCGGGGGCGCGCGTCGAGCCATCGGCGGGCTCGCCCTGGCGACCGTCGCTCAAGCCGACCAGCACCTGGCGCAGGCGTGGCAACGCCGCGCGAGGTTCGACGCCTTCGAGCCCGACATCGCGCAGCAGGCAATCGAGCGCCGGTGCGCCGTCCAGGGTGATCACGACATTGCGCTCGGCAGCGGTCACGACCCGTTGCGGCCCGACCGGCTGGCAGCCCTGTGTCACGCGCGACACCAGTTCGACGTGGCGATCGAAGGCGACGCCGGACAGCCCGCCGGTCAGGGCGTCTCCGGCAATATGCAGCAGCCCCGACTGTCCCGACGCCAGGCCGCCGAACAGATAGCCCGCCGTGGTGCGCGCACTCATGTCGCGGATGAGTTCGGCCAGGTCGGCGGTGCTCGGGTCGGCATGGACCTGGGCGGTGTGGGCCGGGAATGCGGCCAGCGGCCGGGCGCCCGAGAACACCTGGAAATGTTCGGGCGCCAGGTCGCTGAGCAGCAGCGCGAGCGCCGGCTCTTCGAAATATTCCACCCCGCTGGCGGCGATGCCGACGCCGCTGGCTCCGACCCATTCGGCCCCCGGCCAGCGCTGCCGCAACTCGGCCAGCAACGCGCGGGCATGGGGCGCGTAGGCATCGGTCAGGTAGACCCAGCCGAGCGTCGGCCGCGCGGCCGTTGCGGATTCCGCGCGCTGGGCATCGATCTGGGCCGCGGCGATCGCGAGCGCGATGCGCCAGTCGGGGTGGGTGGCGTGGCCGTGCAGAAAGCGGTTCATGACGAGAGCGGAAGTGGGGTCAGGCACGTCACGCGACGGCCCGATGCAGGCGGGTGCCGCAGCGCCGATCATGCCCCCGGGGCGCCTTCACTGCCGGGCAACGGCTTTCCTGGCGGCCGGGCGCTTGGCCGCAGGTGGCTTGCGCTTGGCAGGCGTCGCGCGCCGCGATGGCGTGCCGGGCTCGGGATCCGAGCCGGCTTGGGC
>JALYHO010000070.1 GCA_030776545.1 Pseudomonadota bacterium | reverse complement strand
GGCGCAAGGGCAGCGTCGGCGCGGCCAGCTCGGCGTCGAGGAGCACGTCCTGCGCCCCGCGTTCGAGCCATCCGAGGACGGTCGCGGGGGTCATCGGGTCGACCACCACCAGGACCGCCAGGTCGGTGCCCGCCGCCGCGGCGAGGTCCACGGCCGCTTCGTCGTCGCGCAGGATCAGGGCGTCGCAATGCGCATCGGCCAGGCGCCTGAGGACCGCGTCGCGTCCGGCCGCCACGTGGACCTCGTAGGGGCCGTAAGGCGAGGCGCCGAGGACCGCGGCCACGTCGTGGGGGAGCCCCGGCGGCAAGACGACCTGGAGCGCGGATTCGGCAGGGGTGGGGGTCGTCATGGTCGAAGAATACCCGGGCCGGCACGTCTTCGGGACGAGGTTTGCCCGACCCGGAGGCGCGATGGCGCGGTGCATCGACCCCCGGGTATTCCATTAATAAATGCAGTTGATTTATTAAGCGAGGGATTCGACAATCGCCCCTGACCCGACAAGTCGTCGGGCGCCGGCGGCGGTGCCGCGTTCCTACAAATGGAGACACCCATGACATTCGCTTCTTCTTTCCCGCGCCATGCCCTCACCCTGGTCAGCCTGGTGGTCGTGGCCGCCACGGCCGCCGCCGCCGACCAGCCGGTGATCGGCCTCATCACGAAGACCGACACCAATCCTTTCTTCGTCAAGATGAGGGAGGGTGCGCAGGCCGCCGCGACGGCCAAGGGGGCCAAGCTGCTCACCGCCGCGGGCAAGGCCGACGGCGACAACGCGGGCCAAGTGACCGCGATCGAAAACATGATCGCCGGCGGTGCCAAGACCATCCTCATCACGCCGAACGACTCGAAGGCGATCGTGCCGGCGATCAAGAAGGCCCAGGCCCAGGGCGTGATGTTCATCGCGCTCGACAGCCCCGCCGACCCGGCCGACGCGACCGACGCCCTGTTCGCCACCAACAACTACGTCGCCGGCCAACTGATCGGCAAATACGCCAAGGCCGCCATGGCCGGCAAGCCGGCCAAGATCGCCACGCTCGACCTCTTCCCGGGTCACCCGGTGGGCGCGCAGCGCCACAACGGCTTCATGGCCGGGTTCGGTCTGGCGGCCAGCGACGCGAAGAGCAACGAGCTCAGCAAGAGCCCCGAGATCGTCTGCATGGCCGACAGCTTCGGCGACCAGGCCAAGGGCCAGACGGCAATGGAAAACTGCCTGCAAAAGAATCCCGACATCAACCTGGTCTACACGATCAACGAACCCGCCGCCGCCGGCGCGTTTCAGGCGCTGAAATCAGCGGGCAAGGAAAAGGGCGTGATGATCGTCTCGGTCGACGGCGGTTGCGCGGGCATCCGCAACGTGAAGGCCGGCGTGATCGCAGCCACGTCGCAGCAGTACCCGCTGAAGATGGCGGCGATGGGAGTCGACGCCGGCGTCGAGTTCGCCCGCGGCGGAGCCAAGGTCAAGGGCTATACCGATACCGGCGTGACGCTCATCACCGACAAGCCGATGGCCGGCATCGAGAGCAAGGACTCGAAAGTCGGCACCGACCTGTGCTGGGGCAACAAGTAACCACCGGGGGCCCCACATGACCTCCAGACTCCCACCGCTGGCCACGCTGGGGCCGCTCATCGCGCTGGTCCTGGCCACTGGATTCTTCGCGTCCCAGAGCGACCGCTTCCTGTCGATCCAGAACTTCTCGCTGATCTTGCAGCAGGTGATGGTGGTGGGGACGATCGCCATCGGGCAGACGCTCATCATCCTGACCGCCGGCATCGACTTGTCGTGCGGCATGGTGATGGCGCTCGGCGGCATCGTGATGACCAAGCTGGCCGTGACCCACGGCATGAACGTCTATCTGGCGATCCTCTGCGGCTTGCTGGTCACGATGGCGTTCGGCGTGGTCAACGGGTCGCTGGTGACCCGGCTGCGCCTTCCGCCTTTCATCGTCACGCTCGGCACGATGAACATCGCGTTCGCGATCACCCAGCTCTATTCCTCCGCGCAAACCATCACCGACCTGCCGCCGGAAATGACCTTCCTCGGCAACACGTTCAACATCGGCGGCGCCTCCGTCAACTACGGCACCCTCTTCATGGTGGCGCTCTACCTGTTCATGTGGTGGGGGCTGCGCGACACCCAGCCGGGGCGCCATGTCTATGCGGTCGGCAACAACCCGGAGGCGACGCGCCTGACCGGCATCCCCACCGATCGGGTGCTGCTCTCGGTCTATGTGATCGCGGGGCTCTTCTACGGCATCGCGTCGCTGTTGTCGGTGGCCCGCACGGGGGTGGGCGACCCGAACGCCGGACAGACCGAAAACCTCGACGCCATCACGGCGGTGGTGTTGGGTGGCACCAGCCTCTTCGGCGGCCGCGGCTTCCTGCTGGGTAGTCTGCTCGGCGCAATCATCGTCGGCGTGTTTCGCAACGGCCTGACCCTGATGGGCGTGTCCTCGGTCTATCAGGTGCTGATCACCGGCGTGCTCGTCATCCTGGCGGTCGCGACCGACCAACTGTCTCGCAAAGGAGCGCGCTGATGGACCCCTCCCTGGCGAAAATACCCCTCGTGATGGAAGCGCGCGGCCTGGTCAAGCGCTACGGCCAGGTGACGGCGCTCGACGGCGCCGACTTCGAACTGCGCGCCGGCGAGATCATGGCGGTGATCGGAGACAACGGCGCCGGGAAATCGTCGTTGATCAAGGCGCTGTCGGGTGCGACCATCCCCGACGAAGGCGAGATCAAGCTCGACGGCGAAACCATCAAGTTCCGCTCGCCCATGGACGCACGCCGCAAAGGCATCGAGACGGTCTACCAGGACCTGGCGGTCGCCCCGGCGATGACGATCGCGGAAAACCTGTTCCTGGGCCGCGAGATCATCCGCAAGAGCCCGTTCGCGCGCTTTTTTCGCGTCATCGACAAGCCGCGCATGCTGGAGGAAAGCATCGCGCGCATGAATGACCTGAAGGTCGGCATCCGCTCGATGACGCAGGCGGTCGAGACCCTGTCGGGCGGGCAACGCCAATGCGTCGCGGTGGCGCGCAGCGCCGCTTTCGCCCGGCACGTGGTGATCCTGGACGAGCCGACGGCGGCGCTCGGTGTCAAGGAGGGCAACATGGTGCTGGAACTGATCCGGCGCGTCCGCGACAAGGGCTTGCCCGTCATCCTCGTCAGCCACAACATGCCGCACGTCTTCGAAGTGGCCGACCGGGTCCACATCGCGCGGCTGGGCAAGCGCGCCTGCATCATCGACCCCAAGCACATCAGCATGAGCGACACGGTGGCGGTGATGACTGGCGCGATGCGACCCGACCAATTGCCGGCACAGGCCCTCGCCGGCTGAGCCGGATCCGGTGCGTGAACGCGACCGCGTGAACTCCATCGGCTCGGCGGATGTGCTGCCGGGACGCGATGCGCGGCTCCGACCGCGCGGGTCCAACCATGTCGGGATGCGGCAGTTCAACGAACGCGTGGTGTTGCAGGCGATCCGCTTGAACGGCAGCCTGGCCAAGGCCGAGATCGCGCGGGTCACCCGACTGACTGCGCAAACCGTGCAGATCATCATTGCCCGGCTCGAGGCCGACGGGCTGGTGACGAAACTCTCGCCGGTTCGGGGCAAGGTGGGCCAGCCCTCGGTGCCGATGACCTTGAACCCGGACGGCGCGTTCTCGATCGGCATCAAGATCGGCCGGCGCAGTCTCGACCTGCTGCTGTTGGATTTCACCGGGCAGGTGCGCGAGCGCAGCTCGCTGGCCTACCCCTTCCCGGACCCGGACACGCTCTTCGACGAGATCGAGCGCGGCCTCGGACGGCTCGCCCGGTCGCTGCCCGCGGCCCTGCGCAGCCGTCTGCACGGGATCGGGGTGGCGGCCCCGCTGTCGCTCGGCGGCTGGCAGTCGGTGTTGGGCATCTCGCCGCAGCAAGCCACGAAGTGGGCTCAACTCGACATCCAGGCCCGCATCGGGGCGATGACCGAGCTGCCGGTGCAATGGGTCAAGGACACCGCCGCGGCCTGCGTGGCCGAACTGGTGGCCGGGCGCGGTCGCAGCATCCGCAGTTTCCTCTATGTGTTCGTCGACACCTTCATCGGTGGCGGCCTGGTGATCGACAGCCACCTGCGTCACGGGGTGACCGGCAACGCCGGCGCGGTCGGCTCATTGCCGCTCGGGCTGGCAGGCCAGGGCCGGGTCCCGCAACAACTGCTCAGCCAGGCCTCTTTGCTGACCCTTGAAGCGAGTTTCGTGGCGCATCGGCTCGACCCGGTCGCCGCGACCGATGCGCGTGCGATGGGTGGGCCGTGGTGGCCCCACACCGAAGCCTGGCTGCGCGGCGCGGCACCGGCGATCGCCCTCGCCGCCAACAGCGCCTCTTGCCTGCTCGATTTGGACGGCATCATCATCGACGGGTCGTTCAGCCGCGACCTGCTGCGCGCCATGCTCACGGCGGTCCAGCTCGCGCTCGATCAATACGACTGGGAGGGAGTGGCGCGGCCGCCGGTGCTGGAAGGCACGATCGGTCCGGACGCCCGGGCGATCGGCGGCGCGCTGTTGCCGCTCTACTCGAATTTCGCGCCGGACCGTGAGCTGTTCTTGAAACTCGCGGGGTGACGGGGCGCACCACGGCGACTTGACCGCGCCCGGCTGGGCGCGCAGGGGTCAGCGCGCCCTATTGCGAGATGGCGCCGTCGTCGTCGAGGCCCGCGCCCGGGTCCTCCTCGCCCGCCACGGATTCCGGGCCGGCGGCATCGTGAGCGGATTTCGGCGACGTCACGGTGTCGGGCACCGGACGCGGGGGCGCCGCGCCCTGGGCGCCATCCCGTGCCGACTCGGGTGCAAGCTCGGGCGGCCGGGGCAGGGCCGGATCGGGTGAGGTCGGATCGGGTGGGGTGGTCATCGGTCGCTTTCGCCGTCATCGAAGCATCCATTGTGCCGTTCAGCGGCATCGGCTGCCGAGCCTGGCCTTGCGGTAAAAACCTGCGCATCCCGGCAATTCCTGCCGATTTTTCGCCCGCGAATTCGTTCGCTTTCAGACGCCGCCCCGGGCAGAGGCGTACCGGGCACGGTCGTTGCGACGAGCTGGTTCCAAAGGCCAAGAAATCGAAGCGATGATCCCACCCACGCTCAAGCACGAGCACCGCCAACAGCAGACCCTGACACCGCGCTTGCAGCACGCGGTCCGGCTGCTGCAGATGTCTGCGCTGGACTACGAACAGGAGTTGCGCGACATGATGCAGCGCAATCCGTTTCTGGAGGTGGAAGAGCCCAGTGCTCCGAGCCGCCCCGAGCCGTCCGGCGACGCTGCCTCGCGGGTGGCGCTCGACGCGGACGCGATCACGAGCGAGGCGCCCGGCGACGCGTCGAGCGACGCACC
>JALYHO010000069.1 GCA_030776545.1 Pseudomonadota bacterium | reverse complement strand
TGCCGGGCGGGTCTGCAAGCCAAGTCCGCCCGCGCGGTCCGCCTGCGGTGCACCGCGGCCCTGCCGGAGGGCGCCCGCTCGCTGCGCATCGACTGGGGCGACCGTCGACTCGGCCTGCAACACCAGGACGTCGCCCGGGCCGTCGGCGACTTCGTTCTGAAGCGCGCGGACGGGCTCTGGGCCTACCAGCTCGCGGTGGTCGTCGACGATGCAGACCAGGGCGTGACCCATGTCGTCCGCGGCGAGGACCTGGCGGACAACACGCCGCGGCAGATCCACCTGCAGCGGGTGCTGGGGCTGCCAACCCCGCGCTACTTGCACACCCCGCTGGTCCTGAATGCCGATGGCACCAAGCTGTCCAAGCAGACCGGCGCCGCGCCGGTCGGGGTCGAATCGCCCCTGGCGGCACTGCGCAAAGCCGCCCAGGCGCTCGACCTCGCGCCCGGCGGCGACGACCGATCGGCATGGCTCGCCGACGCGACCCGCCAATGGCGCCGTCGCTGGATCCCGAGCGTCGAGGACGACCGCGACACCTTGTGTCTGACCCCCACATCCCGTTCGCCCTGAGCATTGGGTCTCCCCCACCCCGTTCGCCTTTCTCGACGCCCGACCCGCGCCGGACTGGCATGATCGCGTGTTCGTTCATCACCTTCAGAAAGCTCGATATGCTCACGACCGCTTCCGGCCTCCAATACGACGACACCACGGTCGGGACCGGCGCCACCGCCGAGGCCGGCCAACACGTCTCCGTCCACTACACCGGTTGGCTCTACAACGAGGGTGTCAAGGGCGCGAAATTCGACTCCAGCAAGGACCGCAACGACCCCTTCGGTTTCCACCTCGGTGGCGGACAGGTCATCAAGGGCTGGGACGAGGGTGTGCAAGGCATGAAGGTCGGCGGCACCCGCACCCTCGTCATCCCGCCGCAACTCGGCTATGGCGCGCGCGGCGCGGGGGGCGTGATCCCGCCCAATGCCACGTTGATGTTCGAGGTCGAACTGCTCGGCGTGTGATGGTCCGCTACGACATCGTCCACACGACGGTCTACCACTACAAGCAACCGGTGACCTTCGGGGAGCATCGCGTGATGTTCCGCCCGCGGGACAGCCACGACCTGCGCGTGCTGGCGACCGACCTCCAGGTCAGTCCGCCGTCGCTGGTGCGAATGATCCAGGACCCGCACTCCAATTCGGTCGCCCTGGTGCAACCGACGACACCGGCCGATGCCTTGAAGATCGTCTGTAGCTTTTCGATCGAACATGCGCACACCAACAACCTCGAGCTTCCGCTGGCCCCGGCAGCCGAGGTGTTTCCCTTCGCCTACAGCCTGGACGAACGTTTCGACCTCGAGAACTACCTGCGGCCCAACCATGACGACCCTGGGGGTCATCTGACCGCCTGGGCGCGACAATTCATTCGCACCGACGGCTACACCGGCACACGCGACCTGCTGGTGAAAATGAACGAATCGATCCGAGCCAATTTCCGCTACGCCGAACGCGACGAGGAAGGCACCCAGGCTCCTCAGACCACGCTCAAGCTCGCCAGCGGCTCGTGCCGGGACTTCGCGTTGCTGATGATGGAGGCGGCGCGCCGCCTGGGCATCGCGACGCGCTTCGTTTCAGGCTACCTCTATGACCCCGCGCTCGACGGCGGCGCCGATGCCGGCACGGTCGGCGCGGGCGCCACCCATGCCTGGTTGCAGGCCTATCTGCCGGGCGCCGGCTGGGTGCCCTTCGACCCCACCAACAACCTGCTGGGGGGCAACCAGCTGATCCGCGTCGGCGTGGCCCGCGACCCCTCCCAGGCCGCGCCCATCGCTGGCGTCTGGTACGGGGAGCCGGACGACTACCTCGGCATGAAAGTCAGCGTGGTGGTGCGGCGGCGCGACGAGTGAGCTCGACGCCCCAATGAAAAAAAGCCCGCACAGCGGGCTTTTTCAGTTGGGCGCGACGTGCTCAGCGCGTGAAGCCGTCCGATCGCGGGCGATTCGGCTTGAAGCCGCCCTTCGCGGCCAGCGGGGCCGGCTTGCGCGGTGCGAAACCCGGTTGCCGGTCGGTGCGGCCAGCCGGAACGCCGCGTTCGAAGGGGTTGCCGCGCGGGGTGTCGGCGCCGTGGGCCGTGCGGGGCTCGAAGCGCGGGGCACTGCTGCGCTCGAACGCGTTGCGATCGCGCGGCCCGAAACCACCTTCGCCGCGCGCGGCGTACGGCTTTTTGACGTAGGGCTTGGCACCGAAACGGGCGCCGCCCTCCGGGCGGGTCGCGAACATCTTGGGCTCGGGGGTCTTGGGCTCGAGGCCGGCCACCACCGCGACCGGGATGTTCTGGGTCGTGAATTGCTGAATGCGGCGAATCATGCCGACGTCCATCCGCTCGCCCAGGGTGATGGCCAGGCCGTTGCGGCCGGCGCGCCCGGTGCGGCCGATGCGGTGGACATAGTCTTCCGCCTTCATGGGCAAACCGTAGTTGATGACGTGGCTGATGGTCGGCACGTCGATGCCGCGCGCGGCCACGTCGGTCGCGATCAGGATCTTCAGCTGGCCGTTGCGCAGGCCTTGCAACACGCGGTTGCGACGGCCTTGCGGATGACCGCCGTGCAGCGACGCCACGTGGTGGCCCATGTCGGCGAGGCGATCGGCGAGCCAGTCGGCGTCGCGCTGCGTGCTCGTGAACACCACGGCCTGCTCCATCTCCTTCTGGGTCAGGATGTGGTCGAGCAGCGCGTTCTTGTGGTTCACGTTGTCGGCCCAGTGCAGGCGCTGCTCGATGTTGGCGTGGGTGTCGGTGTGCGAAGCAACGTCGACGCGCTGCGGCTCGCGCAGCAGGTTCTGGGCGAGGCGCGCGACGTTGCCCAGGAAGGTGGCGCTGTACATCACCGTCTGGCGCGA
>JALYHO010000068.1 GCA_030776545.1 Pseudomonadota bacterium | reverse complement strand
CGCCGGGCGTGGGCGCCGCGCTGCCGGTGACGGTGACCAGAGGCAAGGCAGCGGCGGAAGCGGCCGGCGCCGGCGAAGCGGGACTTTGAGCCCGGCACGCCGGGCTCGTGAGTGCGACCAGGGCCGCGCTGGCCAGCACGGCTTGCAGGCGCGGGGAACGGAATGTCAGGATTGCCATCGTGTTCTCGTGTCGATGGCAGGTCAGCGGGCTGAGCCTCCCCCCGTTCGGGGTCGGGCGTTCGACCATGCTTCCCTGCGCGAGGATTACCTCGTGCCCACGACCGAGGTCGTGGACATGGCAGCCGGGGCTGCCGATCAGGTTCAAAGGGACTTTCTCAGTCGGTCCGGTGACGGACCAACACCCCTAGCGGACGCTCCGGCGGGCGGAGCGAATCGGTATTGTGCCCCCGCGCTGCGCGCGCGGGGAGCGCAATGTTGCGCCGGCGCAGCGCCGGTCAGGAAGCGGCCAGGCCGAGCGCGCGGTGCAGGCGCGGGCTGGTGGTGGTGTATTCGAGGGGAATCGGCGCGCCGGGAACGGCATGCGCCGCGGCGCCGTAGGCGGCCAGGGTGGCCTCGTGGAATCCGCACAGGATCAGGCGCCGCTTGCCGGGGTAGGTATTGACGTCGCCGACCGCGAAGATGCCTGGCTCGCTCGTCGCGAAACTGGCGCTGTCGACCACCAGCTGCTTGCGCTCGAGCGCCAGTCCCCACCCCGCGATCGGCCCGAGTCGGGGGCTTAGGCCCGTGAGCACGACGAGCACGTCGAGTTCGCGCTCCTGCGTCGTGCCGTCGGGGGCCAGTACCTGGAGTGCGCGAAGCCGGCCGTCGCTGGCGCGACTCCCGGTCGGCTGCCCGGCGATGAAGTCGATCGCGCCCGCCGCCCGCAAGGCGCGCAAGCGGTCGACTGCCGCGGGCGTCGCCCTGAAATCGTCACGCCGGTGCAGGAGCGTCACCCGGGCCGTCGTGCTCAGTCGGTTGGCGAACTCCAGGGCGGGGTCTTCGTCGCCGATCACGACGACGCGCTGGCCAGCCAGCGAATCGTCGTCGGGCGGCGCCGCGTAGAAGACCTGGCGCGCCTCGTACTCTGCCAGGCCGTCGATCTTCAGGCGACGTGGCTGGAACGAGCCGACGCCCGCAGCGATGATGACCACCTTGGCCAGCAACCGGGTCTGCGTCGAGGTGGTGAGCAGGAAGCGACCGTCGGGCTGGCGTGCCAGCGCATCGACTTGCTGGCCGAAGTGGAGGCCGGCGTGAAACGGCGCGATCTGGGCCAGGAGCCTGGCGATCAGCTCGCGACCGGTACAGACCACCGTCGCCGGGATGTCGTAGATGGGCTTGTCGGCGTAGAGTTCGACGCACTGCCCGCCCGCGACCGGAAGCGAATCGACGACCTCGGCCCGCAACCCCAGGAGCCCCAGTTCGAACACCTGGAACAAGCCGACCGGGCCGGCCCCGATGACCACCGCATCGGTCTCGATCATGGCACTAGCGGATGAGTTCGCCCAGCTTGCCGGTCTTGTCTTTCCAGTCATCGGCGTCGGGCTGGGGCGCCTTGCGCTTCGTGATGCTGGGCCAGTTGCGCGCCAGCTCGGCGTTGAGCTTGATCATGTGTTGCTGGTCGCCGGGCACGTCTTCTTCCGGAACGATCGCGTTGACCGGGCATTCGGGGATGCACACCGCGCAATCGATGCACTCGTCAGGATCGATGGTGAGGAAGTTCGGGCCTTCGCGAAAGCAATCGACCGGGCACACATCCACGCAATCGGTGTATTTGCATCGGATGCACGATTCGAGGACGACGTGGGTCATGGTGAGGCTCTGGGGTTTGGATTTGCAGCGGCGCGAGCGCCGACGAAAGATCGATTTTAGGGCTTGCGGTGGAGCGGGAGGGGAGGGACCCTGACAGAGACGGCCAGCTCAGGCACGGTCGGTCTGCCGATCGCGCCCGCGCCCGCGCCGACCGTGACCACCGCCGGGCGTCCGGCATGCAGCATCGCCGCTTGCTGCAGGTCGGCGACCGGCTGGTCGCTTTGCAGCTGATCGGGCCAGCCCGCGCGCGAGACCACGCTCGTGGGGGTCTCGGGCGGCCAGCCTGCCGCGAGCAGGTGGCGCGACAGGGCGGCCAGCTGCTTGCCGGCCATGTAGAACACTTCGGTGTCGGCACCGCGGGTGATCTGCAGCTGCCCGTCGCGCGTCATGGCGGTGGTGAGCGTCACGCTGCGGCCGTGTCCGCGCCGGGTCAGCGGGCGTTGCGAAACGGCCGCGGCGGCGATGGCCGCGGTCACCCCGGGGATCACCTCGCACGCAATGCCGGCCGCCGCGAGCGCTTCGAGTTCTTCTTCGAGGCGTCCGAACACGCTCGGGTCGCCCCCTTTGAGGCGAACGACGAGCGCGACATCGCGGGCGTGACGGACCAGCAGTGCATTGATCTTGGTCTGGCCGGTGCTGTCGCAATAGCCGCGCTTGCCGACGTCGATCCAGACCGCGCGGGGTGCGAGCTCGCGCAGCGCCGGGTCGGTGAGGGCGTCAAAGAGCACGACGTCGGCCTGGCGCAAGCGGTTCGCACCGCGCACCGTGATGAGGTCGGCCGACCCTGGCCCCGCACCGACGAACGCGACCGAACCCATGGCCGGGCGCCTCAGGCCGTGGCCGCCACCAGCAGCGCGCCGCTGGTGCGGTTGCTGACCGGGTCGACGACGATCAGCGCGCCACCGACCCGGTTCGACGCATAAGCTTCGACCGGCAGGGGTTGCTGGGTTTCGATCACGACCTGGCCGATCTCGTTGACCGCCAGTTCGTGCGCTTCGGTCGGTTGCAGGGTGTGGATGTCGAGGCGGCTTTCGATGGCGGTGATGCGGGCCTGCACCCAGCGGTTGCCGTGACGCACCGAGTACTTGCGGCCGATCACCGCCGGTTCCACATCCAACCAGGCCAGCGTGGCGGCGAAGCGGCTGGTTTCATGGATGCTGCCCGGGGTGGCGATCCAGTCGCCGCGCGAGACGTCGAGCTGACGGTCGAGGCTGAGCCCGGCCGATTGCCCGGCCTCGGCCACCTCGACCCGCTCGCCCGCCACGCGGACTTCGACCACCGCCGCCTTCTGGCGGCTCGGAAACACCTGAACCTCGTCGCCCGGCTGCACGCTGCCGTGTGCGATGCGGCCCCAGAACGTCCGGGGGCGGTCGCCGACGCCCTTGTCGCTGCCGTCGTCGCGGGCCACGTACTGGATCGGGATCAGCAGGTCGCCGGCCTTGCGTTCCTGGACGGTCGGCAGCTGCTCGAGCAACTCGAGCAGCGTGGGTCCGGTGTACCAGGTGGCCGCCAACGGCACGGTCACGTTGTCGCCGCGCAGCGCCGACACGGGCACGATGCCGGCGACCTCCATCCTGGCCTCGGCGGCGAATGCGAGCAGCGCCGCCCGAACGGCCGCGAACGCCTGAGCGGGGTCGTCGACGGCGTCGATCTTGTTGATCGCGAAGACGATGCTCGGCACCCGCAGCAGCTGGGCCAGCAAGGCATGCCGACGGGTCTGCGACAGCAGCTTGACGGGCGACTCGGACGTGGCCGTGGCGAATTCGAGCTTGGTGATGTCGACCAGCACCACGACGGCATCGCTGCCGGCCGCGGCTGTCACCATGTTGCGGGTGTACTGTTCGTGGCCGGGCGCATCGGCGATGATGAACTTGCGCTGGCGAGTGGCGAAATAGCGGTAGGCCACGTCGATGGTGATGCCCTGTTCACGCTCGGCTTCGAGGCCATCGGTGAGCAGGGACAGATCGATGGGCGCCCCGGCCGCACGTTTTTCGAGGTTGTCGAGCTGGTCGGCAAGAATCGCCTGGGCGTCGAAAAGGAGCCGACCGATCAAGGTGCTCTTGCCATCGTCGACCGAACCGGCAGTGAGGAAGCGCAGCGCGCGGTGGTCGGGAACTGCGGAAGCGCTCATCAGAAATAACCTTCCTTCTTGCGCCGCTCCATCGAGGCCTCCGAGCTGCGGTCGTCCATGCGGGTCGCGCCGCGCTCGCTGACGGTGACCTGCAGGGTCTCGGCCACGATCTCGGCAGCCGTGGCGGCCGGGCTCTCGACCGGGCAGGTGCAGGTCATGTCGCCCACGGTGCGAAACCGCACCTCGACGCTTTCGACCTGCTCCCCCGGCAGCGCCGGGGTGACGTCGGTCAGCGGGACCAGGAGGCCCTTGCGCCGCATCACCTGGCGGTCATGTGCGAAATAGAGGCTCGGCAAGGGAATGCTCTCGCGGGCGATGTAGAGCCAGACATCGAGCTCGGTCCAATTGCTGATCGGAAACGCCCGCATGTGCTCGCCCGGGCGGATGCGCGTGTTGAACAGCGTCCACAACTCGGGACGCTGCTCCTTCGGCTGCCATTGGCCGAAGCTGTCGCGGTGGCTGAAGATGCGTTCCTTGGCGCGCGCCTTCTCTTCGTCGCGCCGGGCCCCGCCGATCAACACGTCGTAGCGGTGAGCGTCGATCGCTTCCAGCAGCGCGACGGTCTGATGGCCATTGCGCGACTCGAGCGGGTCCGCCAACCGGACCGTGCCGCGGGCGATGGAGTCGTCCAGGTGGCCGACGACGAGACGCTCGCCCATCTCGGCCACGCGTCGGTCGCGAAATTCGATCACCTCGGGGAAGTTGTGCCCGGTGTCCACATGCAGCAGCGGGAACGGCAGGCGACCCTCGAAGTTGCCGGCCGCGTCCTTGCGTTTGAAGGCTTTTTCGGCCAGCCGCAGCACCACGCACGAGTCTTTTCCGCCCGAGAACAACAGGGCCGGGCGCTCGAACGCCGCGACGGTTTCGCGCAGGATGAAGATGGCTTCCTCCTCGAGCCAGTCGAGGTGGGTCTGGTCGAGTTCGGGCAGCAGCTGCTCGACTTTGAGTGGTGCGTTCATGCTCGGGCTCCGATTACAGAGACGGGGGCGGTCGCCCCAGGGGGGCCGTCGTGGACATGCAAGCCGCATTCCTTGGCGGCCTCGTCCTCCCACCACCAACGGCCCGCGCGGAAGTCTTCGCCGACGGCGATGGCACGGGTGCAGGGGGCGCAACCGATGCTCGGAAAAAACTGGTCGTGCAGGGGGTTGTAGGGGACCTGGTGACTGGCGATGTAGTGCCAGACGTCGGCCCAATGCCAATCGGCCAGCGGGTTGAACTTGGCGCGCCCTTGGGCATCGGTCTCGGAGAATTCGACGCTGCCGCGAGAGTCGGACTGTTCGCGTCGCATGCCGGTGACCCAGGCGTCGCGATCGGCCAGCATGCGCGCCAAGGGTTCGAGCTTGCGCATCGCGCAGCATTGCTTGCGCAGGTCGATGCTCTCGTACATGGCGCGGTCGCCGTGGCGATCCACGAAGCGCAACACCGATTCCTGGACCGGCTCGTAGATCTCGACCGGCATCGCGTAGCGGTCCTCGATCGTGCCGATCAGGGCCACCGTCTCGGCATGCAGCATGCCGGTCTGCAAGGTGCCGAGCGCGATCGGCACCCGGTGGCGCGCGATCAGGTCGGTGATCACCATGTCTTCGGCGCCGAGGCTGGTGGCCTGGACGATGCGCCCCGGATGCGCGGCCGCGGCGGCGTGCAACACCGCCAGCGCATGCTCGACGCGCCCCTGAAAGCCGTCGAGCGCACGGTCGTAGAGGGCGATCGCGTTGGCTGCGTCGCTCATATGGCGGCTCCCGCGTGGATGAATTCCTGCTGCGCCTTGACCAGCGCGTCGGCGCTGCCGGGGGGCTTGGCAAAGAGCGGCAAGGGGTCGCCGCTGCCGCCCTGGTAGAAGCCCGGGAAGAAGCCGAGCGCACGGTGCGCCACGTCGAGCGACTGGTCGGGGCGCAGCACGGCGGCGTCGAAACCGGTTCGGGTCAGCATCAGCACCATGTCGACCAGCACGTCGCCGCTGGCGCGCAACTCGCCCGCGAACCGATGGCGCATGCGCAGGGTATGGGCCTGGCTGTAGGCGCGGCCGTCGACCCACTTCGGAAAGCTCAACTGCACCAGTGCCAGCCGCGGCAGGTCGGGCGCGATCTCGGCCACGTCGACGTCGTTCGGCAACATGACGCCGACCGGCATCTCGGCCGGCCAACTCGACCGAAACGCCCGCCACTGCTCGAGCCGAAGCAGCAGGTGGGGCCGCGGGTCGATGTAGGCGGCGGGGCCGTCCTCGCCACCCAGCTCATGCCAGGCATCCTTGCGGGGGTCGATGAATTTCATGGCAGTCACTCGGTGCGAGGCCTCAGACGGTGTGTTCGGTCGCGGTGCTGCGACGCACGGCGTTGGCCGAGGCCTTGAAGGGCGCCAGGCCGACCCGCTTGACGGTGTCGATGAAGCGTTCGCGAGCGGCGCGTTCACGCCGGTAGGTATCGACCAGCGCCTCGATCACGTCGGCGACTTCGTCGGCCGAGAACGAGGGGCCGATCACCTTGCCAGGCGCCGAGGGGCCGCTCGCGGTGCTGCCGTCGGAGCCGCCGAGGGAGACCTGATACCACTCCTTGCCGTCCTTGTCGACGCCGAGGATGCCGATGTGGCCGCTGTGGTGGTGGCCGCAGGAATTGATGCAGCCGCTGATGTGCAGGTCGATGTCGCCGATGTCGTAGAGCTCGTCGATTTCGGCGAAGCGCTGGGTGATTTCCTCGGCGATCGGCAGGGACCGGGCGTTGGCCAGCGCGCAGAAGTCACCCCCCGGGCACGCGATCATGTCGGTCAGGAGGCCGATATTGGGCGTCGCGAAACTGGCTTCGCGCGCGGCCAGCCAGAGCGCGTGCAGGTCACTGGACCGAACCCAGGGCAGCAGCAGGTTCTGGTCGTGGGTGACGCGCAGTTCGCCGTGGCTGTACCGCTCGGCGATGTCGGCGGCCAGGTCCATCTGGTCGGCGGTGGCGTCGCCCGGGGCCTGGCCGGAGCGCTTGAGTGACAAGGTCACGGCGCGGTAGCCGCTCAGCCGGTGACCGTGGACGTTGCGTTCCAGCCACCGGCCGTAGGCCGCCGGCATCTCCGCCGCGAAGGGGGGCGGCTCAGGTGTCTCGACCACGCCTTCGGGCAGGACGAAACTGCGGGCGACCCGTTGCAGCTCGGCCTCGGGCAACAGGTGGGCGCTCCCGCCGACATCCTGCGCCAGGATCTGGGCGAACTCGTCTTCGACCTGGGCGATGAACTTGGGCCCTTCGGCCTTCACCAGGATCTTGATGCGCGCCTTGTAGGCGTTGTCGCGCCGCCCATAGCGGTTGTACACCCGGACGATCGCTTCGAGGAAGACCAGGATCTGGTGCCACGGCAGGAAGGCGCGGATCTCGACCCCGTTGATGGGTGTGCGCCCCATGCCGCCGCCGACCAGCACCCGAAAACCGACTTCACCGGCGTCGTTCCGGTGCAGCTGCAGGCCGATGTCGTGCCACGCGATGGCGGCCCGGTCCTCGGTCGCGCCGATGATCGCGATCTTGAACTTTCGGGGCAAAAAAGCGAACTCCGGGTGCAAGGTGCTCCACTGCCGAAGCAGCTCGGCGTAGGGGCGCGGGTCGACCACTTCGTCGGGTGCGATGCCTGCCAGCGCATCGCTGGTGATGTTGCGGATGCAGTTGCCGCTGGTCTGGATGCCATGCATGTCGACCGCCGCCAGGGCTTCCATCACTTCGGCAGCCTGCGGCAAGGCAATCCAGTTGAACTGCAAATTCTGGCGGGTGGTGAAGTGGCCATAGCCCCGGTCGTAGCGCCGCGCGATCATCGCCAGGGTGCGCAGCTGCCGGCTCGAGAGCTCGCCGTAGGGCACCGCGATTCGCAGCATCGGCGCGTGGCGCTGCACGTACCAGCCGTTTTGCAGGCGCAAGGCGCGAAAGTCGTCTTCCGGGAGCTGGCCGGACAGGTGACGCTCGAGCTGGTCACGGAACTGCGCGGCGCGCTGGTGAACGAACAGGCGGTCGAATTCGGTGTATTGATACATCAGGTGATCACTTTCAGTCCAGCGCTGACCAGCGCCGCGCAAAGCAACGCGCGGACGATTTTCTCGGGCATGCGGCGCGTGAGCTGCGCGCCGATCCAGATCCCCGGGATCGAGCCGATGAGCAGCGCGCCGAGCAGGTTCCAGTCCAGGTGGCCGAGGGTCGCATGGCCGATCCCGGCCACCAGTGTGAGGGGCACCGCGTGCGCGATGTCGGTGCCGACGATCTGATGCGAGCGCAGGCGGGGATAGATGAGCAGGATCAACGTGGCGCCGATGGCCCCTGCGCCGATCGAACTGAGCGACACCAAGACCCCCAGGAGCAAGCCGCAGGCGACCGTCAACGGGGCCTGGCGCGACTCGGGAATCCAGCGTTCCAGACGCAGGCCGATCTTCAGCCAGAGCTCCTTGTAGGCCACGGTGACGGCGGTCAGGAGCAGCGCGACGCCGAGCGAGAGCGTCAGGGCCGAGGTCCAGGCCTTGGTCAGACCGGTCAGGTGCATGAGGCTGATCGTCGCGATCGAAGCGGGAACGCTGCCGGCCAGCAACAATCCGGTGATGCGCCACTGCACGTGGCCGGCCCGATGGTGGGACAGCGACCCGGCACTCTTGGTGATCGCCGCAAACCACAGGTCGGTGCCGATCGCCACCGCCGGGTTGAGCTTGAAGACCGACAGCAGCAGGGGGGTCATCAGCGACCCCCCGCCCACGCCCGTCAGCCCCACAATGGCGCCGACGCCGAAGCCGCTCAATATCGCGAGCCAATGCATACGTATGTAAGGTTTCCGGGACGCGGCGCGCGGAGCGCGCTCAGGAAGGTGACTGTAGCCACGCGCCATATATTGGCAAACAACTTAATTACATTGTACTTATTCAAAACGGGAATAAAGAGGTCGGCGGGCAGGCCCGAGCGCCGCTCGGTGCTGGGTGCCTTGGGCGCCCTGGCCGCGGTCGCGTTGGTGGGATGCCAGAGCGGTCCAGTGCAGAACGGGGCGCCGGCGAACGCCCGGCCCCCGGCCGAACCGCCGCCGCCCGAGGTGCCGAAGCCAATGCGCAAGCCACCCCGAATCGGCCTGGCCCTCGGGGGTGGGGCGGCGCGCGGTTTCGCCCACATCGGCGTGATCCAGGTGCTCGAGGAGAACGGCTTCCACCCGGATCTGGTGGCAGGAACGTCGGCAGGCAGCCTGGTGGCTGCGCTCTATGCCTCCGGCAAGAGCGGGCTGCAGCTCGGTTACCTGGCGCAGAACATGGACGAGTCGGCGTTCACCGATTGGGCCTTTCCCGGGCGCGGGTTGATCCGCGGCGAGAGCCTCGAAAAATTCGTTCGCGACCAGACAGGCGGGCTCCGCATCGAGCAGATGCGCGTGCCGCTCGGCGTGGTGGCCACCGATCTGGACAGCGGGGAGGGGATCTTGTTCCAGCGCGGCGACCCCGGCGTCGCGGTGCGGGCGTCGAGTGCCGTGCCGGCGGTGTTCCAGCCCGTGCGCATCGGCGCGCACGAGTACGTCGACGGCGGGCTGGTGGCGCCGGTCCCGGTGCGCTTCGCGCGCCAGATGGGAGCCGAACTCGTGATCGCGGTGGATATCTCGCAGACCCCCGTGGGCGCGGCCACCGGGGACGCCATGCGCATGCTGCTGCAGACCTTCGCGATCATGGGGCGACGCATCAACGGCTATGAACTGCGCGACGCGGACATCCTGGTTCGGCCGACCTGGCCCAACATGTCGGGCACGGACTTCACGAATCGCAAACAGGCGATCCAGGCCGGGCGTGAGGCGATGCAGGCGCAACTGGCCGCGCTGCACTTGGCCGTGGCCGCCAAGACGCGGTGACAGGCCGTCGTTCGGATGGGAAAAAACAACGGCCCGTCGCATGACTGCGACGGGCCGAAGGTAGCTTTGCGAAGAACAGCTACCGAGGAGACAACCTTCCAAAACTTCCCATGACAGCTAAAAACCGCTCCCATGAAATCCGCGAGACCAGGCCCGCGGGTTCAGGTCAGACGGAGGGTTCGCGCAAAAGTTCAGGCGCAAACACTCCTTTACGTCGACTCGGCACTGGTAGCCAGGCTTTCAGGCCGCGCGCTTGACCTTGACGGACTTGCCAGCGGTGGCGCTGATGGCCTGGAAATTGGCTTCCGCGGTGTCGGTGGCCTGCTTGACGGCCTTCTGCACGCCCTCGTAGGCGTTGTTCGCGGCAGCCACGGCCGACTTCACCAGCGCGACGGCGTTCTCGCTGCCGGCGGGGGCATTCTTGACCGCGGAGTCGACGACCGACAGGAACTTCGATTGGGCGTCGGCGGCGGTGGCTTCGGCAACCTTGCCGACTTCAGCGCCGGTGGCGGCGGCGATGTCGTACAGATGGCGGGCGTAAGCGGCGGCCTTCTCGGCAGCGGGCTGCAGCAGGCTCGATTGCAGGGCGAGGAATTCCTGGGGGTCCTTGACCGACAAGGCCGCCTTGGTGTTCTCGGCGGCTTCGCTGAGGGCGGCGCGGGCCACTTGCAAGTTCAGTTCGACCAGCTTTTCCACGCCCTCGAATGCCTTGTAGGTCAGGCCGAAAAAGGTTTCGACGTTGGATTGCTGGGTGGCGATGAGTTGTTCGGCAGTGATCATGATGCGGTCTCCGTTCGTGGTCAAAAATAGGGAACTATGCGCTGCGGCACGAAGGAATGGTGCGCTGCAACATGCACGAAGTATAGAGGTCGCTTACGGCATTGCAAGCGGTTTTTGTTGCGCTGCACAAATTTTGACGTTTTCGAGCGACGCGACCCCCGAACCCATCTGTGCAGCCAGGCGGTGGACAATCGCTGGCCATGCCGATGCAAGCCTTCTACGCCGATCAATTCGTGCTGCCGCTGCCTCCCGGGCACCGCTTCCCGATGCCCAAATACGGCTTGCTGCGCGCGGCGCTGCAGGGGCTCCCCGATCTGGAGCTCTGTCCCGCGCCTCCTGCCAGCGATGGCGAACTGGCGCTGGCACACGCCCCGGGCTACGTCGGCGCCGTCGTCGCGGGGGCCCTCAGTGCGGCCCAGCAGCGCGAGATCGGGTTCCCCTGGACGGAGGCGATGGTCCAGCGCTCGCGTCGGTCGGTCGGCGCCACGATCGCGGCGGCTCGCTCGGCATTGGCCGGTGCCGGCGTGGCCGCCAACGTGGCGGGCGGCACCCACCACGCCAGTGCCGACAAGGGCGGCGGCTACTGTGTCTTCAACGACGTGGCGGTGGCCGCTCGTCTGATGCAGGCCGAATGGCACCGGAGGGGACGCGGCTTGCTGCGCGTCGCGATCGTCGACCTCGACGTGCACCAGGGCAACGGCAGCGCCGCGATCTTCGGTGACGATCCCAGCGTGTTCACGCTCTCCATCCACGGCGCCAAGAATTTTCCGTTCCGAAAAGAGCGCAGCGACCTCGATGTCGACCTTCCGGATGGCTGCGACGATCCGACCTACCTGGGCGCGCTCGATGCCGCGCTCGAACAGCTCTGGCGCCGCCACCAGCCGGACCCCCCGGGCCTGATCTTCTATCTCGCCGGCGCCGACCCCCACGAAGGCGACCGGCTGGGTCGGCTCAAGCTCACCACGGCGGGGCTGGCCGAACGCGACCGCCGCGTGCTCGCGGCGGCACGCGCACGGCGAATTCCGGTCGCGATTTCCATGGCGGGGGGCTACGGCCGCAACATCGACGACACGGTCGAGGTCCATGTAGGCACGTTTCGGGCCGCGCTCGCGCATTGGCGCGAATGGAACAATGAGGCCCCATGATGGAAGCCGACACGACCCCCACCGGCACCCCCGCCGGGCCCGATTCCGCACCCCGCGCTGCGCCGCGGCACCGCACCGAGTACCGGCACTTCATGCCGATCGCGACCCGCTGGGCCGACAACGACGCTTACGGCCACATCAACAACGTCGCCTACTACAGCTACTTCGACACTGCCGTCAACCGCTACCTGATCGAAGGCGGCGTGCTCGACATCACGCGCGGGGCGGTGATCGGATTGGTCGTCGAGAGCCACTGCAACTATTTCGCGCCGCTCGCGTTTCCCGAGCCTCTGGAGGCGGGCCTGCGGGTCCGTGCACTCGGCAGGTCGAGCGTGCGCTACGAGATCGGCGTGTTTGCCGCCGACTCGCCGTGGTGCGCCGCTTGCGGCCACTTCGTGCATGTCTATGTCGACCGGGCGACGCGCCGCCCGGCGCCGCTTCCGCGCGAACTGATTCAACGACTGGAACCACTGACGTGATGACACCCGCCTCCCACCCGACCCCTGAACAAACGGCCGCGGTCGATACCGCGATCGTCACCCGGCGCTCGCTGCGCGCGTTTTTGCCGACCCCCGTGCCGCGCGAGACCATCCGCGACATCCTGCAGGTCGCGGCGCGCGCGCCGTCGGGGACCAACACCCAGCCGTGGAAAGTCTATGTGCTGACCGGCGTGGCGAAGGACGCCCTGTCGGCCAAGATCCGCCAGGCCTACGACGACCCGGCGGAGCGCGAGCGCCACACCGAGGAGTACGCGTACTACCCGACGGAATGGAAGTCGCCGTTCGTCGACCGGCGCCGCAAGGTCGGATGGGACCTCTACGGCTTGCTGCAGATCGGCAAGTCCGACAAGGCCGCCATGCACGCCCAGCATCGTCGCAACTACGACTTTTTCGGCGCCCCCGTGGGTCTGATCTTCACGATCGATCGGGTGATGCGCCAGGGCAGCTGGCTCGACTACGGCATGTTTTTGCAAAGCATCATGGTGGCTGCACGCGGGCGCGGGCTCGACACGTGCCCGCAAGCGGCGTTCACCCAGTTCCATCGCCTCATCACCGAGCATGTGGGCGCGCCCGCGCACGAGCAGGTGGTCTGCGGCATGTCGCTCGGCTGGGCCGACCCGCAGGCGGTCGAAAACACCCTGGTGACCGACCGCGAGCCGGTGGATGGCTTCACCCGATTCCTCGAATGAGTACGAAATGACTGCAAAAAAACCTGCTGTCCTGGTCTGCCGGGCCGTGTTCCCCGATATCGTCGACCGCTTGCGCGAGCATTTCGAGGTCGAAGACAACCCGTCCGATGAGGTCTGGTCGCCGACCGAACTGATTCGTCGTCTGCAGGGCAAGGCCGGCCTTTTCATCACCGGGACCCAACCCATCGACACCGCCTTGCTGCAGGCCTGTCCCGAGCTGCGCGCGGTATGCAGCATGGCGGTCGGCTACAACAATGTCGACCTGCCGGCCTGCACCGCGCATGGGGTGCTCGTGAGCAATGCACCCGATGTGCTGACCGAAACGACCGCAGACTTCGGTTTCGCGCTGATGATGGCTGCGGCGCGCCGCATCGCGGAAGCCGAGCACTTCCTGCGCAGCGGCCAGTGGCGCCACTGGTCGATCGAGGCCTTCGCGGGTACCGATGTGCACGGCGCCACGCTCGGCGTATTGGGCATGGGCCGGATCGGCCAGGCGATTGCCCGGCGCGGCGCGCTGGGCTTCGGCATGAAAGTGATCTATCACAACCGCTCGCGCCTGGACGAGACGGTCGAAAGCCAGCTGGGGGCGCGCTGGGTCGATAAGCATGCCCTGCTGCGCGAGAGCGACCACCTCGTCATCGTCGTGCCCTACAGCGCGGCGTCGCACCACCTGGTCGGTGCGCCCGAGCTCGCGCTGATGAAGCCGACGGCGACCCTGACCAACATCGCCCGCGGCGGGGTGGTCGACGACGCCGCGCTGGCACAAGCGCTGCGGGAGCGGCGCATCGCGGCGGCCGGCCTCGACGTGTTCGAGGGGGAGCCGCAGGTCCACCCGGACCTGCTGGCTCAGTCCCACGTGGTCCTGACCCCGCACATCGCCAGCGCCAGCATTCCGACCCGTCGCGCGATGGCGCAACTGGCGGTGGACAACCTCATCGCCGCGCTCGGCGCCGGGCCCGACGCCGGCCGGCCGCCGACTGCGTTGAATCCGCAAGTGCTGGCGCCGAGGCGCGGGTAAGGAGCAAGCGCATGATCGGGTTCGCGCTGGGCGGCCGGTGGTTGCCGGCACCCGAGGAGCATCCGTGAAGTACGTTCCCTGCGACGCCTGCCCGCTGCGCCAGCTGCCCTTGTTCATTCCGCACTCCGGCCCGGAGCTTGCGCTGATCGAATCCTTGAAACGCGAGCAGGTGACCGTCGGCGGCTCCAGAACCATCATCCACGAAGGCCAGCCCAACGCCGCGCTCTACACGTTATTGAGCGGGTGGGCGTTTCGATTCAAGACCCTCAGCGACGGCCGGCGCCAGATCCTGAACTTTCTTCTTCCGGGCGATTTCATCGGCGTGCAGCAAAAAATGGGCGAGGCATCGCCGCACGGTGTCCAGGCCCTGACCGACTCCGTGCTGTGCATGTTTCAGAGCACGGCCCTCTGGAATTTGCACGGCTCGGCGCCGACCCTGGGCTTTGCCGTGACCTGGCTCACCGCCCAGGAAGAGTCGTTGGTCGATGACAATCTGTTGACGGTGGGCAGGCGCAGCGCCGAGGAACGCATCGCGACATTGTTGGTCACCCTCTTCAAGCGTGCCGGGGCGCTGATCCTCGACTTCGAGCGCGAGCACGGGGTGCCGTTTCCTCTCACACAGCAACACATCGCCGATGCGCTGGGGCTGTCGCTCGTGCACACCAACAAGACCTTGCGCAAGCTCGAACGTCGGGGACTGCACCGGATCGACGAGGGGCGCTTGTTCCTGCTCGATCCGAAGGCGCTGGCCCGCCTCGGCGACCTCTACGGGGACGGTCGACCGGCCCCCCGCCCGCTCATTTGAGGCGCGAGAGTGCGAACGCGTCCTACAGCGCTTTAGGTAGGCGCCGATCGTGATGTCTTGCCACCGCGGCTATGCTCGAACGCAAGAGAATGATCTTCTGGACAGTGGTCGCGAGCCCTCTGGGAGGCTGAATGGATACAGGTCATCGGCAGCGGGTGCGTCGTGGGTCGGCCGCGGCCTTCTCCAAGGCCTCCAGGGCCTGCCGATCGACATGCGCCCGTGCCGGCCGACTCGGCGTCGCTGCTGCGACGCTGCTCTGCAGCGTCATGGGGGCGGCCTTCGCCTCGGATCACCCCGCGGCCCATGGCCTGACCGAACTGAATGCACCGGCGCCGTTCACGCGCGAGGACGCGGTGGCCACCGACAGCCGCGGGTCGGCGGGGACGAACCTCCGAACCACCGAATTGCAGCGCCGTTTCTGGCTGACTCGGGGACCGCTCGATCTGGGTTGGGGGTTCGGCGCATACAGTTGGGGCGCCGGACCCGGTGACGCGGCGCCGGCCCGCGGGTCGATCGGCCCCGCGGGGATGGGTTCGGGCACCGCGACGGTGCTGACCATCGGCATGCGCTACCGCACGTCGACCCGTTCGGCCGTGTTCGCCGATGCGTCGCAACTCTACGGCGGCGGGTGGTCCGGCGCCGAGACGACCGCCGGAAAGGTCGGTTTCGAGTTGCGCTCGTCACGGTCCTTCCTGCATGTCGCGTATGGCGGCCTGGGCCTGCGGCTGGCAGGCGATACCGGCCTGACGGTACGGCCGCGGCGGGGTGGGCTGGGGGTTTTCGTCCGTCACGCGTTCTGACTTTGAAAAGCGCTTCCCATTTTCGAAAGACTTCATGACCAAAACGCCGAAAGCCTCACCCAAAACGGCTCCGAAAGGCGCGCCGAAAGCGACTCCCAACCCGCGCGGCGAACGCATGAAGCCTCCGTCGACCTCTCGACCCCTCGCCCTTCGCGTTCGACCGCCATGCCCCACGAGCGCGACGAGACGGCGGGCATGACCGGTGGCGTCCCCAGTCCCACCGTGCGTCAAGGGCATCGCGACCTCGAACGCGGCCTCGAGGACACCAGCCGTGCGCCCGAGGCGGATGACGCCTACCGCAAACTCAAGAAGTGACGGGGCGCTGCACGCGACCCGGCGTGGTGTCGGCAGCGACCGCGTTCGGCGCCCCGATTTCCACCGCCAGGGCGCCCCCGAGCAGGAAAATCTGACTCGACCAATACACCCACACCAGGAGGGCGGCGAACGAACCGGCCGCCCCCAGCGCCGAGCGGGTCGCCGTGGTGGCGATGTAGAGACTGATGCCGTAGCGGCCGACCATGAACAGCGCGCCTGCCACCGCCGCGCCCGCCAGGGCGTGTCGCATCGGCAGACGGCCCGTCGGCAGCCACCGGATCATGAGGGCGAACAACAAGGTGATGACCGCCCAGGACCAGAGCGCTTCGACGGTGCCCAGCAAGGGGGCGAGCAAGGGCCAACGGCCCGAGGCCCAGCGCAAGGCGAGCAAGGACACGGTTTGCGCCAGCATCGCGACCGACAGCAGGAAGCCGCATCCCAGCACGACCCCGATGGCCAGCAGGCGCACCCTCACCAACTGCCACCAGCTAAACGCGCCGTCGTTTTCGCCCAGCATCGCCTGCAGTGCGGCACGCAACTCGATGAACACACCGGTGGCGCCGATCAGGGTCGTGCCCAGCGCCAGCCAGGAGCCGAAGGCCGCCGGCTGCGAGCCCACGGCCGCCACTTCGCGTTGGCGCAGCAGCTCGGACAGGGTCTGGGTCTCGTTCGCGCCGATGAGGCGCTGCACGGCGTCCAGGAGCGCCGCCTGGGCCGCGTCGCTGCCGAGCAGCCAGACCATGACGCCGGTCACCACCACCAGCAGCGGCGCGATCGAGAACGCGGCGTAGAACGCCACCGCGGCGCCTTGGCGCATGCCGCCGGCCGCGAGATAGCGTTGCAGCGCGGCCCAGCCGATGCGCAAGGCGCGTGCCGGCAAGCGGCCTGAATTCAGTACCTGATCGCGAAACGACGTCATCGGAAAAGGGCCCCGGGCTCAACCCTGCATCAAGTTGGCGAAGCGCTGGCCCGGGCGGGTGTGTTCGGCGACCACCTTGATCAGCACGATCAAGGCGGGACCCAGCAGCAGACCCCAGACCCCCCACAGGGCGCCCCAGAAGACCACCCCGATGAACACTGCCGCGGCGTTCATCTTGGCGGCGCGTCCCTGCAGCCAGGCGGTCACCAGGGTGCCGATCAGGCTCGACAGCAAAAGCAGGAAAGCGGCCATCCCCAACGCCGAGGACAGCGTGCCATGCGCGAGGAAGGCCTCGGCCGCACCCAGGCCGGTCAAGAGCGCCATCCCGAGATAGGGGACGACGTGCAACACGGCGGCGGTGATTCCCCATCCGCCCGCGTCGGGAAGGCCGCTCACCGCGAACGCGGCCCAGACGGCCAGGCCGACGATGCTGTTGGTGACCAGGAGCACCGCACCGTAGATGCGGATCTGGCGCACGCATTCCAGCGCCGCATGTTCGGCGCGCTCACGCAAATCGGGTCGCGCGCCCCAGAGGTTGAGAAATCGCTCCGCCAGCAGGGGACCCCCGGTGAGGACGAAAAATGCGACGAAGCACAAGATGGTCAGGTCGCCGGCGAGTTTGAGCAGTGCACTGGAGCCGCTGACGGCACTCTCGCGCAGGGCCACCGTGGCCGTTTGCGACAGGGTGGGCGTGGCCGCTGCCGCGGCGCTTGCCGCCGCATCGGCCTGGCGCGCGGCGGCGGCCCTGCTGCGTGGTGTTTGCAAAAGGGGCTTGACGCCCGCGAGTCGGTCGGCCGCGAGGTCGAGTTGGCGGAACGCTTCGCGGGCGCGCTGCAGCACCGAATCGGCACCGGGGTTGGTGGCGGAGACCTGCTGCGCCACGAGGTTGATCATGTCGGGGGCGCGGCTGGCGACTCGACCGAGCTGGTCGCCGAACGCCGCGCCCGCCAGGCCGATCGCGGTGATGACCAGGGCCAGGGTGAGCGCGGCCGCGAGCATACGCACCCGCAGCCAGCGGGTCAGGAGCGCGGTGACGGGCTGAACCAGCAGCGCGAGCATGAGCCCGGCCGTCAGGGGAATCATGAAGGACTGCCCCCACCAGAGCGCGACGATGACCGCGAGCACCGCCAGCACACTCGTGGCGTAGCCCGAGGCCGGTGTCGGCGTCGCGGGTTCGGCGGAGGAGGGCAGGCTCATGGAAAGGTCCGGGAATCAGCGATCATGACGCGGTCCATGCGGCGCGGCGTGCCGCTGGCTCGACGCGGTCTTGCCGCGTTGCCCCAGCGCGTCGCCTGCCAAGAAAAGGCCCCGCGATTCTCGAGGAACCCGGGGCTCGGATCGCGGCGGCTCGCGCACGGCGGCCACGCGGCGGTCAGGTTCTGCCTCAGGGGCGCACGACGACCGCGTTTTTGACGGTTTTCACGCCCTTGACCTGGGAGGCCAGGTCTTCGGCGGTGCTGCGCTCGGTGCTGCTCTTGGCAAAACCGGACAACATCACCGTGCCGTTGAGCGTCTCGACCTTGATGGCGGTGGCGTCGACATTTTTGTTGTCGACGAACTTGGCCTTCACGGCGGTGGTGATGGTCGCGTCGTCGACATAGGCGCCGACGGTCTCCTGGCCGCGCGTGACGGCGCAGCCGGAGGCTGTGACAAGGGCGAAAACGGCGACGGCCGATGCGAGCGAGGTTCGGAATTGCATTTTTATCGATCTCCAGGGAAAGGTTTTTTTCGGCAAGCAGGCCCAAGGTGCGGCCGTCGACCAGCGGCCAACCTAAGGCAGCGGTTCAGTCGGTCATCCAGTCACTCAACTCGTCGGCGTGTTCCTGCTCCTGGCTGAGGATACCTTCGAGCATGCGCCGGGTGGTCGAATCCTTGTCGCCGATGAGGGAGATCATTTGTGAATAAGCCTCGATCGCGACCCGCTCGGCGACGAGGTTGGCGCGGATCATGTCTTTGAGGTCGAGCGAGCCGTCGTAGTCGGCATGGCTGCGCTCCAGCAAGGTGCTGGGCATGAAATCCGGCTCGCCACCCAGTTGCACGATGCGCTCGGCGATCTGGTCCGCGTGGGCTGTCTCTTCGAGCGCGTGGACCATGAACTCCTCGGCGATCTTGGGCGAAGACAGGCCCTTGGCGGTGAAGTGATGGCGCTTGTAGCGCAGGATGCAAACCAGCTCCGTCGCGAGCGAGTCGTTGAGCAGCTTGATGACGTCCTCGCGCCAGGGGCCGTAGCTCGGTGTGACAGCGCCGTCGCCGAGCGATCGTTTGGCGTTGTCGAGGGCTTGCTCGTCGAGGACGAGTCGTTCGGGATTGGCCATGAAAAATACTCCTTCAGGAATCGGCGTTCATGCGCTTGCTGACGGCGCCGATGCCGAGCAGAGCCAGCACCACGAAGACTGCGCAAAGAACCAGGAACAGGACGAACAGGATTTTCGCGATCCCGGCCGCGCCGGCCGCGACGCCGGTGAAACCGAGCACACCTGCGACCCCCGCGATCACGGCAAAAATAATGGCCCACTTGAGCATGTCATCTCCTTTGAACGGCTGGAAAACGTCGACCGCTGAACTACCTTTGCGACTGTATGGACCCCCGTGCCTGCGGCCCATCGGAGCGCCGCGCCACGCCCTGTAGGACAGGGCCCCGGTGCAACCCTCTAGGACGCGGCCGGTTGTACCTCCGGCGCCTGCGCGTCTCCGCCGGCTTTGTCACCCGGCCCCGCGGGAAGGCGGAGCAGGGCGGTCGTTTCACGGCCCAAAAGGCTCCATGCGACGACCTCGCCGGGACGCCACTCGAGCGCCGCAGACAGCGCCGGCGCCGCGACGCCTGCCCGCACCATCACGACGCGCAGGCGGCGATCGCCGCGGCGAAGGGTCAGCTCCGCCTGGTTCCAGTGCGACGGCAAACAGGGCCTGAACGACAGGTCGTCGCCGCGCTGACGCATACCGAACATGTGCTCGATCGCCGCCCGGTGCATCCAGGCGGCCGAGCCGGTGTACCAGCTCCAGCCGCCGCGTCCGACGAATGGTGTCTCGGTGTAGACGTCCCCGGCCATCACGTAGGGCTCGATCGCATAGGCGTCGCGTCGCGCGGGATGCGCCGCCCGGTGGGCCGGGCTCAGGTAGGTGAAATATCGGTAGGCGGCGTCGCCGTCGCCGCCCATGGCCTGCGCGATCAGGGCCCAGACGCCGGCGTGCGAGTACTGCCCGCCGTTTTCGCGCACTCCCGGCGGGTAGGCCTGGATGTAGCCCGCGCTCGGGGTCTGGAACTGCAGCGCAGGACTGAGCAACTTGATCAGACCCGCCTCGGGATCGACCAGTTCGCGGTCGAGCGCGCACATCGCCATGCGCTGGAACGCCGCCGGTGCTGCGTTCGAGATCACCGACCAGGCCTGCGCGATGAGGTCGATGCGGCACTCCCGGTTGGCGCTCGAGCCGAGCGGGGTGCCGTCGTCGAAGAAGGCGCGCCGGTACCACTGCCCGTCCCAGGCATCGCCCTTGAGCGCCTCGCGCCAGGTCTTCGCCGCCTCCTCCCAGCGCGTCGCGCGGGCGTCGTCGCCGCGCTGCCGCGCGATCGGCGTGAAGTCCTCGACCAGTTGACAGAGGAACCAGGCCAGCCAGACCGATTCACCCCGGCCCTCGGCGCCGACGCGGTTCATGCCGTCGTTCCAGTCGCCCGTCCCCATCAGGGGCAGCCCGTGGGGGCCGCTGCGCAAGCTCCGGTCGATGGCGCGCGCGCCGTGCTCGTAGACGGTCGCGGTCGTGGCGCTCAGCGTGGGCGCGTAGTAGGCGTCCTCGGCGCCTTCCGGGATCGGGCCGCCCTCGACGAATCCGGCCTCGGCGTCGAGCACGCCGGCGTCGCCCGTCGTGCGGACATACGCCGCGATGGCATGCGGCAACCACAACAGGTCGTCGGAAAAATGGGTGCGCACGCCCGCTCCGGTCGGTGCGTGCCACCAGTGCTGCACGTCGCCTTCGGGAAATTGGCGGCTGGCGTTGAGCAGTATCTGCCGCCGCAGCATCTCCGGTGCGCTCCAGGCCAGCGCCATGGCATCTTGGAGCTGGTCGCGAAAGCCGAAAGCGCCCCCGGCTTGGTAGAAGCCCGCCTTGGCCCACAGCCTGCAGCTCACGGTCTGGTAGAGCAGCCAATGGTTGACCAGGGCGTCGAACAATGGATCGGGTGTCTTGACCGTGCTCGCCTGCAACAACTCCTCCCACGCTTTGCGGCTGGCGTCGAAGCGCTCGCTGGCCGGCATGGCGGCCGCGGTGGCGGCGAGTTGGCGGGCTTCCGCGGCGGTCGCGCCGTAGCCGAGCAGGAACACGCACTCGGCGGTCTGACCGGCCGGCACTTGCAGGCGCAGGGCCAGCGCTGCGCACGGGTCCAGGCCGGCACCCTGGTGTTGAGCGAAATTGTCCGGGAGCACCGGACGGCCGCGCGCATCGAAGAACTCGCGCCGGTCGCAAGTCCAGTCGAGCGCCTCGCTGGCGTCCGTCGCCACCGCGAGGAAGGCCGTGCCGTCGCCGAACCCCGCGGCGCGGTCGCGCTGCGTGCAACTCAGGATGGTGACCCGTCGGCCGGCGTCTCCCGCCTGGATGCGCTGGGTGAGCGCGGCCGTTTCGGTGCTCCCGCGGTCGGCGCGGCCGGCGCCCATGATCCACTCGACCAGACCGACGGCGCGCAGGCGCTGGTTCCGATTGCCGCGATTGACCAGGCGCAAGCGCAGCTGCTTGACGGGACTCTGGGGGTCGACGCACCAGGTCGCGCTCACCTCCAGGTCGCCACGGCGATGACCGATCGCGCTGTACCCCTGGCCGTGCGCGACGCGGTAGCTGGCGGCGGGGTCGCCCCACGCCGTGGGCGTGACGCTCCAGATTTCGCGGGTTCTCAGGTCCTGCAGCAAGAACCACTCGCCCGGTGGGTCGGCCAGCGGGTCGTTGGACCAGGGGGTCAGCTGGTTGAGCCGGCTGTTCAGGGCCCAGGTGTAGCCCCCACCGGCCTCGGACACCTGGGTCCCGAACGTCGGATTGGCCAGCACGTTGATCCAGGGGCGAGCCGGGCGCTGGAAAATGCTGACGTCGAAGCGAAATTCGCCACCGGCCGGCATGAACTCACCCGACGTGGTGCGCGGCACGGCCCCCGCGCTGGCGGCCAGCCGCAGCGCTGAGGTCGAGCCGGCCTGGCGCTCCTGCATCGCCTGCTCGTGCTGGTCCGCCCAATCCTGCATGTGATGGGTGAGCGGTCGGCCGTCGGCATTGAAATGAAGCCGCGCCAGGACCCGCAGGGTGGCGAGTTCCTCGGGGCTGAGCTCGTCGGCGCGCAACACCCGAAAACTGGTGCTTCCACCGCCCGAGGTCTGTGCCGCGAACTGCTCGCGCAACGCCGCCAGGTCGCGTTGCAGGGCCATCAGGTAGGACGACGGTTCGGCATTGATCACGACCAGATCGCAGGACACCCCCGCCCACGACCAGACCCGCAGGGCCTGTCCCAGGGCGCGCAGCAGCCCGAGCCCCTGCGGTGCCCCGGCGGACACCAGCACGATCGGCCGATCCCCCGAAATGCCGAAACGCCAGAGGAGCCGACGGTCGCAAGCCGATGCCGCGTTGCGCTCGGCGCCGCCGTCGAGCGGTCGCGGGCGCGTCAAGGTCAGCACCACCGCAGTCGTGAGCGTCTGGATCGCCGCATGGTGCTCGGCATTGATCGCCAACTCGCGCAGGCGTATTCCCGTCAGGGTTGCCGACATCAGCGAACTGCGTGCGATCGGTCCCCGCTGACGGTGCTTGTCGATGATCGCGTCCAGGGTCGGGCGGTGGTCCGACGCGGCGGTGCAAAAGGTCAGCCGGATCTTGCCGTGCGGAGGCAGCGCGATGCGCACCGACAGGGCGCACACCGGGTCGAGCCCGGTGTCCAGGGCGAATTCCCCCTCGCTGCCGGCAGGTGGCGACGAAAACGTGGCCAGCGGCTGGCTCGGGT
>JALYHO010000067.1 GCA_030776545.1 Pseudomonadota bacterium | reverse complement strand
GCCGGTTGCCGAGCAGCCAGACGAAGCCGTCACGCTGCTGGATGCGCGAGATCGTCGCCTCGGTCTGCCAGATCCCGATCGAGTTGCGGATGCCGATGGAGAACTGGTCCGAGTAGGGCGTCTTGAGGTCGTTGCGGATCAGATCGACCTCGCGGCCCGCGTTCTGCGTGATGAGCGGTTGCAACCCGGCCCGCGTGCCGTACGACGGCTGGTAGGCCAGGCAGGTCGACTGGCCCGGCGCGCAGCCGCCGTTGACCCCGTTGAACTGGATCGTCGCGTTGGGGAAGGTGCCCTTGGTGTTCTCGAGTTGCAACACGTCGAAGATGTTGCGGTCGTAGGAGCGTCCGTAGCCACCGAACGCCACGTTCTGCTTGTCACCGGTCAGGTCGTAGGAGAACCCGAGCCGGGGCGCGAACCCGCCTGCGAACGGCTTGCGATTGCTGCCCGTGCTGATGTAGTCGTTGAGGTTGACGCCGCCGTTGGCGAGCGACTGGGCATAGGTCTGGCCGGTCGGCGCGCGCGGGTCCTGGCTGTTGAGCGCCGCCAGCACGTCGGAGGGCGTCACGTGATCGAGATAGGTGGGCGACCACTCGATGTCGTAGCGGGCGCCGAGGTTGAGCGTCAGGCGCTTGTTGACTTCCCAGTCGTCTTGCAGGTAGAGGCCGAACTGTTTGTTCTGCGAGCTCGTGGCGCCGTCGCCGACGCCCGCCAGCGGGTAGCCGACGTCGACCCGGAACGGCGTGGTCGAATTGCTCGATTGCAGGTCGTAGAAGTACTGCGGGTTGCCGTTGGCCTGCTCGATCGCGTCGACCGTGATCCATTTGATCTTCGCCCCGAACTTGATCACGTGGGACGCCAGACCGGTATAGGTGAAATCGTCCTGGAGCGCCAAGCCCTTCTGACTCTTTTGCTGGAAGTAGTTGTTCCCGCCGGTTTGGAGCACGGTGGTCGGGTTGGTCGAATTCGCCGGGAAATACGCATAGGTGGCGCCGACGTCGACGCTGTCGAGCGGGACCTGGCCGAAAAACACGTTCTCGTAGGTGATCCGCGCGTCGTTCGTGAACTGGTCCGCATTGAACTGGTGGTGCAGGTCGAAGCGCCGCTCGCGGACCTGGTTGTTCGACGAGAACGACTCGGTCGCGGTGCCCCCCAGGTTCTTGCGGTCGCGCTCGTTGCGGAATTTGAAACTCAGGTCGAAGTGGTTGCGGTCGTCGAGCGAGTAGTCGAGCTTGCTGAAGAACAGGTCCTCGTGGAAAGGCGATTGCAGCGGCCCCTGTTGCGCCGCCACCGCCGGTGGCAGCAGTGCGATCACGGAAGGGTCGCCCCCGGCGACCACCGACAGCGGGTCGCGGTTGTCCTTGGCCTCGTAGGCGATGAAGTAGTGCAGGACGTCCTTGACGAAGGCGCCGCCGATCGACGCGCCGTATTGTTCCTGCGACGTGTCGGCCTTGTTGCCGGACAGTTTTTCCTGCGGCGTGGCGGCGCGCAGGTTGGCGCCGGTGTGGTCGTAGAACACGTCGCCGTGGAAGTCGTTGGTGCCCGATTTGGTCGCCGCGGTGATGACCGCGCTCGAGACCTGGTCGTACTCGGCCTTGTAGTTCTGCGTGATGACCTTGTATTCGCCGATTGCCGACTGCGGGAACGGGTTGCCGCGGCTGTTGTCCTGGCCGGTGACGCCGCCGCGCAGGACGTAGTCCTTCTGGCCGACGCCGTCGATGAACACATTGACCGCTTCGCGCCCGCTCGCGCCGCTGCGCAGCTTGACGTTGCCCTGCGCGTCGTATTCGACGTTGACGCCCGGTGCCAGGTCCGCCTGCGACAGGAAGTTGCGGCTCACCTGGGGCAGGCGTTGCAGTTGTTGGGGCGTGACATAGGTGCCGATTTCCGAGGTCGTCTTGTCCTGGACGTTGGCGCTGCCCACCACCGTCACGGTATTGAGCGTCGTGGTGGCAGGCGCCGCGACCGCCAGGTCGAGCGACGCGGCCTGTCCGACTTGCAGGGTGATCTCGTTCTGGCTCACCTGGCCGTCCGCGGTCGCGACGATCTTGTAGGTCCCGGGCGGCAGCCCGACCAGCGCGTAGTCGCCGTTGGCGTTGGTGCGTATGCGCAAGGTGTAGCCCGTGGCGACGTTGGTCGCCGCGACTTCGGCGTTGGGCGCGGTCTTGCCCGCCGAGGACACGGTTCCGCGCAAGGTCGCGTTGCTGGTCTGGGCCGTGCTGGGCAGCGTCAGTGCGATCAGCGTGGCGGCGGCCAGGGCACGCAGGGGCAGCCCGGACAGGGAAGGGAGGTGTTGTCTCATGGGTGGCCTTTTTTAAGCTCTGATGAAAAAAAGGTGACCGATCCACCGGGATCCGACACCCGGGGAATTCAGGGTGACGTCGGTCCTTCCACGCGGGGAGCGCTGCGGAACCTGCCGGCGGCCTGGCGCGGCTGACGGGGGCAGGACGAAGAGCGGGGCGTGTGCATCGACGGCTGGCAGACCAAGGTTGCCGATAACGGTAGCAGCGGGACCGAACGCCGACTCCCTGGGCAAACTACTACCTCAATACATGTTGACAATTTTCTCGAGGTGGTGAAGCGTCCGCGCGTGGGCGCGGCGGTCGGCCTGCGGCGCGCAGGGTCTAGCGCATCGCGGCGTCGAAACGGCTGCCGATCCGTATCGGTCGACCACTCAGAAACGCCGCGGCCGGGAGCCGTTTGCCGCCCGCGCGTTGCAACTGGTCGAGGCAGAGGGCGCCCGTGCCGCAGGCGACGGTGATGCCCGCTGCATCCACGGCCAAGACCTCGCCGGGGGACCCGGAACCGGGCACGACCCGCCCATGCCAGCACTTGAGCGTCTCGCCCTCCAGCCCTGCGGTGGCGCCGGGTTGCGGGTCGAATGCACGCAAGCGCCGTTCGAGGTCGACGGCGGGGGCATGCCAGTCCAGCGCCACCTCGGCCTTGTCGATCTTGTGCGCATAGGTCACCCCGGCAAGGGGCTGTGGACGGGGGACGAGCCGCTGCCCGGCGACGAGGTCGAGCGCCGCGACGATCAATTCGCCTCCCAGGGGGGCGAGGCGGTCGTGCAGGCTGCCGGTGGTGTCCTGGGGATCGATCGCGACCTCGGCCTCGATCAGCATCGGTCCGGTGTCCAGGCCGGCGTCCATTTGCATGATGGTGACCCCGGTGCGCGCGTCGCCGGCCTCGATGGACCGATGGATCGGCGCCGCGCCACGCCAGCGCGGCAGGAGCGAGGCATGGATGTTGAGGCATCCCGACGGCGGCAGGTCCAGTACCCACTGCGGAAGGATGAGGCCGTAGGCGGCCACCACGAGGGCCTGCGGCGCCGCCTTCAGCAAGGCGGCGCGGGCACTGGCGGCGTCCTCGGGAACCTTGCCGTCGAGGCGAAGGCTGCGCGGCTGCGTGATCGCCCAGCCGTGCTCGACGGCCCAGGCCTTGACCGGCGAGGCCTGCAGCTTCATGCCGCGGCCGGCGGGCCGGTCCGGCTGGGTCAACACCAGGACGATCTCGTGGCCGGCGGCCTGCAACCGCGCGAGGGCGGTGCGAGCGAATTCGGGCGTGCCGGCGAAAGCGATCCTCATGCGGTTTCGCGGGCCTTCTTGAGCATCCGGGTACGGATTCGGTCACGTTTGAGCTGGCTGAGATATTCGACGAACACCTTGCCCATCAGATGATCCATCTCGTGCTGGACGCAAATGGCGAGCAGGCCATCGGCCTCGAATTCCCGCGGGCGGCCGTCGCGATCGAGGGCCCGGACCGTGACGCGCGCATGGCGCGCCACCTTGTCATAGACCAGGGGAACCGACAGGCAGCCTTCATCGGAGAAGGTCATCTCCTCGCTGCGAGCGGTCAACTCGGGGTTGATGAGCACGCGCGGGTCGTCCCGGGTCTCGGAGGTGTCGATCACGATGACACGCTCGTGGACGTCGACCTGGGTCGCGGCGAGCCCCACCCCGTCGGCCGCATACATGCTCTCCAGCATGTCGTCGACCAGCCGGCGGATGCGGTCATCGACCTGGGCGACGGGCCGAGCCACGGTGTGCAGGCGAGGGTCGGGATATTTGAGGATGTTCAGCGTGGCCATGGAAAACGATTGGTTTCAGCGGGAACCCACAGGTTCCGGCATTGTGGGCGCAGCGAGCGGCCGCGTCGTGTGACAGGTCTCACACCCGGCCTGTCCCGTGTGGATTGCAGGGCGCCAGGCCCGCCTACTTTCATTGCGATATCAAGGGTTTAGAGGCAGAATCTGTGAAATTGATTGAGGATTTTCGCCGAACGGCCGATAGCCTTGGGGATGCCCCCCGAACCAACCCGAAGAGAGACACACCCATGACCCGTCGCGATCGTTCCGGCTCTCTCGATCCGCGCCGCATCCTGCGCGCAAACGCCCGGAAGGTACTGCTCGGAGCCGGCGTTTCGGCAGCGCTGTGCAGCGCCACCGCGGTGCTGGCTGCCGATTATCCCGTGACGCCGACCCAACGGGGTACCGCGCAGCGCGTGGCCCAAGACGGCATCGCGCTGGCCGAACTGGCCCCGAACGCGCCCGACATCTACACCGTCAAGACCGGCGACACGCTCTGGGACATCTCGAAGATGTACCTGCGCAGCCCGTGGCGCTGGCCTGAGTTGTGGGGCATGAACCTGCAACAGATCCGCAATCCCCACCTGATCTATCCCGGCCAGGTGCTCTACCTCGACAAGACCGACGGCCGGGCGCGGCTGCGCCTGGGCCAGCGCGCCCTGCCCGCCGGAACCGACAAGCTCTCACCGCGCGTGCGCGCCTCCGAACTCGGCGAGGACGCGCTCGCTTCGATTCCCTTCCACCTGATCGAACCGTTCCTGAACGACGCCGTGATCTTTCAGGCCAACGAACTGGCCACCGCGCCGCGCATCGTCGCCACCAAAGAGGGCCGGGTCATCCTGGGCCGCGGCGACATCGCCTATGTGCGCGGCGACCTCGGCCAGGGCACCGAATACCGCATCTTCCGCGAACCCAAGCCGCTGCTCGACCCGACCACCAAGGAAATCCTCGGCTACGAGGCGACCTACGTGGGTGCCGCGGAGTACACCCGCCAGGGAGAAACCCGCACCGATGCCGACGGCAAGGCGCAGGTCGTCCCTGCGACCTTCCTCGTCACCAACGTGCGCCAGGAAGCCGGCGTGGGTGATCGCCTCGCGATCGTGCCGGGCCGCGAGTACACCAACTATGCCCCGCACGCCCCGTCCGGCCCCATGGACGGTCAGATCGCCTCGCTCTACGGGGACGCGCTCACCGCCGGGCAGAACCAGATCGTCGCCCTCAATCGAGGTGCCGTCGACGGCATGGAGCGCGGGCACGTGCTGGCCCTGGTCCGCAAGGGGGGCGAGGTGGTGGACACCACCGACCCCGGGCACCCGACCATCAAACTGCCGGACGAGCGCCACGGTTTGCTCTTCGTCTTCCGGGTGTTCGACCGCATGTCGTACGCGCTGATCCTTTCCGTCAAGGAACCGGTCGAGCCGGGCGACAGGTTCACCCAACCGTAGATCCCTTTTTTTCGGGCCCGGACCTGGCAGTCTCGGGTGCCGGACCGGTTCCCGACCTCTTTCCCGCGCCGCGTGACCGACCGAGACGAAATCGCCGCCTGGCTGCGGCTGATCCTCACCCCGCAGCTGGGTCGTGAGTCGGCCCGGCAGCTGCTGGCCGGCCTGGGGTCTGCCCAAGGGGTGTGGGAGGCGTCGCCGGGCGCATGGCGGGACGTCCTGGGCGCGCGCAAGGCGGCCTCGATCGGTCCGGCGCCCGCCGACCTCGAACCCCGGATCGACGCCACCCTCGCCTGGCTGGCCGGCTCCGGGGACCGCCACTTCATCGTCCTCGGCGATCCACGCTACCCCACCCCGCTGCTGCACGCGCCCGATCCACCCCTCGTGCTCCATGCCGAAGGCGCTTGCGAGCGCCTGGGGTCTGACTCGATCGCCATCGTGGGCAGCCGCCATCCGACGCCGCAGGGCGAGGAGCATGCCCGCGGGTTCGCCCGACACCTCGGCCGGGCCGGGCTGCAAGTGGTCTCGGGCCTGGCCCGCGGCATCGACGCTGCGGCCCACCGCGGCGCGCTCGAGGGCTCGGGCGGCACGGTCGCGGTCGTCGGCACCGGGTTGGACACGGTCTACCCGCGCTGCCATGCGCGGCTGGCCGGGGACATCGTGGCCGGCGGCGGGGTGATGTTGAGCGAATATGGTCTTGGCA
>JALYHO010000066.1 GCA_030776545.1 Pseudomonadota bacterium | reverse complement strand
GAACAGCAGCAGATCGAGCGGATAGTCGTCGGCGCTGGTGGTGAGCGTGGGCATGACGATGGCCAGGCCGGTGAGTACCGCGCCCAGGGTGGCCAGCCATCCGAGCACGCGCAGCGTGCGCGTGGCCGTGCGGTTCAGGCCGGGGTCGTCCGCAAGCGGGTCGGCCAGGGGCGGCAGACGGTCGGCTCGTTCGGGGTGCGCGGGGCGCGGCCGGAGCGGCGACTGCGAAAAGCTCAGTTCGTTCGGCATGGAGGGGTCGCATGCTACTGCGCCCACCCATGGGCCGACTTACGTTCGAGAAAGACGCTCGGAATTCGACGCGTCCCCGGGACTCAGGACGCTTGCCCGGTCGCCTCGGGATGGCACGGCGCCTCGCCGTGCGGCGCCCAGCGAAATTGCGGCAGCTGCTCGGCTGCCGCGGACAAGGCTTCGAGCAAAGGATGGTCGCGACTCGGCGCGGCGTCGGGCGTGTAGCTCTGGATGAAGTGCCACACCACCGCGGTCGTCAGGCCGGCCTGGTCGATGCGCCCGACCGAGACGTCCAGCGGGTGCCGGGACAGGTCGCTCTCGAGCGCGCCGCAGGCGGCCTGGAGCTGTTCGGTCACCCGGTCGACCCAAGGCTGATGCAGCTTTTCGGATGGCCGGGCCATGTGCTCGTAGACGATCTGCACGCTTTTTTCGGCCGCCGCCAAGGCCAGCCCGAGCACGCGCAGGGCGCGTGCTCGGGCACCCGGTTCGCAAGGCATGAGGCGGCGCGCCGGGTCGGCGAGGCTCTCGGCATGGTCGAGGATGAGCGTCGAATCCATCAGCACCGTGCCGTCGTCGCAGATCAGGGTCGGGGCCTTGACGACCGGGTTGATCGCGGCGAACTGCGCATAGCCGCGAAACACCGAGATCGGCCGGTGTTCGAAAGGCAGACCCAGCAATTGCAGCGACACCGCGACCCGGCGCACGTAGGGTGAATCGAGCAGGCCGACGAGTTGCATGGCGGGTCCTTCGAGAGTTTGCCGAGGCCGCGCCATTGTCGCTCTTCGCTGCGGGAGGGCGCGGCGCCACCGGCACAATCGCCGCCATGGACCACAGCTTTCTCTCCGCCTTCATCCTCTTGCTGCTGGTGCTCGACCCCCTGGGCAGCCTGCCCGTCTTCATCCCGATCATGCGCGACGTCGCGCCCGAGCGCCGCACCCGCGTGGCGGTGCGCGAGGTCGGCATCGCGTTCGCGGTGCTGGTCGCGTTCATGTTCCTGGGCAACGGCTTTCTCGACATGATGCGCTTGTCCGAACGCTCGCTCGAGGTCGGCGGCGGGGTGATCCTCCTCATGGTGGCGATCCGCATGATCTTCAGCCACGAAGGCGGCGTCTACGGCGTCCCCGAGGGCCGCGAACCGATGATTTTTCCGCTCGCCGTGCCTTTGCTGGCGGGGCCGTCGGCGATGGCCACGGTGCTCTTGCTCGCCTCGCGCCAGCCGGACAAGCTGATGTCCTGGATCGGGGCGCTGGCGTGCGCGATGCTGGTCTCGGGCACGACCTTGCTGTGCTGCAACCGCATTCGCCGGCTGGTCGGCGATTCGGTGGTGTCGGCGCTCGAAAAGCTGATGGGCCTGGTGCTGACGGCCATCGCCGTCGAAATGATCCTGGCCGGGTTGAAGCGCTACTTCATGGCGCCGTTGTAGGCGCTGCGGCCCCGAGCCGTTCGAGCTCGGCCGGGGTGAAGCCGGCGGCCTCGCGCGCCGAAAAATTGAACGGCGGGCGCAGGCGCGGCGCTTGATACCTCGCCGCCAGTTCGGGATAGAGCGCGACCGGGTCGTGGCCGTCGCGGTCGCAAAGCCAGCGGTACCAGCGGTTGCCGATGGCCACGTGCCCGATCTCGTCGCGCAGGATCAGCCCGAGGATCTCCGCCGCGCGAGCGTCGCCGGCGCGCTGCAGCTTGGCCTGCATCGGCGGGGTGGCGTCGAGCCCGCGGGCTTCGAGGGTGCGCGGCACCAGCGCCATGCGGGCGGTCGGGTCGTGGGCGGTCCTTTCGGCCATGGTCCAGAGCCCGTCGTGGGCGTCGAAAGCGCCGTAGTCCCACCCGAGGCGGGTCAGGTGATCGCGCAGCAGCGTGAAATGCAGCGCTTCCTCGGCCGCCACGCGAAGCCAGTCTGCGTAGTAGGCCAGAGGCAGGCCGGCGAACCGCCAGACGGCGTCGAGGGCGAGGTTGATCGCGTTGAATTCGATGTGGGTGACCGCGTGCAGCAAGGCGGCTCGCCCTTCGAGCGAAAACGCCGACCGGCCGGGAACGTCCCGGGCCGGAACCAACCGGGGCCGGGCCGGCCGACCGGGCAGGGGCGCCGTGGCGACGAGCGGTTCCGCAGGATCGATGGTTTGCGGGTCCAGGCCGTCGAACAGGGCCCGCGCGCGAGCCGCTTTTTCGAGCGGATCGTCCAGGGCGAGCGCGGCCAGGGCCATGCCGCGAGCCGAGCGGCGCTCGAGCGGGCGGCCGCCCTCGGTCCCGGGGCGATCCGGGTCCAGGACGCGCGTTGCCATGCCGCCATCATAGGCCTCGACATCCCCGCGCCGGGTCGATAGCATCGGACGAATCGTCCCGTCGCTTCCGGGGTCGTTCCATGTCCACGGACTTGCCGTCTCTCCCGCTCGGTCGACCGGACTGGGTGCGACGATGCGCCGCACGCATCCGCGAACTCGACGACGTCGTCTCGCTGGTCGATGCGGTCGACCTGGCCAGCACCCTGTTCGAGCTTCCCTGCTGCGAAGCGCTCGACCCCGAAACGGCCGCGGCGCGACTCTTCATGGACGACCTCACCCCCTCGCAGTGGACCGATCTGGCCAGCTTGCGCGGCACCCGGGACGACTGAACACCGACTTTTCGCGGGCCCTCTAAAATCGCCGCTTTGCCCGAGGAAAGGGACTGCATGGCCCTCTATCAGCTCGACGAACACGTTCCGAAGGTGGCTGCAGGCGCCTGGGTCGCCGACAGCGCCCAGGTGATCGGCGAGGTCGAACTGGCCGAAGACGCGAGCGTGTGGTTCGGTGCGGTCTTGCGTGGCGACACCGAGCCCGTGCGCATCGGCAGGGGGTCCAACGTCCAGGATGGCAGCGTGTTGCATGCGGACCACGGCTTTCCGTGCCTGGTTGGCGAGCAGGTCACCGTGGGTCACCAGGTCATGCTGCACGGCTGCACCATCGGCGACGGGTCATTGATCGGCATCCAGGCCGTGGTGCTCAATGGCGCGCGCATCGGCAAGAACTCGCTGGTCGGTGCCGGCTCGCTGGTCACCGAAGGCAAGGAGTTTCCCGAGGGTTCGCTCATCATGGGATCGCCCGCCCGCGTGGTGCGACCGCTCACGTCCGAGCAGATCGCCGCCATCCGTGCCAGTGCCGACCACTACGTCAGCAACGCCAAACGCTTTCGGAGCGGCATGAAAAAGATCGCCTGACGTGAGCGAACTGCACAAGTTCCTGTTCGACGGGCTGCCGGTGCGCGGCATGCTGGTGCGCCTCACCGGCAGCTGGCAAGAGATCCTCGCGCGACGCGCCCAGGCCGGCGATGCGTTCGCGCCACCGGTGCGCGCGCTGCTCGGCGAGATGGCGGCCGCGGGCGTGCTGATGCAGGCCAACATCCAGTTCAAGGGCGCCCTGGTGCTGCAGGTACACGGCGACGGGCCGGTGAAGTTGGCGGTTGCCGAAGTCCAGAGCGACCTGGCGTTTCGGGTCACCGCCAAAGTGATCGGCGAGATCGACTCCGGCGCGGGCCTGGCGGCGATGCTGAATCGGCATGGCCAAGGTCGCTGCGCGATCACCCTCGATCCCGCCGACAAGCGCGCCGGGCAGCAACCCTACCAAGGGGTGGTGTCGCTCAACGGCGACCGGCGCGAGCCGCTGCACGCCCTCTCCGAGGTTCTCGAACACTACATGCTGCAGTCCGAGCAGCTCGACACGCGCCTGATCCTGGCGGCCAACGATCAGGTCGCCGCGGGGCTGCTGATCCAGCGGCTGCCCGTGCAGGGCGAAGGCAATCTCCAGGGCGCGCGCCGCAACGAGGACCTGATCGGCCTGGACGAGTCCTACGCGCGCATCGCGCTGCTCGCCGGCACCCTGACCGCCGATGAGCTGCTCACCCTGGATGCCGACACCGTGCTGCGCCGTCTGTTCTGGGAGGAGCCGTTGCGGCGGCTACCGGTCCTGCGCGGCGAAGACGGGCCGCGTTTCGTTTGCACGTGTTCGCGCGAGCGGGTCGGCAGCATGCTCAAGAGCCTGGGCCGCGCAGAAGTCGACGGCATCGTGGCCGAGCAAGGCCGGGTCGAGATCGGCTGCGACTTCTGCGGCATCAAGTATTGGTTCGATGGCGTCGACGTCGGCGAACTCTTCACGCCGGTGGCGAGCCAGGCACCCGGGTCGCCGAGCCGGCACTGACCTCGCGCCGGATCAGATGCGGCTGCCGCACACGGCACAAAAGACATCGCCCTTGGCGACCGCCGAGAGGCATTGCGGGCAGGTCAGGGCTTTGGCCACCGCGGGCGTCGTGGATTCGGGCGGGGCTTCGCGTGCCATGCCGTCCCGGGGCCCGGGGGCGACCAGTGGCAGCGTCGCATCGCTCGCGTCGTCCGTCCCGCCAGGGGGCTGCGGCCCGGCTCGGCGGGTGGCCG
>JALYHO010000065.1 GCA_030776545.1 Pseudomonadota bacterium | reverse complement strand
GCGCAAGGGCGCGAGCGCGGCGGCGACCGGCGCGGAGGTGCTGGCGAGTCGGTCGAGCGTGGGCAAGCCGGCGCTGGTGTCGGGTTCGGCGAACAGCATGTCGAAGCCGACGACCGCGGCCTCTTGCCGCGCGAAGAGTTCCTCGGTCAACGCGGCGAGGAGGTCGCGGCCCCAGGGCCAGCGGCCGATCTCGGCGAGGCTTTTTTCGTCGATGTCGACGATCGCGATGCGGGGGTCGAGGGTGGCGGGAAGAAAGGCGCGCAAACGGGTGTCGGCGATCTGCAGGTCGAGCGCGGTGAGCGGGCGCAGCGGCCAGCGCCCCGCGGCGTGGGCGAGCAGGGCCACCGGCGTTGCCACCAGGAGCAGGATCCGCAAGGTGCGCCACAGCGCGGGCGGGAACATCATCGCCGGTGGGAGTCTGGGATGCCGTCGGCCCGGCTCGGAGCGGTGCGACTCGGTCAGCGCCTCGTTCGACAGGCGCCGGATCGGCGGTCGACCACCGGCCCCTCGGCGTGGCGAGCCGGCTGGCGTGAGCGGAGCGTTCTCAGGCCTGCACGAATTGCATCTGGGTACCGGCGAGCTCGATCACGTCGCCGTTCTTGAGATGCACGGTCTCGCCCTGGAGGGGGTTGCCGTTGACCGTAGGCTGGAGCGCGCCTTCGACGTGCGCGAGCACGTAGCCGCCGGGGCGCTTGGTGATGGACGCGACCTGAACGCCGGGTTTGCCGACGGTGGTGACGACCTTGGTCAGTGCCACTTCGCGGCCGGCCGCGGCGCCATTGAGGACGCGGATCGAGGCCGGGATGGTCGAAGCGCCGAGCGAACCGAAACCGGACGCTCCGAATCCCGTCGTGGGCGCCTGGCTGGACGGCGCGGAGGGCCGCGTGCCCGGCTTCATGATCATGGTCTTTTCATAGTCGGAGCCGTCCTCGACCATGAACTTGATCTTGTACTTGCCGATCTCGACCGTGTCGTTGTGGCTCAGCAACTGCTTCTTGACCGCCTTGCCATTGATGTAGGTCCCGTTGGTGCTGTTGAGGTCTTCGATGAAGACGTCGGCACCGACCATCTGGAGCACGGCGTGCTCGCCACTGACGGCGAGGTTGTCGATGACGATGTCGTTGTAGGGGCGGCGACCGAGGGTCGTTTTATCTTTCGTGATCTGGACTTCCTTGATCACGACACCATCGAGCGAGACGACCAGTTTGCCCATGCTGCATTGCCCTTGTGTCTGTTTTGTCCCCGCAGCCCGTGCCGGGCCCTCTCAACGCCGGAAGGGCCACCATGAGCGTGCCGGGCCCGTGCCTCCGCGCACTCGCACGAGAACGACTGAAATATTATCCTTGCCGCCCGCATCGTTGGCGGCGTCGACGAGTGCGCCGCCAGCCTCGGACAAGGTCTCGGCGCTCATCAACAACTGCGCGATGCTTTCGTCGTCGAGCATGTCCGACAAGCCGTCGGAGCATAGCAGGTAGGTGTCTCCTGGCAGCACATCGTGAAGATGCGTTTCCAAAAGCACGGTGTCTTCGACCCCGACCGCCCGCGTCACGAGGTTCTTGTTGGCCGAAAAAGCGGCCTGTTCGGGCGTAATGAGGCCGGAATCGATCTGCTCCTGGAGCAGCGAGTGATCGTGGGTGATTTGATTCAGCCGCGAGGCGCGCAGGCGGTACGCGCGCGAATCGCCGACGTGGCCCATCAGGAGCCGGGCGTCCCGGAACACGCCGACCACCAGCGTCGTGCCCATGCCGGCGTATTGAGGGTTCGAGTTGGCGGCGTTGAAGATCGCCCGGTTGGCGTTGTCGACGCAGATGTCCATCGCGCGGCGCACGTCGGTGTCGGTCGCGTTCTCGGAGGCCTCGGCAAGCCAGCGCCCGAGTTCGGACCGGATGAAGGAAGTCGCCATGCTGCTGGCGACTTCGCCGGCGTTGTAGCCGCCCATGCCATCGGCCAGCACCACCAGGGCAGTGGCTTCGTCCACGGCCACCGAATCTTCGTTGTTGTTTCTCGCCCGGCCCGTGTCGGTGGCGCTGAAGAATTCTAGGGTCATGGACGTGGCGTTGGCGGACATGTGAACTCGGAAAGCGGCAAGACGTCCGGCGTCCGTGCGGGGCTCCCTCGCACCTCGGTCAGTGCCCGGCATTGTGCCTCGGATCGTCGCGCGTGATGCGCACCGTCGCCTCGAAACCAGTCGAACCCGGGGGGTCGGCGTCCCCCCGCGCAGCGGCGCTCGTCGCCGGTGCCGGCGCGAAAAGGGCGATGACGGCCTGCAGGTCGGCGGCCATCTGGTGACCATCGGCATAGCGAACCTCGGCCCGCTTTTCGAGCGCCAACGCGACCACGTTGGCGAGCGCCTCCGGAAGCTCGGGTCGCAGCGAGCGCACGTCGGGGGCCGGGTCGTTGACGATCTGCCGCATCAGCTCCGCCATCGATTCGGCGCGGTGCGGCAACGCGCCGGTGAGCAACTGGAACAGCATCACGCCGAGCGAGTAGAGGTCGCTGCGGCCGTCGAGCTGGCGTCCGGCCATTTGTTCGGGCGACATGAAGGAAGGCGTGCCGAGCACCAGGCCGGTCCGGGTGCGGCTGGCGTCGGTGATGCGGGCGATGCCGAAGTCGGTCACCTTGACGGCCCCGCTCGACCGATCGACCATCACGTTGGCCGGCTTGACGTCGCGATGCACGACCCCCTGGCCGTGGGCATGGGCGAGGGCCTGGGCGACTTGCGACAGGATCTCGAGCACCTCGGGCACCGGCAGGAGCCGCTCGGGCGAGGTGTGGCGCACAAGGTCGTGACCATGCACGTATTCCATCGCGATGTAGGCAAGTCCGTCCTCTTCGTTGGCGTCGAAAATGGTGACGATCCCGGGGTGTCGCAAGCGCCCGGCCATTTCGGCTTCCCGGAAAAACCGCGCCCGCGCTTCGACCAGTTCGCTGCCGTCGAACTCGCGACTCAGCGCCATCGTCTTGATGGCCACCGCGCGGCCGATCTGCGGGTCGTGGCCGAGGTAGACCGTGCCCATCGAACCGCGGCCGAGTTCGCGTTCGATCCGGTAGCGGCCGAGCGTGGCGCGCGGGGGCGCCACGCTGACGCGGGGCGCCGAGGGAGCCAGGGGGGGCGCCGGGACGGGATTTTCGGAGGGCGGTCGCGGGTGCCGCCGGAGG
>JALYHO010000064.1 GCA_030776545.1 Pseudomonadota bacterium | reverse complement strand
CCGCCGGGCGGGCAAGCCCCTCAGGCCGGCCTCGTGTGCGGCCTTTTTTGTTTGTGCAGCGACCCTGAACCGATGAACGACCTCAGCCCCTTGGTGGACGAAGCCCGCGCCGATTTCGAGCGCGCGGCCACGCCCGCTGACCTGGAGAACGCCAAGGCCCGCTACCTCGGCAAGGCGGGCCGCGTCACCGAACAGCTCAAGGCACTCGGCGCCCTGCCGGCCGAGCAGAAGAAAACCCGCGGTGCGCTGATCAACGCCGCCAAGGCGGCGATCGAAAGCGCGCTCAACGCGCGTCGCGAGGCCCTGGCCGAAGCCGACCTCCACGCCCGGCTCGAGAGCCAGGCGCTCGACGTCACGCTGCCCGGTCGCCGCCGCGGCGAAGGGGGCGGCCTGCACCCGATCTCGCGCGCCCGCCAGCGCATCGAGGCCATCTTCGGTTCGATGGGGTTCGACGTCGCCGACGGCCCCGAAATCGAAACCGACTGGTACAGCTTCACGGCGCTCAACAATCCCGACAACCACCCTGCGCGCTCGATGCAGGACACGTTCTATGTGGACGTGAAAGACGCCCACGGCGCCTGGCTCAACCTGCGCCCCCACACCTCGCCCATGCAGGTGCGCTATGCCCAGGCGCACGCCGCGAAGTTCGCCGGGGCGGCCGTCATGCCCGATGTCCGGGTGATCGCGCCGGGCCGCACCTACCGGGTCGACAGCGACGCCACTCACTCGCCGATGTTCCACCAGGTCGAGGGCCTCTGGATCGGCGAGAACGTCAGCTTCAAGGACCTGAAGGTCATGTACCTGGAGTTCGTGCAGGCCTTCTTCGAGACCCGGGCGCTGAAGCTGCGCTTTCGGCCGAGCTACTTCCCCTTCACCGAGCCGAGCGCCGAGATCGACATCATGTTCGAACGCGGTCCGCTGCAGGGCCGCTGGCTCGAGGTTTCCGGCTCGGGGCAGGTCCACCCCCAGGTGGTGCGCAACATGGGACTCGACCCGGACCGGCACATCGGCTTCGCCTTCGGCTCCGGCATCGACCGGCTGGCGATGCTGCGCTACGGCGTCAGCGACCTGCGCGCCTTTTTCGAGGGTGACCTGCGCTTCCTGACCCAGTTCAACTGATCCAGTTCGACCGCATCCGCCGATCCGGTCTTCATTCCTCACGAGTCGACAACGACATGCAATTTCCCGAGTCCTGGCTGCGCGCGTTCTGCAACCCGCCCCTCACGACCCAGGCGCTGGCCGACACGCTCACGATGGCCGGGCTGGAGGTCGAAGACGCCCGGCCGGTGGCGCCCCCGTTTCACGGCGTGGTCGTCGCGCAGGTGCTGGCCGTCGCCCGCCATCCCAGCGCCGACCGGCTCCATGTCTGCCAGGTCGACGCCGGTCGGGGCGAGAGCCTGCAGATCGTCTGCGGTGCACCGAACGTGCGTCCCGGCATCAAGGTGCCATGCGCGCTGGTCGGTGCCGAGCTGCCGCCAGCCGAGCCGGGTGGGACCGCATGGGCCATCGGCCTCGGCCAGCTGCGCGGGGTCGCGAGCCAGGGAATGCTGTGTTCGGCCCGTGAGCTCAAGCTCTCCGACGAGCACGCCGGCTTGCTCATCCTGGAACCCGACGCGCGCGTCGGCCAGGACATCCGCGAGCACCTGCAGCTCGACGACACCGTGCTCACGCTCAAGCTCACCCCCAACCTGGGTCACTGCCTGAGCGTCTACGGCGTGGCCCGTGAACTTGCCGCGCTCACCGGCGCGCCGCTGCTGCAGCCCGACATCCCCCCGGTGCCGCCCGCTTTCGACGACAAGCTCCCGGTCCGGGTCGAGGCACCCGATCTGTGCGGTCGTTTTTCGGGACGCATCCTGCGCGGTGTCGACCCCCGGGCCGCGACCCCGGCATGGATGGTCGATCGGCTCGCGCGCTGCGGCCAGAGATCGGTCAGCGCGCTGGTCGACATCTCCAACTACGTGATGTTCGAATACGGTCGTCCGACCCACATTTTCGACCTCGACAAGATCCATGAAGGTCTCACCGTGCGTTGGGGGCGGGCGGGCGAGACCCTCAAGCTGCTCAGCGGCGCCACCGTCGACATCGATCCACGCGTCGGCGTGATCGCCGACGCGCAGGGGATCGAATCGCTCGCCGCGATCATGGGCGGCGACGCCACGGCGGTGGGCGACGACACCCGCAACGTCTATGTCGAAGCTGCGTTCTGGTGGCCCGAGGCGATCGCCGGGCGTTCGCGCCGGTTCAACTTCACCACCGATGCCGGCCACCGCTTCGAGCGCGGCGTCGACCCCGCGGGCACGGTCGAACACCTCGAACGCATCACGCGCTTGATCCAGGACATCTGCGGCGGGACCGCAGGCCCCGTCGACGACCAGGTGCTGGCGCTGCCGCCGCGGCGGCCCGTGTCGCTGCGCGTCGCCCGAGCGGCCAAGGTGCTGGGAATGCCCGTCACGCAGGCCCAGTGCGAAGAGGCCATGCGGCGCCTTCGACTCGACTACAGCAGCGCCCCCGGGGTGGTCACCGTGGTGCCGCCCAGCTGGCGTTTCGATCTCACGGTCGAGGAAGACCTGATCGAAGAGGTGATCCGCATCATCGGCTATGCCCGATTGCCCGAAACCATCCCGACCGGGACCTTGACCCCCAACGTCCCCAGCGAAACGCGGCGTGGCCTGGACGCCGTGCGCCAGGCGCTCGCCGGACTCGACTACCAGGAAACCATCAACTACAGCTTTGTCGAGCCGCGCTGGGAGCACGAACTCGCAGGCAACCCGGATCCCATCCAGCTCGTCAATCCGATGGCGAGCCAGTGGTCGGTGATGCGGTCGAGCCTGCTCGGCAGCCTGATCGGCGTGCTCCGGTTCAACGTGGCCCGCAAGGCGCCTCGGGTGCGGCTGTTCGAAATCGGTAGGGTGTTCCGCCGCGATCCGACGGTGGGCGACGGTGCGGCCACGGTCGCTGGGGTGGACCAGCCGATGCATGTGGCCGGCCTGGCCTACGGCAGCGCCGACGGCGCCCAGTGGGGGGCGCCGGAGCGCGCGGCCGACTTCTACGATCTCAAGGGCGATGTCGAGACCCTGCTCGCCCCACGGACCGCGCGCTTCGTCGCCGACCGGCATCCCGCCCTGCACCCGGGCCGCTGCGCCCGCATCGAGGTTGACGGCGTCGCGCTGGGCTTCATCGGTGAGCTGCATCCGAAGTGGCGCCAGGCGTACGAACTGCCCACCGCACCGTTGATGTTCGAACTCGCCGCCACGGCGTTTCAAGAACGATCCGTTCCGACTCATCGGCCGGTGCAACGCCAGCAATCCGTCTGGCGCGATCTGTCGGTGATCGGCGGCGACGCGCTCACCCACGACGTTCTCATGCAGACCGTCGCCGAGGCGGGCGCGGCAGGATGCGTCAAGTCGGCACGGCTGTTCGACATCTATCGCCCCATGGGCCCCAGCGCCGACATCCGGGAGGGCGAGCGCAGCTTCAGCGTTCGCCTCGAGTTGCTCGACGATGAAACGCCGTTGACCGAGGCGCGCATCGACGCCACGGTCGCCGGCGTGCTGGCTGCGTTGACCGCGCGCCTGGGCGTGCGGCTGCGCGCATGAACGCCACCCCCGGCCGCGACGGCGCGGATCTGCCCGACGAAGACGACGCGGCGACCGCGCTTCCCCGGATCGCGCTGCCGACGCTGGAGACCCCGACCCTCACCAAAGCCGAACTCGCCGAGTTGCTGTTCGAACGCCTCGGACTCAACAAGCGCGAGTCCAAGGACATGGTCGAAGCATTCTTCGATCTGATCCACGCGACCCTCGTGACCGGCGCCGACGTGAAGATGTCCGGGTTCGGCAACTTCAACATACGGCGCAAGGCCCCGAGGCCGGGACGCAACCCGCGAACGGGCGAGGCGATCCCGATCAAGGCCCGCAACGTCGTCACCTTCCACGCCAGTCACAAACTCAAGGCAGTCGTGCAAGGCGACATACCGCCCGACGAGGAGTTCGAGTAAAGTCTTAGCTTTCTGCCCTGAGACCATTGATTTTCATGGAGAAAGCACTTCCACCGATCCCAGCCAAGCGTTACTTCACCATCGGTGAGGTCAGCGACCTGTGCGGGGTCAAGCCGTACGTGCTTCGTTACTGGGAGCAGGAGTTCACGCAACTCAAGCCCATGAAGCGACGGGGCAACCGGCGCTACTACCAGCATCACGAAGTGCTGTTGATTCGCCGGATCCGCGACCTGCTGTACGAGCAAGGGTTCACGATCAGCGGCGCACGCAACCGGCTGACCGAAGCCGGCCCGATGGAAGCGACGGTTGCACTGGGCGACCTGATGACCGGCGGAGAGGCCGGCGGTTCTCCCGTCGTCAACGGCGCCATCGATCTCGACCAGATGATCGTCGAACTACAGGCCGCCGCCGAGCCGCCCAGTGCGATCCCACAGCCCGAGGTCGCGACCGTGGCGCTGTCGATGCCGCAAATGCGCGAGGAGCTGGAATCGATCCGCGAGCTGCTCGTGGTCTGAGCCACGCGTGTTTCACCCTATAATGAGGGTCTTCGGGGCGTAGCGCAGCCTGGTAGCGCACTTGCATGGGGTGCAAGGGGTCGCGAGTTCGAATCCCGCCGTCCCGACCAAATCAATGGGTTAGCTCTGACAAGGAGCTAACCCATTTTCTTTTGGAGCTCAAAACGTCGCTGGCAACCGAATTCGGCCGCGGGGCCACCGATCGTGGTGCGCCGCATGCGCCGGACCAGGCGTCCGCCATCCAAGACGGTCAGAGAGACTTCCCGATCCAGAACCTGCCGTTCGGTCGGTAACCGCTGGATCGGTTCGGGCGGAGTTGTCGGATGGCAGACGCTAGGGGGCAGCCCCCTGTCTGTCCTGCCGTAGCGCCTCCCTTTCTGCCAGCAGATCGACGAAAGCGCGGACCTTCGCGGGACGAAAGCGCGCAGCAGGAAATACCGCGTGAATGCCCCCGGATGGCAGACGCCACTGTGGCAAGACTTGAATGAGTCGCCCCGCGACGAGATCGTCTGCGACCGCATAGTCCGGGAGCACCGAGAGCCCTGCGCCCTGGCACACGGCTTCGCGCACGGCGAGCGTGGCATCCAGAAAGATGGAGGCTCGCAGATTCACGGTCTGGCGTTCGACCTCGTTCTGCGAGAAATTCCACTTGAGGTGGTCGCGCAAGGCGGTGTTGGCCACAAAGGGCAAGTCGGCAATCTCATCCGGACGAGTCAAGCGCGCCACCTGTCGCGCCATGGACGGTGATGCAACGAGCAATTGTCGGAACGAGCCGATCGTTCGTGCCTGGAGGCTGTTCTCGGCGAGCCAGCCGACACGAATCGCCAGTTCGATATGGCCGGACATGATGTCCACTGTCTGATCGGTCAGGTTCGCATCGACCTTGCACGTGGGATAGCGGTCGATGAATGCCGCAATGGCTGGCACGACGATACCCACGCCATAGTCGAACGGCGCCGTGAGTCGCAACGTTCCGGACGGCTCCGCCGAGGTCTCGGAGAGGTCATCGAATGCATGCTCGGCTTCACGCAGGATCAGGGCGCAACGCCGGTAGAACGACTGCCCCACTTCGGTGGTCTTCACACTGCGTGTGGTTCGAACCAGCAGAGAGGTCCGGAACTCTCGCTCCAAGCGGGCGATCTGTTGGCTGACCACTGCCTTGGTGATGCCCAATCGCTCTGCAGCCGCCGTGAAAGAGCCGGTCTCCACGACCGAGACGAAGTAGGCCAGGCGCCGCAAGTTTGACAAGCCACCCGGGTTGCCTTCGCCTTGATTGAATGTCTTTTGCATACATTATGTTTACCATGTATGTATTTAAGAATCAATGATCGCTGTCTACCATTGAACTTGCCAATCGAAGGCAGGCGATGAGCAAGATCCTGAACTACGTCTACGACCCACTGTGCGGCTGGTGCTACGGCGCCACCCCGGCCGTCTCTGACCTGCTCGAAATTCCGGGCATCCGCGTCGAGCTGCTGCCGTCCGGACTCTTCTCTGGCGAGCGGGCACGTCCCATGGACGATGACTTCGCCAGATTTGCGTGGTCCAACGATCAGCGCATCCAGCGCCTGACGGGGCAGTGTGTGACCGAACACTATCGCGAGAAGGTGCTCGGTGACCGTCAGCAGCTTTTCGACAGCGGCCCTGCCACCGTGGCACTGACCGCAGTGTCGATCACTGACCCGTCCCGAGAGTTCTACGCCCTCAAGGCCATTCAGCACGCACGCTACGCGGAGGGCCGCGACGTGACGTCACTGGCCACGCTGGCAGACCTGCTGAAGGTGCTGGGGCTTCAGGAGGCGGCCGCCATGATGGCGCAGCCAGATGCAGCTCTTCTCGATGCGAACCGAGCCCGCGTCGCGCAAGCCCAGGCGCTGATTCACGAGTTCGGCGCTGGCGGCGTACCGACCTTCATTTCAGAGTCTGACGCGAAGCGTTCTCTTCTGGATTCAGGCGCTGCGTATTCCAACCCGCGAAGGCTGCTCGATCAGCTGCAAGCGGCTTGAGCCGCTTCGGCCCCTGGGGCCGATCCGCGGACCTTTCCCAACTGCTCGCAGAGAGCAAGAAATCATGACGACACGTAGAAATGCAATCAAAACTGTCGCTGCCGCGGGTTTCGCGACGGCCTTTCCAGGAGTGAAAAACGCCATGGCTGCAGACACCCCCCTGACGTGGAAGCACTTTCCCGCTGGCGAGCACGGATTCTTCCGTGCCCCGGTCCTGATTTCAGGCGCGAGCGAGGCTGTCCTGATCGATGGTGGCTTCACGCTTCCTGACGGCAAGGCGCTTGTCGAGGCCATCAAGGCCAGCGGTAAGACGCTCACGACCATCTACGTCAGCCAGAGCGATCCCGACTACTACTTCAGCCTGGCGCCGATCAAGGCGGCGTTTCCCGGCGCGAAGGTGATCGCCGCGTCGGCCACGATCGCGGCCATCAAGGGCAGCGTGGAAAAGAAGCTGGCGACCTGGGGCCCGCAGCTAAAAGAGAACGGTCCGCAGGCACTGGCGGACATCGTGATGCCCGAAGCTTTCGATGCCCAGAGCCTCACGCTGGGAGGCCAATCGATCGAGATCGCCGATGCCGATGGCCTGGCGAACCGCCGCTACATCTGGGTGCCTTCGCTCGACGCCATCTTCGGCGGCGTGCTCGTGTTCTCCGGCGTTCACGTGTGGACCGCTGACACGCAAGGCGCCGAGGGTCGCGCCGCCTGGGTGAAGACGCTCGACGCGATGGCGACGCGCAAGCCTGCCGTGGTGATCCCTGGTCACATGGCGCCCGGTGCTGCGACGGACGCATCGGCTATCCGCTATACACGAGACTACCTCGTGGCGTTCGAGGAGGCGTTGGCTCAGGCTGCCGACAGCGCCGCCCTGATCGCCGCCATGACCAAGCGCTATCCGAGCGCCGGCATGGGCGTGGCTTTGCAGATCGGTGCCAAGGTCGCCAAGGGCGAGATGAAGTGGGGATGAGACGACGACGGTGAGCATCGATATCGTCCGTGCGCACCCCACGGCGTCGGCGCAGGGGAAGCGTCCGCGAGATGATGGTCAACGTGTCGCCGCAGGTCGGTTGGACCGAGATGGCGGGCTCGAGTGGCCCACGTCTGGCGTCTGCAGGCGCACCCGCCACTTCACCGAAGGGCAGGCCTACGACCTGATTCGCGATCAGGCAACGGCCGATCAGCGCTGCTCATTCAAGGTACAGGCAGACCATGATAAAACCTCCACGGCGCCTCGATTGGCGTGGCCAGTGGGGCGCGCGCAGAATGACGTCATGAGCACGCACGCGCCCACCGCCGCCGAACTGGCCATCCTGCAGGTGCTGTGGCGCAACGGACCGTCCACTGTGCGAGACGTGCACGGGGCGGTCTACGCTGGCACCGACACTGGTTACACGAGCGCGCTGAAGCTGATGCAGAACATGCTGGCAAAGGGCCTGCTGACACGCGTGGACGAGACGCGCCAGCACGTCTATGCGGCCGCGGTATCTGAGCGCCCGACGCTGAATCGCCTGGTCAGCGGCTGGATCGACAGTGCGTTCTCCGGCTCGTCACTGGCGTTGGCCATGCAGGCTTTGGATGCGCGTCCGGTTGCGGCGGACGAGCTGGCGGAGTTGAAAGCGATGATCGAGCGCCTCGAGGCGACCGGCAAGTCGAAAAAGAGGCCGGCATGAGCGCGTTCACCGCCGAATATTTGGCGCGCCTGGAACTGTGGGGACTGCTGGCTTCGCTGGTGCAGGGCGTGTTGATCCTCGGCTCGTGGCGGGCGTGGCAGAGAGCGGCGGTGGTCGCGTCGGTGCGCCATCGCCTGGCGTGCGTGCATTTCGCCGCGCTGGGGCTGCTGCCGTTGCTCACGCTCGCAATCGTGCATGCGACGGTCGCCAGAATGGCCGGTCAGCAGCCGCATGGCACGTCGATCGAGGCGCTGCCCTCGGCGCTCGCCGACGCGCGCACCGACCTGGCATTGTGCGTGGCCGTCGTCTGGTGCGTCGGCGTCGCCGTCATGCTGCTGCGCCTCGCGCGCGAGGTGCTCGCGCTCGCGCGCGTCC
>JALYHO010000063.1 GCA_030776545.1 Pseudomonadota bacterium | reverse complement strand
ACGCTACATGGAGGCGGGCGTCGACCTCGGGCCGGGACGCAAGGTGACGCTGCTGCCGCTGACCGCGACCCGCCGCTTCGGCGCGAGCCTGGCGCGCGCCGCCGGGCGCCTGGCGGGCAAGGCCTACGCCTCCGAGTGCGCCCACTCGACGACCCTGGTCTGCCACCGGTACCCGGACGACGACCCGGCCCAGGGGGCGGCACAACTCCTGGCCGAAACCCTGAGCTGGAAGACCCAGGCGCGCGGTCGCCTCGACGGGCTGGCGATCCTGCTGCGCCATTCGCATCAGTCGGTGGCGATCGAGAACGGCTTGATCCGCGCCGAGCTTCCCTACCTGACCCTCGGCTTCGAGAGCTATCTGATGCAGCCGGAAGTCTTGCTGGTGCGCGCCCTGCTGGCCGTCGCGCTCAACGATTTCGAGTCGCTCGAGGCCGAGGCCACGCGGCGTCGCCTGGTGCGGGCGCTGGTCTTTTTCTGCGGCGTGGAATTGAGCTTCGACCACCGCGAAGAGGAGACGGCCGACGAACGCCTCGACGAAGCCGTGCACCACGTGGCGCGGGACGCCGTCTCGCTCGGCCCCTTCTTCGACTACCAGGTGCTGCAGCGTGGCGACGCCGCGATGGCGCGGCGCCTGCGCGCGGCGATCGCGGTCGCCCGTGACGTGCGCGGCCCCGACATGTTCGCGCGCCTGCTCGATGCCCTGCAGATGGAGACCCTGGTGCGCACCGTGTTCGTCGAGAAGGCGCGCCGTCGCGACGCGCTCGCCTACATGGGGGGGCTGGCGCGCGCGGCACGCGAGTTCAACTCCGCCCGCGACTTCTTCGCCAGCTTGAACCGTGCCGAAACCCGCGCCGTCGCGACCGGCAGCGCGCTGCGCAACGCCAGCCGCGCCGCCGCCTTGAAAAAAACCACCCTCACGCTGGCGACCGTGGCCGCGGTCAAGGGCCTCGAGTTCGAGCACGTGATGATGCCGGGCCTGGTCCAGGGCGAGTTCCCGTCGAGTTCGGGCAGCACCGACCTGGAGGAGCGCAACCTGTTCTATGTGGGCATGACCCGCGCCCGGCGTGCGCTCACCCTTTTCGCCGGCGCGCGCCGGCCGAGCGAATTCCTGGCGGCGGCCGGGCTGGCCCCGGCTGGCGAGACGGTGCGTTGATTGACATTCAAGTTTGATGCGCGGTGCCGATAAACCTGCCATGGCTCTCACCAACCCCCGCATCGTCGCCGACCAGATGGTCATGGCCGATCGCATCCTGAGCGCGTTCGGCAGCGGCGCGATGCCGATGCACGCGACCGGCTACCTCGAACTCGCGAGCTGGGTGACCGATTCGTTCCGCAGCATGGACTCGGCCGCGTTGCGCGCGCTGCGCGGCGTCGCGCCGCCCGAACTTCGCGAGATCGTGGAAAACGTGCTGCAGGAGCGGCGCGTGATCTCCTGGGCCCACGACGACCTGGTCGGACTGGGCTCGATGGCGACCTGCCTGTCCCTCATGGCGCGCTGCCGGCGGGGCGAGCCGCACGGCTAGAAAACGCGCGCCATCCGCTGGCTTGCGTCTAAAATCCGGCCATCATGGCCGACCCCACCCCCGACGACGTTCAGCGCTACATCGCGCAGGGCCTGGCCTGCGACCACATCGATGTCGAAGGCGACGGTCGGCATTTCTTCGCGACCATCGTGTCGGCCGAGTTCGAGGGTGCGCCCCGCATCCGGCGCCATCAGCGCGTCTACGCGGCGCTCGGCGATAGAATGCACAGCCAAATCCACGCCCTGTCGATGAAGACGCTCACCCCCGCCGAATGGGCTCGATCCACCCCTGACGCCGAGCCCGGCGCGGCGACCCCACCCCACCCCCACCACTGACCCGCCGCAGTGTTCGCTGCGGCCGTCGGCGTGGTGTGGCGTCCCCTGGCGACCCACCCCTCGCCGCAGGCCATGTGAACCCTGGGACGCACGAATTCCTATGGACCAACTCCTGATCCGCGGTGGCCGCCCTCTCCGAGGCCGCGTGACGATCTCCGGCGCCAAGAACGCGGCGCTGCCCGAGCTCTGCGCCGCCCTGCTCAGCGCCGAACCGGTGACGCTGCGCAACGTGCCGAGCCTGCGCGATGTCAGCACCGCCATGACGCTGCTGCGCAGCCTGGGGGTGGACATCGAGCGCAGCGAGGTCGCGCCCGACGTGGTCCGGCTCGACGCGGCGCGCGTGACCTCGTTCGAAGCCTCGTACGACCTGGTCAAGACCATGCGCGCGTCGATCCTCGTGCTCGGGCCGCTGCTGGCGCGGTTCGGCCAGGCCCGCGTGTCGCTGCCCGGCGGCTGTGCGATCGGCTCGCGGCCGATCGACCAGCACATCAAGGGCTTGCAGGCCATGGGCGCCGACATCACGGTCGAACACGGCTACATCGTGGCCCGGGCCGCCCGGCTGCGGGGCACCCGCATCACCACCGACATGGTGACCGTCACCGGCACCGAGAACCTGATGATGGCCGCGACCCTGGCCGAGGGCGAAACCACCCTCGAGAACGCCGCGCAGGAGCCCGAGATCGCCGATCTGGCCGAGTTGTTGATCGCGATGGGGGCTCGCATCGAAGGCCACGGCAGCAGTCGCATCCGGATCGAAGGCGTGGACCGCCTGCATGGGGCCGCCCATACGGTGATCCCTGACCGGATCGAGACCGGCACCTTCCTCTGCGCGGTGGCCGCGGCGGGCGGCGACGTCACGCTCGAAAGCGCCGCCCCGCTGCACCTGGAGACCCCGCTCGAGAAACTGCGCGAAGCCGGCGTCCAGATCGAGACCGGCACCGACTGGATCCGGGTGGTGCACGCCGGCCGGACGCGCCCGATCAGCTTTCGGACCAGCGAGTACCCCGCCTTTCCGACCGACATGCAGGCCCAGTTCATGGCCCTGAACTGCCTCGCCGACGGCACTTCGGTGGTCACCGAGACCATCTTCGAGAACCGCTACATGCACGTCGACGAACTCGCGCGCCTGGGTGCCCGGATCGAGGTCGACGGCCACACCGCCGTCGTGCACGGCGTCCCGCGGCTGTCGGGCGCGACCGTGATGGCGACCGATCTGCGCGCCTCCGCCTGCCTGGTCATCGCCGGCCTGGTGGCGCAGGGCGACACCGTGGTCGACCGCATCTACCACCTCGACCGGGGCTACGACCGGATGGAACTCAAGCTGCGTGCGCTCGGCGCCGACATCGAGCGAGTGCGCTGAATGATCACCTTCGCCCTGCCCAAAGGCCGCATCTTCGACGAGATCGTGCCGCTGTTGCGGGCGGCCCGTATCGATGTCGCCGAAGACCCCGAAAAGACCCGCAAACTGATCGTCGGGACCAGCCGTGCCGACGTGCGCCTGGTGCTGGTACGTGCATCCGACGTTCCCACCTATGTGCAGTACGGAGGCGCCGACCTCGGCGTGGTCGGCAAGGACACGCTGCTCGAACACGGCGGCGCGGGCCTCTACCAGCCGCTCGACCTCGACATCGCCAAATGCCGCATGAGCGTGGCGGTGCGCCAGGACTTCGAGGCCGACTACGCCACCGCGGTGCAGCAGGGCGCCCGCATCCGGGTCGCGACCAAGTACCCGCGGATCGCCCGGGATCATTTTGCCAACAAGGGCGTGCACGTCGACGTGATCAAGCTCTACGGCTCGATGGAACTGGCACCCCTGACCGGCCTGGCCGATGCCATCGTCGACCTGGTCTCGACCGGCAGCACCCTGCGCGCCAACCACCTGGTCGAGGTGGAGCAGATCATGAACATCTCGGCGCGACTGATCGTCAACCAGGCCGCCCTGAAACTCCAGCGCGAGTCGATCCGCGCCATCATCGACGCCTTCGAGCAAGCCGTGGGACCGCTGCCATGAGCGCGCCGGGGCTGAACCTGCGTGTCCTGGACACGAGCGCACCCGATTTCGAAACCGGGTTCGAACGCCTGCTGCACTGGTCGGCCGAGACCGACGAGATGATCGAGCGCCGCGTCGCCGCAATCCTCGCCGACGTGCGGGCCCGGGGTGACGCGGCGGTGCTCGAGTACACCGCGCACCTGGACGACGTGCATGTCGGGAGCGTCGCGGCCCTGGAGATCGGGCGCTCCGAGCTGCTCGCGGCGCGCGATGCCTTGCCCGAGGCGCAGCGTGCGGCGCTCGAAGCCGCGGCCGAGCGCATCCGCGGCTACCACCTCCGCCAGCTCGAGGCCTGCGGGCGGTCATGGCACTACCTCGAGGCGGATGGCACCTGGCTCGGACAAAAGGTCACGCCGCTCGATCGAGTCGGCATCTACGTGCCGGGGGGCAAGGCCACCTACCCGTCCAGCGTGCTGATGAACGCGCTGCCAGCCAAGGTGGCAGGGGTGGGCGAGATCGTGATGACCGTGCCGACCCCGGGCGGCGAACGCAACCCCATGGTGCTGGCCGCGGCCGCGATCGCGGGGGTCGACCGGGTCTTCGCCATCGGCGGGGCCCAGGCGATCGGCGCGCTCGCCTACGGCACGGCGACCGTGCCGGCCGTGCACAAGATCACCGGGCCCGGCAATGCCTACGTGGCGAGCGCCAAGCGCCGCGTCTTCGGTCACGTCGGCATCGACATGATCGCCGGACCGAGCGAGATCCTGGTGCTGGCCGACGGCACCACCCCGGCCGACTGGGTCGCGATGGATCTCTTCAGCCAGGCCGAACACGACGAGCTGGCCCAGAGCATCTTGCTGTGCCCGGACCGGGCCTACCTCGACGCCGTGCGCGCGGCGATCGAGCGCTTGCTCCCCACGCTGCCGCGTCACGCGGTGATCCGCGCGTCGCTCCAGGGCCGTGGCGCACTCATCCTGACCCGCAGCATGGAAGAGGCGTGCGAGATCAGCAACCGCGTCGCGCCCGAGCACCTCGAGATCAGCTCGCGCGAGCCGCGGCGCTGGGAGCCGCTGCTGCGGCACGCCGGTGCGATCTTTCTCGGCGCATTCACGAGCGAGAGCTTGGGCGACTACTGCGCGGGTCCCAACCACGTGTTGCCGACGTCCGGCACGGCACGCTACTCGTCGCCGCTGGGCGTCTACGACTTTCAAAAACGCAGCAGCCTGATCGAAGTCAGCGAGGCCGGGGCCCGGCGACTCGGCCCGATCGCGGCCGAGCTCGCCTACGCCGAGGGCTTGCACGCCCACGCGCGGGCGGCCGAATTGCGACTCGCCACCCCGCCCGCGAAAGGCCCTTGATGTCGAGCCTGGAATCCCGCTTGCAGAAGACGATACGGCAAGACATCCAGTCGATGCACGCCTACGCGATCCAGGACAGCACCGGGCTGCTCAAGCTCGACGCCATGGAAAACCCGTTCCGGCTGCCCGAGCCGCTGCAGCGGGCCCTCGGTGAACGCCTCGGCCGGATCGCCATCAACCGCTACCCGGTCGGCTGCGTCGCCGACGTGATCGCCGCCTTGTCGGCCTACGTCGCGCTCCCTCCGGGGTGCAAGCTGATGCTGGGCAACGGCTCCGACGAGCTGATCGCCATGCTCGCGATGGCCTGCGACGTGCCCGGCGCCACCATCCTCGCGCCGGTCCCCGGCTTCGTGATGTATGCCATGTCGGCGCGGCAACAGGGTCTGAAGTTCGTCGGCGTACCCACGACCGCCGAGTTCGAGCTCGACGCGGCCGCCATGCTGGATGCGATCGAGACGCACCGGCCGGCGATCACTTACCTGGCCTACCCCAACAATCCGACCGCCAACCTGTTCGCCCAGGACACGGTCGAACGCATCGTCGAGGCGGTCGGCCGCCAGGACGGCCTGGTCGTCTTCGACGAGGCCTATCAGCCGTTCGCGTCCCGCAGCTGGATGGACCGGCTCGGCGCCCACGAGCACGTGCTCGTGATGCGCACGCTCAGCAAGTTCGGCCTGGCCGGCGTGCGGCTCGGGTACATGGCGGGTGCGGCCGCGTTGATCGACGAGATCGACAAGGTCCGTCCGCCCTACAACGTCAGCGCGCTGAACGCCGAGGCGACCCTCTTCGCGCTCGAACACGCCGACGTCTTCGCGGCGCAGGCGGCGACGCTGCGCGCCGAGCGCGCGCGTCTGATCGCCGTGCTGCAGACCTTCGCCGGCGTCCACCCGTTCCCGAGCGAGGCCAACATGGTGCTGGTCCGCGTTCCCGAATCGAAAAAGACTTTCGAAGGCATGCGCGCTCGCGGTGTGCTGGTGAAGAACATCGAAGGCCTGCACCCCTTGCTGAAGAACTGCCTGCGGCTGACCATCGGCACGCCCGACGAGAACCTGCGCATGATCGATGCCCTGAAAGCGAGCCTGTGATGACGCCACGCCAAGCCGAGGTCGTTCGCAACACGACCGAAACCCAGATCCGCGTCGCCCTCAACCTCGACGGCAGCGGAGTCGCCAAGTTCTCCACCGGGATCGGCTTCTTCGACCACATGCTCGACCAGATCGCGCGTCACGGCCTCATCGATCTCGACATCGTCGCCCAGGGCGACCTTCACATCGACGGCCACCACACGGTCGAGGATGTCGGCATCACCCTGGGACAGGCCATGGCCAAGGCGGTGGGCGACAAAAAAGGCCTGCGCCGCTACGGTCACGCCTACGTGCCGCTCGACGAGGCCCTGTCGCGGGTGGTGATCGATTTTTCCGGCCGGCCGGGCCTGCACATGCGGGTCGACTTCCAGAGCGGCATGGTCGGGGCGCTCGACACCCAGCTGGTCTACGAGTTCTTCCAGGGGTTCGCCAACCACGCCGGCGTCACCCTGCACATCGACAACCTGCATGGCGACAACGCCCACCACCAGTGCGAAACCGTCTTCAAGGCGTTCGCCCGTGCGCTGCGCATGGCGCTCGAGATCGACCCGCGCGCCGCCGACGTGATCCCCTCCACCAAGGGCAGTCTTTGAACGGCCGTCGCAAATGAAAACAATGGTGGCTGTCGTCGACTACGGCATGGGCAATCTGCGCTCCGTGTCCCAGGCCGTGCAGCATGCGGCTCGCGACACCGACGTCCAGGTCATCGTGACCGCGCGTCCCGAGGAGGTCCTGGCCGCCGACCGGGTCGTCTTGCCGGGGCAGGGCGCGATGCCCGACTGCATGGCCGAATTGCGCGCGTCCGGGCTGCAGGAAGCCGTGCTGCACGCGGCAGCGAACAAGCCCTTGATGGGCGTGTGCGTGGGGATGCAGATGCTTTTGAGCCGCAGCGACGAGGGACCGACCGACGGGCTCGGGGTGGTGCCCGGCGGCGTCCACCGCTTCGAGCTCGAGGGCCGGATCCAACCCGATGGCAGCCGATACAAAGTGCCCCAGATGGGTTGGAACCGGGTCTTCCAGATGCGGCCCCACCCGCTGTGGGGATCGATTCCCGAGGGCGCGTACTTCTACTTCGTGCACAGCTACTGCGCACGGCCGTCGGACCCGCGCCACAGCGCCGGTGAAACCGAGTACGGAACCCGCTTTACCTGCGCGCTGGCGCGCGATAACATTTTCGCCACCCAGTTCCATCCCGAAAAGAGCGCCGAGCACGGTCTGGCGCTCTACCGCAATTTCCTCCACTGGACTCCTTGAGACGCTGTCCCGCCTCTCCCCGGCCATGCTGCTGATCCCTGCCATCGACCTGAAAGACGGTCACTGTGTCCGCCTCAAGCAAGGCGACATGAACGATTCAACGACCTTCGGGGACGACCCGGCACGCATGGCGCGGCGCTGGCTGGAGGCGGGCGCGCGGCGGCTGCACCTGGTGGACCTCAACGGCGCGTTCGCCGGCAAGCCGGTCAACGAGGCCGCGATCAAGGCCATCCTGGCCGAGGTGGGCGACGAGATCCCCGTGCAACTGGGCGGCGGCATTCGCGACCTCGACACCATCGAACGCTACCTCGACGACGGTCTCTCCTACATCATCATCGGCACGGCCGCGGTCAAGAACCCGGGCTTTCTGCGCGACGCCTGCTCCGCCTTCGGCGGTCACATCATCGTCGGCCTCGACGCCAAGGAGGGCAAGGTCGCGACCGACGGCTGGAGCAAGCTCACCGGCCACGAAGTGGTCGATCTGGCCAAGAAGTTCCAGGACTACGGCGTCGAAGGCGTGATCTACACCGACATCGGCCGCGACGGCATGTTGAGCGGCATCAACCTCGAAGCCACCGTCAAGCTGGCGCAGGCGCTCACCATTCCCGTGTTCGCGTCCGGTGGCTTGTCCGGCCTCGCCGACATCGAACGCCTGTGCGCTGCCGAGGAGCACGGCATCGAAGGCGTGATCTGCGGCCGCGCCATCTACAGCGGCGAGCTCGACTTCAGCGCCGCCCAGGCCCGCGCCGACGAATTGATCGGCGCCTGACGTGGCGCGTCACCAGCCAGGCGCGCGCTGACATGCTCGCCAAACGCATCATCCCTTGCCTGGACGTCACCGGCGGTCGGGTCGTCAAGGGCGTCAATTTCGTCGAACTGCGCGACGCGGGCGACCCGGTCGAGATCGCCGCCCGCTACAACGAGCAAGGTGCGGACGAGCTGACCTTCCTCGACATCACCGCCACCTCCGACGGCCGCGACCTGATCCTGCCCATCATCGAAGCGGTGGCGTCGCGGGTCTTCATTCCCCTGACGGTGGGTGGGGGCGTGCGCACGGTGGCCGACGTGCGCCGACTGCTCAATGCCGGGGCCGACAAGGTCAGCTTCAATTCGGCCGCGGTCGCCCACCCCGAGGTGATCCGCGCGGCTTCCGACAAATACGGCGCCCAGTGCATCGTCGTGGCCATCGACGCCAAGGCCCGCCCGGACGGCAGCGGCTGGGACGTCTACACCCACGGCGGCCGCCGCAACACCGGTCTGGATGCCGTCGAGTGGGCGCGCGAGATGACCCGCCTCGGGGCGGGCGAAATCCTTCTGACCAGCATGGACCGGGACGGCACCAAGAGCGGGTTCGACCTGCGCCTGACCCGCGCGGTCAGCGACGCCGTGAGCGTGCCGGTGATCGCTTCCGGCGGCGTCGGGGCGCTCGAACACCTCTCCGACGGTATTCGTATCGGCGGCGCCGACGCGGTCCTGGCCGCGAGCATCTTCCACTACGGCGAATTCACCGTCGCCCAGGCCAAGGCCCTGCTGGCACGCGACGGCATCCCGGTCCGTGATTAGTTCCATGGTGCCCCCACTCGCCCGGACCACCGTGTGAGCGACGTGCGCCTGATCGGCGGGCGCTGGAAGCGCAGCAAGCTGCCGGTGGCCGATGCCCCCGGGTTGCGGCCCACCCCGGACCGGGTCCGGGTGACGCTCTTCAACTGGCTGGGTCCCGATCTCACCGGCTGGCGTTGCCTGGATGCCTTCGCCGGTTCCGGCGCGCTCGGCTTCGAGGCCGCCTCCCGTGGGGCGGACCGTGTCGTGCTGCTGGAACGCGACCGCCGACTCGCGCGCAGCCTCGACGCCTCCAAAGGCCGCCTGCGCGCCGACACGATCCAGATCGAGTCCGCCGACGCGCTGTCCTGGATGGCGCGGAGCGTGGCCGACGCCTTCGAACTCGTCTTCATCGACCCGCCGTTCGACCTGCCGCTGGTCGAGCCCGCCCTGGCGCTGGCGACGCGCCTGGTGGTGCCCCACGGGTACGTCTACGTCGAGTCCGCAGGCCCCGTCGTGGCGCCACCCGGGATGCGGCTGCATCGTCAGGGCAAAGCCGGCGCCGTTCATTTCCACCTGCTGCAACGCGACGATGCCCGCTGAGGCGGCGCGGCTACACTGCCGCGAAATCTTCGCCGGGAGCGCCGAATGACCACCGTGACCAAACTCACCGCTGTCTACCCAGGCACCTTCGACCCCATGACCTTGGGCCACGAAGACCTCATGCGGCGCGCCAGCCGGCTGTTCGAGCGGCTCATCGTCGCGGTCGCGGCGGGGCATCACAAGCGCACCATGTTCACCATCGCCGAGCGGCTGGACATCGCCACCGAGCTCGCGGCCAAATACCCGAACGTCGAGGTGATGGCATTTCGCGGTCTGTTGCGCGATTTCGTGGTCGGCAACGGGGGCAAGGTGGTCGTGCGCGGCCTGCGCGCGGTGAGCGATTTCGAATATGAATTCCAGATGGCCGGGATGAACCGACAGCTGATGCCGGATGTCGAGACCGTCTTTCTGACCCCCGGCGACCGCTATCAATTCGTCTCGGGTACCTTCGTCCGGGAGATTGCCACCTTGGGCGGTGATGTCTCGAAGTTCGTGTCACCCTCGGTCCTGAGCCGCCTGCATCTGCGGGTGAAGGCCACGGACACTTGAGGACCCGACCATCATGGCGTTGCTGATCACCGACGAGTGCATCAATTGCGATGTCTGCGAACCCGAATGCCCGAACCAGGCGATCTCGATGGGCGTCGACTTCTATCAGATCGACCCGCGCAAGTGCACCGAGTGCGTCGGCCATTTCGACGAGCCGCAATGCGTGCAGGTCTGCCCGGTGGACTGCATCCCTGTCGACCCGAAGAACGTGGAGTCGCAGGAGACCTTGTGGATCAAGTATCGCCGCTTGCAGGCCGGTGCCAAGACCCCGCCGTGACCGCAGCGCCCACTAGGCAACCTCGCGCGGGGGTTTCGGACGGGGTGGGCGTGAATGCACCTTCATCATCGCCTGGTCCATGGCCCCTTCGACCAGCAGATCGAGCGCGCCCAGTCCCTGGTCGATGCTCTTGTCGATGGCCTCGCGTTGTTCCGCGGGCGGTTTGCGCAGAACGTAGCTCACCACTTCCGACTTGACCCCGGGGTGCCCGATGCCCAGGCGCAGGCGCCAGAAGTCGGCGCTGCCGAGCTGGGCGTGGATGTCTTTCAACCCGTTGTGTCCCGCGTGGCTGCCGCCGAGCTTCATCTTGACCTGGCCGGGCAGCAGGTCGAGCTCGTCGTGGGCCACCAGGATCTCGCCCGGCGAGATCTTGAAGAAACGCGCCAGCGCGCCGACCGACTTGCCCGAGAGGTTCATGAAGGTCATCGGTTGCAATAGCCAGATCGGCCCTTCCCGCAGGTTGGCACGACCGACCATCCCGTAGTAGGCGCGCTCCGGCGCCAGCGACACCCGCAGTTCGCGCGCCACCGCGTCGATGAACCAGAAGCCGGCGTTGTGCCGGGTGTCGGAGTATTCGGGACCGGGATTGCCGAGACCGACGAAGAGGCGAATCATGCGGCGAATTATCCGTTGAGGTGGGCGGGCCGGCCCGCGAGTAGCGACTCCTTACAACCCCGCGGCGTCGGCGCAGAACAGGCCCGGCTATCCCGACCATTTCGCAAGATCGCGCCGGTGCTGGTTTTGTAGAGTCGCTCGCATGAAGACCATACGGCTCCCGGAACCGTTCCCGCGCGGCAAGTCGGCGCAAAAGCTCGAATGGGGCAGCAGCGCATGGGCGGCCGATTCGTGCCTGGTCGAGTGGTCCCGCCTGGAGCGCGAATGGCTCGGCGCCCCAGAGCCATCGGCGGCGAGCAGCCAGGGCGCGGATGGGCGACTCGGGCGCCTGACTTTCGTCGGCGCGGGCCTGGCCATGGCGCTGTGCATCGGCATGACCGCCTGGACATTCTTCACGTAGGGCTGGGCATAAGAAAAGCCCGCGACCAGGAACTGGTGGCGGGCTCGGCTTCCGGGCATCGCGGCCCTTGAGGACGGAGCGACGACGGTTTCTCGAGGCACTGGGTGACGGGTTCCCTGCAGCATCTGAGACGCTGCCTCGCCCAATCGTGCGGCCGGTTGCGTACCTCGAAGCACTCAGTATAGCGCAGATCCGGCTCGGCGAACGTCCCTTTCGCACACGCCTGGTCGAATCCCGGCCCCATGGAACAATAGCGTCCTGGTTGCCGCTCCCACGCGGCGACCCGAGGAGGCGACGATGTCGGTGCAAGCGCGGAACAATGTCTCGGTCGGGGGAAGCGGCGATGCCACGCTGGTCTTCGCTCACGGCTTCGGTTGCGACCAGAACATGTGGCGCTTGCTGGCGCCGCGCTTCGCGACGCGCTTTCGCATCGTCACCTTCGATCAGCTGGGCAGCGGCAAATCCGATCTCAAGGCCTACGACCGGGTCAAGTACGACACCTTGCACGGTTACGCCGACGACCTGCTGGAGGTCGTCGAAGAATTCGCCGTGGGACCGGTGGTGTTCGTCGGCCATTCCGTGAGTGCCATGATCGGCATGATCGCGGGGATCCGCGCGCCGGACCGCTTCGCCGGTCACATCATGGTGGGACCGTCGCCGTGCTATATCAACGACGGCGAGTATGTCGGCGGCTTCAACCGCGAGGACATCGATTCCTTGCTGGACATGCTGGAGTCCAATTACCTGGGCTGGGCGAGCAACATGGCGCCGGCCATCATGGGGGCCCCGGAGCAGCCGGAATTGGCCACCGAGCTCACCAACAGCTTCTGTCGGACCGACCCCGAGATCGCCAAGCACTTCGCGCGCGTGACCTTCTTGTCGGACAACCGCGCCGACCTGCCGAAGCTGAAAGAGCCAGCGCTCATCATTCAGTCGACCGAAGACATCATCGCGCCGGCCACGGTCGGCGAGTACTTGGTTCGTGCGCTGCCCAACGCGACCCTCCGGCTGGTCGACAACGTCGGCCACTGTCCGCACCTGAGCGCGCCGAGCGAGAGTTCGCGCGCCATGGACGACTTCCTGACGGCGCTGCGCCTCTAGTGCGGTGAGCCAGTGCGACCCACCGGGGGAGATGGCCCCGGGCCTCCCTGCGCTCCCGGATCCCCGGCAACTCTTCGACGAGTTTCCTTGCGGTCTCATGGTGACCGACGATCGTGGCGTCATCCGGCAGGTCAATGCCACGTTTTGCGGCTGGGTCGGGATGACCGCCGCCGAACTGGTGGGCAAGAAAAAGCTCCAGGAGCTGTTCACCGTCGGCGGCCGCATCTTCCACCAGACGCACTGGCTGCCGTCCTTGCAGATGCAAGGGTCGCTGGCCGAGGTGAAGTTCGACGTGCGGCACCGCGACGGCCGGTCGGTCCCCATGATGGTCAACGCGGTGCGACGAAGCTCGGCCCAGGGTTGTTACGACCAGATCTCGCTCGTCGTGGCCGAGGAGCGCAACAAATACGAGCGCGAGTTGCTGCGGGCGCGGCAGCGCGCCGATGCGATGGCCGAGACCGAGCGCGCTGCCCAGCGGACGCTCCAGGTCGTGGAATCGCGCTTGCGTCAGGCCATGCGGGTGGGCGCGTTCTTCCTCTGGGACGTCGACCCCGCCACGGGCGAGCGCCGATATGAAGACGAGGTCGCGCGGCTGCTCGGGTGGCCGCACGCCCAGCCGGTCGACGCTGCCGCCTTCCAGGCGTGCATCGCGGCGGCGGACCGGGCGCTCGAGGCCAGCGCGTTCGAGCACGCGCTCGAGGAGCCCGATCGGGTGCACACGTGGACCTGCCGGCTCGCCACCCGGGATGGGAGCGAACGCGTCGTCTTTGCGTCCGGGCAGGCCTTCCTCAACCCCGACGGCACGCTGTTTCGCTTCGTCGGGGTCTTGAGCGACATCACGGATATTTCGCGCCGTCGCGCCGAGGCCGAAGACCGCGCGCTGTTTGCCGAGCAGATGGTGGGCATCGTGAGCCACGACCTGCGCAACCCCCTCTCGGCCATCATGATGGGCGCCACCCTGCTCACGCGCGAGCGCGACCTCACGCCACGCAAGGCACGCGTGCTCGAAGGCGTCGTGCGCTCGACCCAACGGGCGCGCCGCCTGATCGACGACCTGCTCGATTTCACGCTCGAGCGGGTGGGACCCGGCCTGAGCGTCTCGCTGGCCTCGGTCGACCTGCACGAACTCGTGTCGCGTGCGCTGGAAGAGCTCGTGCTGGCGTTTCCCGGGCGTGCGCTCCGGCATGTCGCGAACGGCGAAGGTGCCGTTCACGCCGATCCCGACCGGATTGCCCAGCTCCTGGGCAATCTGGTCGCCAACGCGTTGACGTATGGCGCGCCCGGAGGGGAGGTCATCGTGACGTCCACGGTGGCCGATGCCGTGGCCAGCGTCTGCGTACACAACGACGGCCAACCCCTGTCTGCCGAATCGCTCGGCGCCATCTTCGAGCCCATGGTTCGCGGCGCGGTGGACGGAAGTCCGGCGCGCAGCGTGGGTCTGGGGCTCTTCATCGTCCGGGCGATCGCGCTGGCGCACCGCGGAACGGTGAGCGTGCGCTCGAGCGCGGACGACGGCACGGCGTTCACGTTCGCCTTCCCGGCGGGCGCCTAGCGGCAGACCGTCGCAGCGACTCGTCGCCTGCTTTTCGGACCCACGAATCGCTTGGCAGAACCGGACCGGCGAGGCCATACTGACCCCCATGATGGCGGCGGCGTCGGCAGGTGCGTGGCCGCAATTCACAGTACAAGGAGATCGCTTGGAATTCGCCTACCCCCGTCCCCAGTTGCAGCGCCGCGTATGGACCTCGCTCAATGGCCCGTGGCGCTTTTGTTTCGACAACGAGCGCCGCTACACCCGGCCCGCCGACGTCACGCAATGGCCGCTGACGATCACCGTGCCCTTCGCGCCCGAGACCGAGGCCAGCGGAATCTGTGACACGACGTTTCACAACGCCTGCTGGTACCAACGTGAGTTTCATTGCGAGCCCGGCGCGGACCGGGTCATCCTGCGCTTCGGCGCGGTCGACTACGCGGCCCAGGTCTGGGTCAACGGCCAACTCGCGGTCACCCACGAGGGCGGTCACACCCCCTTCGCTGCCGACATCAGCGGCATGCTCGACCCCTCGGGCGTGCAAACACTGACGGTGCTGGCCGAGGACGACCCGCACGACCTCACCAAGCCGCGTGGCAAACAAGACTGGCAAGAGGAGCCCCATTCGATCTGGTACCCCCGCACCACCGGCATCTGGCAGACGGTGTGGTGGGAGCGGGTGGCGCGCACCTACATCGAGAAAATCCGCTGGACGCCCCAGGTCGAGGGCTTCGCGATCGGCTTCGAGGCCCGCATCGGGGGCGACTACGTCGACGACCTGTCGATCGAGATCACGCTGCGCCATGGCGATCGGGTCCTCGCCCGCGACCGCTACCAGGTGGTGCAACGCGAGGTGGACCGGATCATCGTGCTGTCGGACCCCGGCATCGACGACTTTCGCAACGAACTGCTCTGGAGCCCGGAGCGACCCACCCTCCTGGACGCGACCGTGAGCCTGCGGCGCGGAGACGAGTTGCTCGATGAGTTCGAGTCGTACACGGCACTGCGCTCGGTCAACGTGCTGCGTGACCGCTTCATGCTCAACGGCCGCCCCTATCTCCTGCGCCTGGTTCTCGACCAGGGCTACTGGCCGCAAAGCTTCATGACGCCTCCTGGCGAGGAAGCGATCCGGCGCGACGTCGAACTGGCCAAGGCGATGGGCTTCAACGGGGTGCGCAAACACCAGAAGATCGAGGACCCGCGCTACCTGTACTGGGCCGATCGGCTCGGCCTCCTGGTCTGGGAGGAGATGCCCTCGGCCTACCGCTTCACCCGCACCGCGATCAAGCGCTCCGTGCGCGAGTGGACCGAGGCGATCGAGCGCGACTACAGCCACCCCTGCGTCATCGTGTGGGTGCCCTTCAACGAGAGCTGGGGCGTGCCCGAACTCACCGCGGTCGGCAAGCAGCGGCATGCGGTCGAGGCCCTCTACCACCTCACCAAGACCCTCGACTCGACCCGCCCGGTGATCGGCAACGACGGTTGGGAAAGCAGCGCCACCGACATCATCGGCATCCACGACTACGACGCCAACCTGGACCACATGCGCCAGCGTTACGGAGCCGAGATCAAGTCCGACCAGCTGTTCGATCGACGCCGCCCGGGGGGTCGCATCCTGACGCTCGACGGCTACCCGCATCGCGGTCAGCCCATCATGCTGACCGAGTTCGGTGGCATCGCCTGCAAGGTCCCGGTGTCACCCGCACCCGGACCCGCGGCAGACTCCGGGCCGCCCGACACGTGGGGCTATTCCACCGCGCTGGATGCGCAAAGCTTTCAGAAAAAATACCAGGACCTGCTCGACACGGTGATCCACACCGCCCTGTTCGCAGGCTTTTGCTATACCCAGTTCGCCGACACCTTCCAGGAGGCGAACGGCTTGCTGACCGCCGACCGCCAACCGAAATTCCCCATCGAGGAGATCGCCCGGGCGACCCGGGCCTCGCGGACCCACATCGCCGGAGGCGTGTGAGCGCGGCAAGGCGGTCTCGACGACCGCCTGCTCCGCTTCAGGCCACGCGTTGCTCGGATCGATGGTCAGCGGGTGCCCGCTCGGGCTGCGGCAACACGTCGGGACCGCGCTCGGCGATATAGCGCGCGAGAGAATGCTCGAGCGTCGGCATCACGCGGCCGCGCCGACTGTCGAGTGCGGCCTGGGGGGGCCGCGGGGCGACCTGGCCGAGCGCAGCGCCCGTCACGGGTCGGACTCCGGCCGGGTCGAGGCCGGCCGCCCGTGCCGCCATGAGCGCAAAGTCGTACCAGCTGACCGCGCCGCGGTTGG
>JALYHO010000062.1 GCA_030776545.1 Pseudomonadota bacterium | reverse complement strand
GCCCTGCGCATGGCGCGCCAGCTGGCGGCTTAGCCGGCCGGGCTCGTCAGTGCCGGGTGGCCGTGCCGAGGGCCGCGAGCTGCTTGCGCGCGCGGTGGGTGGCGCGCTCCATCAGGTAGCTGCTTTCGACCGCGCGGAACCGATTGGTCTCGCACATGCGCATCAGCATGCGTGCCGTCATCGAGATGGTTTCCTGGTGCTTGCGGCCGCGCGTGAAGACGAAAAAGCTGCGCGCTGCGCTCACGTGCGCGAGGCGCACTTTCTGCCATTCGTCCTTCATGTGCATCTGGTACGCGAAGCCGAGCTTGATGTGCTCCATCAGCTGAGGTCCACGCGACGGTTCGGACGGCTCGGGCGGCATCGACCCCAGGTCGATGTCGATGGCCGCCAATGCGGCCGACACGGTGGAGGGCTCGCCCACCGATTCGCCCATCGAGGCGCGGCCGGTCGTGGGCGCGTCGTCGCCGAGATCGATGTCGACGGTGCCCGACCAGTCGACCGCGCTTTCGGTCACCAGTCCGACGCGTTGGACTTCCTCGGGCGAAAAGCGTTGCACCAGGACGTCAGCGTCGAGATCGGGGACGGGATCGTTCGGGGTCAAGGATTCGCTGCCGGGCACCGGGGTGGCGAAGATCGCTTCGAGCTGCTTGACCATCAGGTTGTGGTCGAGCTCGCTTTGCGGGGGCGCCTTCAACGATTCGGCATGTGCCGGCAGCAGCACGCCGAAGAATCCGCGCTGCGCCGGCTCGGGCCAGGCGACCAGCGCCAGCCCTTCGTTCAGGTCCTTCATCAGCGGCGGCAGCTGCATCAGGAATTTCTTGCGCAGCGCCGGTGACCCCTTCGGCTGGATGCTCATCACCAGGTCACGACCGACGCGCCGGTAGCGCTGGGCACGGTCCGACCTGGCCCCGTCGCGGCTGGCCGCCAGCACCAGCGCCTGGCTCCAGACCTGGGCCAGGAAGTCGAGCAGCCAGTCGGGCAAGCCGAGCGGCTTGAGTGCCGCCTGCAGTTGCAGCATGTAGCGCTGCTGCAGGCGCAGCTCGACCTCCTTGTCGCCCAGCGTCGTGGCCGTGCCTTGCCGCTGCGCTTCGGCCTGGGACTGCTCGGCGATGAATCCCTCGAGCAGCGCCAGCTTGGCGGTGTAGACCTCGATCTGGTCGAAATCGCCCTCGACGATTTCCTGCACCAGTTCGCGCACCCGGTCGAGAAAGAGCTTGCCGGGTCCGGCGTCGAAATCGTCGAATGCGCAGGCCAGCGACGCGATCCGGTTGACGAAGCGCCGCACCGGGTGACGCCGCGATGAGAAAAAGCTCGCGTCGTTGAGCGCGACCCGCAACACCGGCAGTTGCAGCCGGGCGATCTGGCGTGCCATTTGCGGCGGCACCTTCGGGTCCGACAGGATCTGGTCGAACAAGCTGCCGACGACGTCGATCACCATGTGATCGAGCTTGCCGTTGGACGCCTGCAGCAATTCCTCGCGGTGCGCCCGGATCAGGTTCACCGCCATCAAGCCGGTCAGTCTCGGCGCGTGGGCGTGCGCGTCCCCGGCATCGCCCCCCGAGGCGGCGCCGGTTCCGGGGCCGTCCAGGGGCAGGGCGGCCGAGAGGGCGTCGAACTCGCCGACCAGGCTGGCGCCGGCGCTCAGGTGGCGGAGCAAGGCCATGAGTTGAGCGTCGGCCTGCCGTGCCGACAATCCCGACCGGGTCGAGGTCGAGCCGGAGTGGGTCGAGACGCCGGAGCGAGAGCCCGACCCCTGGCTCGGCCCCGCCCCCGAGCCGTCGAAGCCGCCCGCCCCGGATCCGGTGCCGCGCAGGGAGCGCTGTCCGTAGCCGGTGCTGCTCCCGCCTGCCAGACCCTGGCGGGGATCGAATTCGCTGTGCAGGCCATGGGTGCTGTCCAGGCTCTGGTAGGCCGAGTTGATGCCGGGCAACTGGTAGCCCGGGCCGTCCAGCTGGTGCACCGACAGTTCGACCGGCTGGACGCCGCGCTGCTGCAGACCCCGGATGATCTGGGTGTAGCACTCGGGCATCGCCTTCGACAGTGCGGTGCCGAGTTCCCGGACCAGAAGTTTGCGGGCCTCGGGGCTGGGCGATACCGCTTCGATCGCGCGGTAGAGCGCGGTTCCGATCACCTCGGCGCGCAGCGGGTTGCGATCCTGGTCCGCCCGCCCGGTCCGCAAGAGCGCGCCCATGTAGGCGGCCAGCTCGCGCAGCTCGGCCTCGCAGGCGTGGCCGATCACCTGGCCGATCCGATCGGAAAACATGCGCTCTTCCATCTCGTGGTCGTCGACCAGGCTGAGCGTTTGCCAGCCTCCGCTGCTGCGGGAGCGATGGGACGGCTCCGGGGGGGTCAGCTCCTGGGCCACCCGCTCGCCCAGCTCGCGCTCGAACACCCGCTGCAGCGCGCCGACATTGCGGCGCAGCTCGAACTGCGTGCTGTTCATCAAGTCGCGTTCGGCAATCCGCGTGGCCGACTGCGACAGCACGCCCAGGCTGTCCGAGACGCGCGCAACCACGACCGCCAGGGTCGCCCGAACCTGGTGAGTGGCGGCGTTCAGCGCGGTCGCGAGGTGAGGGTCGTGAGGATTCATCTCGGGAGTGGAAGGAGACAGCCGCGTCTGGCGCGGGCTCCTAGCCTAGCGCGGGCGGCGCCAGTATGTACCCAAATAACCGGGGCAAAACCGGTCTTGCTCCACGCCTCGGGCCCCCGCGGCAGGCGTCCGAGCCGCAAACGACCTGGGGCGCGGCCGAGCCCCTACCGCGCCGGCACGCCTTCAGCGGCGCAGCGAATCGCGGATTTCCCGCAGCAGCATGACGTCCTCGGGCGTGACCGGGGCGGCCGCGGCCGGCTTGAGCGCTTCGGCGAGTTTGAGCCGATTGATCTGACGCACCATCATGAAAATGATGAAAGCCAGGATGATGAAATTGATCGCCACGGTGATGAAATTCCCGTAAGCGAACAAAGGCACGCCGGCTTTGGTCAGCGCCTCGTAGGTCATGGGGCCGTTGTAGCCCGCCGGCGGGCTCGCCAACATCACGAAGTAGTTGGAAAAATCCAGGCCGCCGAAAATGCGGCCCACGACCGGCATGATCAGGTCTTTGACGATCGAGTCGACGATCTTTCCGAAGGCCGCGCCGATGATGACGCCGACCGCGAGGTCGACCACGTTGCCTTTCAGGGCGAACTGCTTGAATTCGGACGCGAATGACATGTCGGCTTTCTCCGTGAGGGGGTCGAGGCCGAGCGCGCGATGGCTCCCGGGCCGCGCGTAGTATTCCCGCGAGTTGCGCGAAGTCAAGCACCTTGACACGTCCGCTAGAATCCCGGGTTGCCCAGATCCGTATCCGTTCGAGACCCCGGAGAGCGACCGATGAGAGAGTTCCCAGACTGCCTGCGACCGCGAAGCCAGCAACCCGCAAGAGTGGCCCCATGAGCGAGCAGACCATCGACAACAGCAAGCGGACCTGGATCATCGCCTCGAGCTGCATGGGTGCGGTCGGGGCCGGGTTCGTCGCCACCCCGTTCGTCTCCAGCTTCGAACCCTCGGAGCGCGCCCGCGCGGCAGGCGCCGCGGTCGAGGCCGACATCGGCCACCTCGCGCCGGGTGAGAAGATGACGGTCGAATGGCGCGGCAAGCCGGTCTGGATCGTGCGCCGCACGCCCGAGCAACTCGCGGCCCTGGCCAAGAACGACGCCGAGCTCGCCGATCCCCGGTCGCAGCGCAGCAACTTCTCCGCCACGCCGCCCGAACTCCAGAACGACACGCGCGCGCTCAAGCCCGAATACCTGGTCGTGATCGGCATCTGCACCCACCTCGGCTGCTCGCCTGGCGACAAGTTCGTCCCCGGCCCCCAGCCGTCGCTGCCCAGCGACTGGCCGGGCGGATTCCTCTGCCCCTGCCACGGCTCCACCTTCGACATGTCCGGTCGCGTCTTCAAGGACAAGCCGGCCCCCGACAACCTCGAGGTGCCACCTTACCAATACCTCTCAGACACGCGCATCCTCGTCGGCGAAAGCAAGAAGGCCTGAACGTCGTCCGGGTGGACGGTGCCGCGCACCTCCCGCCGATCACGACCCCGAGCATCGCCCCCCAGAACCCAGGCACGAGACGGCACCCAGGAGTACCAGACGACATGGCCGAATACCACGAAGCCCCCGCCCACGCGACCGCGCCGCAAAAGCTGTTGAACTGGGTCGACAACCGCTTCCCGCTGTCCAAGCTCTACAACGACCACCTCGGCGAGTACTACGCGCCGAAGAACTTCAATTTCTGGTACGTGTTCGGCTCGCTGGCCTTGCTGGTGCTCGTGATCCAGATCGTCACCGGCATTTTCCTGGTGATGAACTACAAGCCCGACGCCGGGATGGCATTCGCCTCGGTCGAATACATCATGCGCGACGTGCCGGGCGGCTGGATCATCCGCTACATGCACTCGACCGGTGCCAGCGCGTTCTTCATCGTCGTCTACCTGCACATGTTCCGCGGCCTCCTGTACGGCTCCTACCGCAAGCCCAGGGAACTGGTGTGGCTGTTCGGGTGCGGCATTTTCCTGTGCCTGATGGCCGAGGCCTTCATGGGCTATTTGCTGCCCTGGGGCCAGATGAGTTACTGGGGCGCCCAGGTGATCGTGAACCTGTTCTCCGCGGTGCCTTTCATCGGCCCCGACCTGGCCTTGCTCATCCGTGGCGACTACGTCGTCGGCGACGCCACGCTGAACCGCTTCTTCAGCTTCCACGTGATCGCGGTGCCGCTGGTCCTGCTCGGCCTGGTGGCGGCGCACATCATCGCGCTGCACGAGGTGGGCTCGAACAACCCGGACGGGATCGAGATCAAGGCGAACAAGAACGCCGCCGGTCACCCGCTCGACGGCATCCCGTTCCACCCCTACTACACCGTGCACGACCTCTATGCGGTGAGTGTCTTCCTGATGATCTTCACCGCCGTGCTGTTCTTCGTTCCCGAGGGGGGCGGCTATTTCCTCGAGTCCAACAACTTCATCGAGGCCAATTCGCTCAAGACCCCCCTGCACATCGCCCCGGTCTGGTACTTCACGCCGTTTTATTCGATGCTGCGCGCCACCACCGACGTGATGGTCGACGTGCTGGCCGCGATCCTGGCGATCGGGGCCGTGCTGGCGATCCTGCGGGGCGGTTTCAGCACCCGCGGAAAACTCGTCGTCGCGATCGCCGCACTCGTCGCCGTGGCCCTGCTCAAGACGTTCGACGCGAAATTCTGGGGTGTGGTGGTGATGGGCGGCGCGGTCATCGTGCTCTTCTTCCTTCCCTGGCTGGACCGGAGCCTGGCCCGGTCGATCCGCTACCGCCCGCAATGGCACAAGGCCCTCTACGGCGTGTTCGTGTTCTTTTTCCTGGTGCTGGGTTACATCGGAACCAAGCCGCCGTCGCCATTCTTCAACTATGTCTCGCAGCTCGGCACGCTGGTCTATTTCGGATTTTTCCTGTTGATGCCCTGGTGGAGCCGCATGGGCACCTTTCGGCCGGTGCCCGATCGCGTCGTCTACGCGGCCCACTGACTGCAGCCCCGGAGTACCGCGCATGAAAAAAATCATCCTGATCCTGCTGCTCGCGTTCGGCGCCACCCTGCCTGCGTTGGCCGACGAGGAAGGCTACGCCTGGGACAAGTTCCCGGTCGAGAAGCTCTCCGACATGGCCGCCCTCCAGCACGGGGCCAAGCTCTTCGTCAATTACTGCCTGAATTGCCATTCGGCCACCTACATGCGCTACAACCGCATGCACGACATCGGCCTCGGTGACGACCAGATCAAGCAGAACCTGCTCTTCGCCACCGACAAGGTCGGCGACACCATGAAGGTCGCCCTCGATCCCAAGCAGGCCAAGGACTGGCTCGCCGCGGCGCCTCCCGACCTGACGCTCATCGCGCGCTCCCGCACCGAGTTGGGCAAGGGCACCGGCGCCGACTACCTCTACACCTACTTGCGCACGTTCTATCGCGACGACACCAAGGCGACGGGCTGGAACAACATGGCGTTTCCAGACGTCGCCATGCCCAATGTGCTCTGGCAGCTGCAAGGCATGCGCACCGCCAAGTTCGTCGACGAGAAGGACGAGCACGACCCGAGCCGCACCGAACACCGCTTCGAAGGGTTCGAGCGCGTCACCCCCGGGACGCTGGACGAACGTGGTTTCGACGAGTCGGTCGGCGACCTGGTCGCCTACCTGCAGTGGATGAGCGAGCCGGCCCAGGAAAAGCGGGTCCGGATCGGTGTCTGGGTGTTGTTGTTCCTCGGCGTGTTGACAATTTGTACCTGGCGTTTGAACGCCTCTTACTGGAAAGACGTGAAATAACGTCCCCGCCCGGGACCCCGCAAGGGGTCGCGGGCACCGCGCGCAGTGGCGGGCCTGTCCGGGCTGACCACTGCGTTCTCATTTCGTGCGCGCCGTCTCGTTGATTCGAAACGACGCCCCAACCCCAAGGATCGCCGCCATGATGGTGCTTTATTCCGGAACCACCGACCCCTACTCGCACCGCTGCCGCTTCGTCCTGTTCGAAAAAGGCATGGACTTCGAGATTCGCGACGTCGACCTTTTCGCCAAGCCCGAAGACATCGCGTTGATGAACCCCTACAACGAGGTCCCGATCCTGGTCGAGCGCGATCTCATCCTGTACGAGTCGCACATCATCAACGAGTACATCGACGAGCGCTTTCCGCACCCCCAATTGATGCCCGGCGACCCGGTCGCCCGCGCCCGGGTGCGCTTGTTCCTGTTCAATTTCGAGAAAGAGCTCTTCGCTCACGTGAACATGCTCGAGTCGCGCGGCGTCAAAGGCACCGACAAGCAGCTCGAGAAAGCCCGTTCGCAGATTCGGGACCGCCTGACCCAGCTGGCTCCGATCTTCCTGAAGAACAAATACATGCTCGGCGACGACTTCTCCATGCTCGACGTCGCGATCGCCCCCTTGCTGTGGCGGCTGGACTACTATGGCATCGACATGTCCAAGAATGCCGTCCCGCTGCTCAAATACGCCGAGCGCATCTTTTCGCGCCCGGCCTACATCGAGGCGCTGACGCCGTCCGAAAAGGTGATGCGCAAATAAGCGTCGACCGCCATGAGCTCTCCCCCGATCGCGCCGACCACGGCAGGTTCCTCGACCCGGCCCTACCTGATCCGGGCCCTGCACGACTGGTGCACCGACAACGGCTTCACGCCTTATGTCGCGGTCTTCGTCGACGCCCAGGTCCAGGTCCCCGCCGAGTACGTGAAGAACAACGAGATCGTCCTCAACGTCGGTTTCGAAGCCACCAGCGCGCTCAAGCTCGGCAATGAAGCGATCGAATTCAAGGCCAGGTTCGGGGGCTCGTCGCGGGAGATCATCGTCCCCATCGACCACGTGATCGCCATCTACGCGCGCGAAAACGGGCAGGGCATGGCCTTCCCGATGCCGACATCCGACACCCCGGTCCTGCCCGCCGCCCCGGCCCCCGAGGGCGCCGCTCGCGGCCCCCGCCTGGCCCTCACC
>JALYHO010000061.1 GCA_030776545.1 Pseudomonadota bacterium | reverse complement strand
ATCCTGACGTTGTCGGCTGCCGACGCCTTGCCCCGCCTGGACGAATTCAGCAGCGTCATCGACGCGCGATCCGAGAGCGAATACGCGCTCGACCGCCTGCCCGGTGCCGTCAACTGGCCCACCCTCGATGACGAGGAGCGCCGCATCGTCGGCACCGAGTACGTCCAGACCTCGCCCTTCCTGGCCCGCAAGCGGGGGGCGGCCATGGCGGCGCGCAACATTGCCCGGCACATCGAGCGCGAAGTCATCGACAAGCCCCGGAGCTGGCAGCCGCTGGTCTACTGTTGGCGAGGCGGAACGCGCAGCGGCGCCCTCGCGCAAGTGCTCGACCAGATCGGCTTTCGGGTGCACCGTCTCGAAGGCGGCTACCAGGCGTACCGGCGCGCTGTCGTCGCCGCGCTCGACGTGCTGCCGGCGCAGTTCCGGTTCCGCGTGATCTGCGGGCCGACCGGGTCCGGCAAGAGTCGCTTGCTGCGCGTGCTGCAGGCCCGCGGTGCGCAGGTCATCGACCTGGAAGCCCTGGCCAACCACCGCGGCTCGGTACTGGGCCAGGTACCCGGAAGCCCGCAGCCCGGCCAAAAGCAGTTCGAGTCCCGCATCTGGGACGCGCTGCGCCGCCTGGACCCGCTGCAGCCTGTCCACGTGGAAAGCGAGAGCAAGAAAGTCGGCGACCTGCGGGTGCCCGCGATGCTCATCGAGCGCATGCGGGCCGGCGCGTGCCTGCCCCTCGAACTCGAGCTCGACCGACGGGTGTCCTTGCTGCTGGCCGAGTACCCGCACTTCGTGGACGACACCGAGTCGTTCTGCGGGCGCCTCGACGCGCTGCGCGGCACCCGCGGACACGAGCTCGTCAATGCCTGGCAGGCCACCGCCCGTGCCGGCCGCACCGCCGAGGTGGTGCGGGAGCTTCTGGCCCAGCACTACGACCCGATCTATGCGCGTTCGCAAGAGCGCAACTTTCCCGGCATATCCGAGGCCACCCGGCGGCTGACCTGGGACGGCACGCCTGCCAGCCTGGAGGCAGCGGCCGATGCCGCCCTCGAGCCCGAGTCCATGTAAGGCCGTCGACGCCTCTTCACCTCAAACCCGAGACTCCTGATGGAAGCATTTCTGGTGTCGACCGGCGTGGTCGCGCTCGGCGAAATGGGCGACAAGACGCAGTTGCTCGCGATGCTGCTGGCGGTCAAATTCCGCCGACCGGTTCCCATCATCGTCGGCATTTTCGTCGCCACGGTGGTCAATCACGCCACGGCGGGTCTGATCGGGGGCTGGGTCGCGCACGCGCTCGGCCCGGTCTGGTTGCGTTGGGTGATCGGCACCGCCTTCCTGGCGATGGCGGTGTGGGTGCTGGTGCCGGACAAGGCAGGCGACGTCGACGCCTTGCCGAAACGGTTCGGCGTGTTCGGCACCACCGTGATCGGTTTTTTCCTGGCCGAAATGGGCGACAAGACCCAGATCGCGACCGTCGCGCTGGCGGCGCGCTACCACGACCTGGTGGCGGTGGTGGCCGGCACCACGCTCGGCATGCTGATCGCCGATGTGCCCGCCGTCTTCATCGGCGAGCGCCTGGCCGGACGCTTCTCGATGACGTGGATGCACCGAATCGCGGCCACGATCTTCGCCGTGCTCGGCGTCCTGGCTTTGCTCGACGTGGGCCACGCGTTCTGAGGCGCCGCCCCGCGCCACGCTAGCCCATGTGCAAGCCGCCGTTGACCGAAAAATCGGCACCGGTCGCGAACCCCGATTCGTCGGAGGCGACCCACGACACGATCGAGGCGATGTCGTCCGGGGTGCCGAGCCGGCGCACCGGTATGCCGGAGATGATCTTGTCGAGCACGTCCTGGCGGATCGAGCGCACCATGTCCGTCGCGATATAGCCCGGGCTCACGGTGTTGACCGTCACGCCCTTGCTCGCGACCTCCTGCGCCAGCGCCATCGTGAAGCCGTGCATGCCCGCCTTCGCGGCGGAATAGTTGGTCTGCCCGAACTGGCCTTTTTCGCCGTTGACCGAACTGATGTTGACGATGCGACCCCAATTGCGGTCGACCATGTCGTCGATGACCTGTTTCGTGACATTGAACAGACTGGTCAGGTTGGTCTCGATCACCGCATCCCAATCGGCGCGGCTCATTTTGCGAAACATGCCGTCACGGGTGATGCCGGCATTGTTGACCAGAACGTCGATCGGGCCATGCGCTTCGCGCACCTGCTGAAAGGCGCTGACGGTCGACTCCCAATCGCCGACGTTGCCGACCGAGGCGTGGAACGTGAAGCCGAGCGCGGCCTGCTCGGCCAGCCATTTCGCGTGGTCGCGGCTCGGCCCGCAACCGGCGATGACCTTGAAGCCGTCCTTGTAGAGACGCTGACACATCCGGGTGCCGATGCCACCCATGCCTCCGGTGATGTAGGCAATTTTCTGGCTCATGAGTAACCTCCGTGTACGGCCTGCGGGCGCGCGCTGGCAGGTGGCCGCAAGCCACCTCGCCGGGAACCGGTCACGTCCGGGCCACGGCGGCGCTGCGCGCGCTCATCGCTCCACGCACAGTGCAACGCCCATGCCACCGCCGATGCAGAGCGACGCCAGCCCCTTCTTGGCGTTCCGGCGATGCATTTCGTGCAGCAGCGTCACCAGAATGCGACAACCGGACGCACCAATCGGGTGACCGATGGCGATGGCACCGCCGTTGACGTTGACCTTGGAGGTATCCCATCCCATTTCGTTGTTGACGGCGCAGGCCTGGGCCGCGAACGCCTCGTTGATTTCGAGCAGGTCGAGGTCCTGGGCCTTCCATCCGGCGCGCTCCAGGGCTTTGCGGGAAGCGGGCACCGGTCCCATGCCCATGATGCTCGGGTCGAGCGCCACCGTGGCGTAGCTGGCGATGCGGGCGAGCGGCTGCAGGCCCAGCTGCGCCGCCTTCGCGGCGGTCATCACGACCACCCCGGCCGCGCCGTCGTTGAGGCCGGAGGCGTTGCCAGCCGTCACGGTGCCGGTCTTGTCGAACGCCGGGCGCAGCCCGGCCAGGGCCTCGGCGCTGGTCTTCCTGTTGATGAATTCGTCGGCGGCGAAGACGATCGGGTCGCCCTTCTTTTGCGCGATGCTGACGGGAACGATCTCGTCCTTGAACCGCCCGGCTTCCTGCGCCGCTGCCGCCTTTTGCTGCGAAGCGAGCGCCAGGGCATCTTGCTTGTCGCGGCTGATGTCGTACGTTTTGGCGACGTTTTCGGCGGTCACCCCCATGTGGTACTTGTTGTAGACGTCGAACAGACCGTCGACGATCATCGAGTCGACCAGCTTCCAGTCGCCCATGCGCATGCCGTCGCGCGATCCGGGCAGCACGTGGGGCGCCAGGCTCATGCTTTCCTGGCCGCCGGCGATGATGATGTCGGAATCACCGTCGCGGATCGCCTGGGCCGCCAGCATCACCGCCTTGAGCCCGGAGCCGCAGACCGCGTTGATGGTGAGCCCGGGCACGCGCTGCGGAAGACCGGCCTTGATGACCGTCTGGCGTGCCGGGTTCTGGCCCGAGCCCGCGGTGAGGACCTGGCCGAAGATCAGTTCGTCGATCTGCTCGCCCGACAGCCCCGACCGGCGCAGCAGGTCGACGACGACCGTGGCGCCCAGCTCGGGCGCGGGTATCTTGGCGAGGGTCCCGCCGAACTTGCCAACGGCGGTGCGGGCGGCGGCGACGATCACGATATCGGTGGACATTTGGATTCTCCGGTCTCAAGTGGACGAACAAAACAAGGGGCGAACGCCGCTCGAGCGGCCTGGCGGCCCTACACGGCTTTTTGCTTGACATAGCGGCCGGGGGCCGCTTCGATGCGCGGGAATTTTTTGCTTCCCGGTGCCCGCGGCGCGGCGACCAGCCTGCCGCCGAATCCGCCGAGCCATTTCGACCAGTCCGGCCACCAGCTGCCCGGATGCTCGGCGGCTCGCGCGAGCCAGGCCTGCGGGTCTGCGGGCAAGGCAGCGCCGGCACCGATCCAGTGACTGCGTTTTTTCTTGGCCGGAGGGTTGATCACGCCGGCGATGTGCCCGGAGGCGCCGAGCACGAAGCGACTCTTGCCGCCAAGTACCTGGGTGTTCAGGTAGGCGCCCGCCCAGGGCACGATGTGGTCGTCGCGCGATCCGTACACATAGGCGGGCGCGTCGACCCGTCGCAGGTCGAGTGCCTCGCCGCACACCGTCAATTTCCCTGGCTGCACCAGGTTGTTCTCGAGGTAGGTGTGGCGCAAATACCAGCAGTACATCGGTCCCGGCAGGTTGGTGCTGTCGCTGTTCCAGTAGAGCAGGTCGAACGGCGGCGGCGTTTCGCCCTTCAGGTAGTTGCCCACGACATAGTTCCACACCAGGTCGTTGGGGCGCAGAAAACTGAAGGTGGTCGCCAGTTCCTGGCCCTTGAGCAGCCCGCCGCCTCCCGGGCTCCCGGGGCCCAGCGTCAGTTCGCGCATCTGCACCATGGCCTCGTCGACGAAGATGTCGAGCACGCCGGTGTCGCGAAAATCGAGGAAAGTGGTCAGGAGCGTCACGCTGGCGGCGGGTTTCGAGCCGCGCGCCGCAAGCACCGCCAGCGCGGTGGCGAGCAAGGTTCCGCCGATGCAAAAGCCCAGGGTATTGATGCGCTCGCTGCCGGTGATGTCCTGCACCAGTCCGATCGCGCGCATCACCGCGGCCTCGATGTAGTCGTCCCAGGTGCGGGTCTTGATGCTGTCGTCCGCGTTGCGCCAGCTGATCACGAAGAGTCGGTGGCCTTGCTCGACGGTGTAACGGATCAGCGAGTTTTCGGCCTGCAGGTCGAGGATGTAGAACTTGTTGATGCAGGGCGGCACGAACAGCATCGGCCGTTCGTAGACCTTCGGCGTCAACGCCTTGTATTCGATCAGCTGGAACAACTCGTTCTCGAACACGACCGCGCCTTCGCTCGTGGCGACGTTGCGACCGATCTCGAACACGCTTTCGTCGGTTTGCGACACGTGTCCGTGGCGCAGGTCGTCCAGCAGGTGCTTCATGCCGAGGGCGATGCTCTCGCCGCGCGATTCGAGGGCCTTGCGCTGGGCTTCCGGGTTGAGCGCCAGATAGTTGCTCGGCGCGGCCGCATCGACCCACTGCTGGACCGCAAAGCGGATGCGCCGGCGGGTTTTCTCGTCGCCCTCGAGGCTCTCCGCCAGTTCGGTCAGGGTGCGGGCATTGAGCAGGTACATCTGCGCCATGTAGGCATTGACCGGATGCACGGCCCAATCGGTCGCACCGAACCGCCGATCCGGGAGCGCGGGCGCCTGCGCATGCAAGCTCTGATTCCAGATCGCGCTCGACGCCTCGAGGTAGCCCTTTTGCAGTTCGGCCAGGCGCGCGCCGGGGACCCCGAGGCCGGACAACGACTTCCACGCCTCGGTCAACTCGGCACCGAGCGCGGCCATGCCGGCAGCGGGGTCGGCCGCCGGGACCGCAGAATCTTGCTTGTCGTTCAATGGGTCTCCTCGGCGGAATCGGTGGTGGGTACAGGCTGCGGACCGCCCCGCCTTTCTACGTCAGTCTGCACGCTTTGCATAGCCGCGACCGAGTTGCTGTTTATATCGCATGATGAAGCCCTGTTTCATATCAAGGCATACCACCGGGAGGGGTTGCTGATGCCGCTGGTGGCCATCGCGTGGCTGTACGTCGTCTCGGTGGTGGCCGTCGTCGAAGCGACGAGCACCCAGGGGACGTGGCTCGGCGCCTTGGCCACATGGGTGTTCTACGGCGTGCTTCCACTGGCCATCGTGGGCTACCTTTTTTTCACCCCGGCGCGGCGGCGACGTCGCAAGGCCCGGGAAGCGCTCCTCTCAGACGCTCGGCCGCGGGTCGATCCAGACCAGGGCGGCCTGGCGACCGGTGAGGCGATCCCGCCGATACGAGAAGAACCGTGAGCGGTCGGTCGCGGTACACCACCGGTCGGCGCTGATCGTCTTGACGCCGGCTGCCCGCAGGCGATCCGCGGCCAGGCCGGCCAGGTCGGCGAACCATTTGCCCGGCTGACCGGGAACGAACCGGTCCGACGGCCCGCCGCAAGCCTCCACCACCTCCGGACCGACCTCGAAACGCGCGGGCCCGATGCAGGGGCCGAGCCACGCCCCGATCG
>JALYHO010000060.1 GCA_030776545.1 Pseudomonadota bacterium | reverse complement strand
AAGTTCGGCTTCGACATGGACAACAAGGGCGCGCTGAACAGTCGACCGGACCACATCAGAAAGGTGGTCGAGACATCGCTGAAGCGCCTGCGGACCGACCGCATTGACCTGTACTACCAGCACCGCGTTGACCCGGCGGTTCCGATCGAGGATGTTGCCGGCACGATCAAGGACCTGATCGCACAAGGCAAGGTGCTGCACTTCGGGCTGTCGGAGGCGAGCGCCAGAACCATCCGCCGCGCACACGTTGTGCAACCGGTGACTGCCGTGCAAACCGAGTATTCGGTGATGAATCGCGACCCTGAGCAAAACGGCGTGCTGCAGGCTTGCGAGGAGTTGGGCATCGGCTTCGTGCCGTGGGGACCTGTGGGCATGGGCTACCTGACCGGCAAGATCGACGCGAACACGACGTTCGATCCCAAGACCGACCTGCGCTCAGGCTTCGACCGGTTCTCGTCAACGAACATCGCCGCGAACCGACCGTTGGTCGATCTGTTGAAGCACGTCGCTCAGCAGAAGGATGCAACGCCCGTGCAAGTGGCAATGGCATGGTTGCTGGCGCAAAAGCCTTGGATCGTGCCGATTCCGGGTACTCGCAATCCAGCGCACTTCCAGGAGAACCTGCAGGCCCTCAACCTGCGGCTTACGCCGGCCGATTTGCAGGGAATCGACCAAGCGTTCGCTAAGTTGACGGTGCACGGCGGCCGCATGAACGCCATGCAGATGGGGTTTGTCGATCACAGTGAATGAGCCGAGTCCGCCGGATCGGGCCCGGCCCACAAGCCTGCTGTCTGGCACGACCATGAACGTGCTGGCATGTGCGGGAACTGCAAGTTCGCTGATCCAGCTGCAAACGTGCCAAGCATATCGCGCGAATCCACTGTCGATCGTGGGCAGCGAAACCGCTGGACAGCGAGTTGCCCAATCTGCCAATTTTGGCGGCGGCGCCAAGCCTGCGAGGGCGGAGCCTGTTGGTCGTAGACGACGAGCCTGACGGGCCGGCCGCCTTCGGCGCGCGCGGCCTCAGGGGTGGAGAACGCACGCGCGCTTGCGCTCGTCGCGCTCTCTGGCATGGCCCGCGCGTCGGACAGGACCCAGCGCTCGAGGCGGGCTTCGACGCCTTGGTGGCCAAGCCCCTTGACGTGGACGCGCTCCGCACAGAAATTGTCCGGGCCGTTGCGAAGAGAGCCACCGCCGCGTGAGGCGGGGGCGTCGCCGGCCCGATGGCGGCGTACCAACACCCGACGTTCTTGGCGTCGGAAAGTGTAGGAAGTCAAAACGGGCCGCAACGGCCCGTATTTCCTAGCTTTCTGGCGGAGAGAGCGGGATTCGAACCCGCGGAGGGCTATTAACCCTCACACGCTTTCCAGGCGTGCGACTTAAACCGCTCATCCATCTCTCCGGAGCCGGCGAGTTTAGCCCAGTGTGTGGAGGGCGTGAGACTGGAGCCAGGCGAAGGGGATGAGGTCGAGTGCGCGTTCGTGGGTGGACTCGAGGATGACGGAGGGGGCGTGGCCGTTGTCGTAGGCTTCGCGCCAGCGCAGCGCGCACAGGCACCAGCGGTCGCCGGGCCGCAGGCCGCGGAAGCGGGCTTCGGGGCGCGGCGTGGACAAGTCGTTGCCGCGGCTGGCGGAGAAGGCCAGGAACGCGGCGTCGACCTTGACGCAGACGACGTGGCTGCCGGTGTCGGTTTCGTCGGAATTGCAGCAGCCGTCCCGAAAAAAACCCGTCAGCGGATCGTAGGAACAGGGCACGAGCGCAGAGCCCAGGACGTTGAAGGCCATCGGTCACTCCAGAGGGGGGATCAGGCGGTTCCGGGGGTGATCTTGCCCTTCATCAGGGCCATGGCCGTGCCCACCAGGGCGGACACCTCGGTCATGTTGCCGGGCACGATCATGGTGTTGTTCTTTTGCGCCAACTGGGCATAGGCGTCGACCGCCTTTTCGGCGACCTTGAGCTGCACGGCTTGCTCGCCGCCGGGTTGGCAGATGGCCTGGGCGATCTTGCGGATGGCGTCGGCGGTGGCGTCGGCCACCGCCACGATGGCGGCGGCTTCGCCCTGGGCCTTGTTGATCTCGGCTTGGCGCTGGCCTTCGGAGCGGGCGATGAAGGCTTCGCGCTCGCCGGTGGCGATGTTGATCTGTTCCTGCTTGCGTCCTTCGCTGGCGGCGATGAGCGCACGTTTTTCGCGTTCCGCGGTGATCTGGGCCTGCATCGAGTGAAGGATGGCGGCGGGCGGGGTCAGGTCCTTGATTTCGTAGCGCAGGACCTTGACGCCCCAGTTGGTCGCGGCCTCGTCGAGGGCGGCGACGACCGACATGTTGATGTGGTCGCGTTCCTCGAAGGTCTTGTCGAGTTCCATTTTGCCGATCACCGAGCGCAGCAGGGTCTGTGCGAGCTGGGTGATGGCCTGGATGTAGTTGCTCGACCCGTAGCTGGCGCGCATCGGGTCGGTGACCTGGAAGTAGATGATGCCGTCGACCTGCAGCTGGGTGTTGTCGCGCGTGATGCAGACCTGGCTGGGGACGTCGAGCGGCACTTCCTTGAGCGAATGCTTGTAGGCCACGCGTTCGATGAACGGCACGACGAATTTCAGGCCCGGGGTGAGGGTGCGGTCGTACTTGCCCAGCTTTTCGATGACCCACGCGTGCTGTTGCGGCACGATCTTGATCGCCCGCACGACGATCAGGATGGCGATGATGGCGATGACGAGGGCGACTTCCATGGGGGGGTCCGGTTGGTCGTATCAGGGGGCAGGGGTCGGGAGCGTCAGGCGGGCGCCAGCACCAGCCAGTTGCCTTCGACCGCGCTCACGCGGTAGAGGCCGGGTGCGGGCAGGGCGCCGGGCGCGAGCCGGGCAGACCACACCGACCCGCGGTAGGGCACCCGGGCGGTGCGGTCGTCGGCCCAGGCCACCACGTGGACCGGCTCGCCGATGTCGAGGTTGACGTCGCGGTTGGAGCGGGCGGGCTGGGATGCCGGCAGTCGACTGCGCCTCCAGTAGAGAAGTGCCGTGGCGCCGCAGGCCACCAGCGCCGCGACGAGGAGCTGGACGCTGCTGGCGGCGCCGAACAGCGCGGTCAGGCCGCCGGCGGCGAGGCCGAGCGCGATCATCAGGAGGTAGAAGCTGCCGGTTGCCAGCTCAGCCGCGACGGCGAGGCCGGCGGCGATCCACCACGTGGTCACGATCGAAAGCGTCATGCCGGAGAGCCCAGGAGCCAGGGTGAGGGAGTGTAGGGCGAGCGGGCGGTGGGGCGCTTTCGCTGGCCCTACACTTCGCGCTCCGAATCATTTCCACGGCCCCGGCCGGCCCCGCGCCATGCTGCGTTTCAACTTCCCCATCGTCATCATCGACGAAGACTTTCGATCCGAAAACACCTCGGGCCTGGGAATTCGGGCGCTGGCCGCGGCGATCGAAAGCGAGGGCTTCGAGGTGCTGGGGGCGACCAGCTACGGCGACCTGTCGCAGTTCGCGCAGCAGCAAAGCCGCGCCAGCGCGTTCATCCTGTCGATCGACGACGAAGAGTTCACGCCGGGGCCGGAAATCGACCCGGCGGTGCTGAACCTGCGCAAGTTCATCCAGGAGGTGCGGTTCAAGAATTCGGAAGTTCCGATCTACCTGTATGGCGAGACCCGCACGTCGCAACACCTGCCGAACGACGTGTTGCGTGAGTTGCACGGGTTCATACACATGTTCGAGGACACGCCGGAATTCGTGGCCAGGCACATCATCCGCGAAGCCAAGAGCTACATGGACGGGCTGGCGCCGCCCTTCTTCAAGGCCTTGGTCGACTATGCGCAAGACGGCTCCTACTCCTGGCACTGCCCAGGCCACTCCGGGGGGGTCGCCTTCCTGAAAAGTCCGGTCGGCCGGATGTTCCACCAGTTTTTCGGCGAGAACATGCTGCGCGCGGACGTTTGCAATTCGGTCGACGAACTCGGGCAACTGCTCGACCACACCGGGCCGATCGCGCAGAGCGAACGCAACGCGGCCCGCATCTTCAATGCCGACCACTGTTTTTTCGTGACCAATGGCACCAGCACGTCGAACAAGATGGTGTGGCACCACGCGGTGGCCCCTGGCGACGTGGTGGTGGTGGACCGCAACTGCCACAAGTCGATCCTGCATGCGATCGTGATGACGGGGGCGGTGCCGGTCTTCATGCGCCCGACCCGCAACCACTACGGCATCATCGGCCCCATTCCGCAGAGCGAATTTTCGCCCGAGGCGATACGCCGCAAGATCGCCGCCAACCCGCTGCTGGCGGGGGTCGACGCGGAAAAGGTCAAGCCGCGCATCCTGACCCTCACGCAGAGCACCTATGACGGCGTGCTCTACAACACCGAGACCATCAAGCACTCGCTCGACGGCTACATCGACACCCTGCACTTCGACGAGGCGTGGTTGCCGCACGCGGCGTTCCACCGGTTCTACGGCACGTTCCACGCGATGGGCAAGAACCGGCCGCGTCCCAGGGACCAACTGGTGTTCGCGACGCAGTCGACCCACAAGCTCCTGGCGGGGATCAGCCAGGCGTCGCAGGTGCTGGTCCAGGATTCGGTCGAACGCAAACTCGACCGCAGCCTCTTCAACGAGGCCTACCTGATGCACAGCTCGACCAGCCCGCAATACGCGATCATCGCCAGCTGCGACGTTGCCGCGGCGATGATGGAGGAGCCGGGGGGGCCCGCGCTGGTCGAGGAGAGCATCGCCGAGTCGATGGACTTCCGGCGCGCCATGCGCAAGGTCGAAAAGGACTACGGCAAGAAGGACTGGTGGTTCAAGGTCTGGGGCCCCGACAAGATCGCCAAGGAAGGCATCGGCAAGAGCGAGGACTGGGTGCTCGCCGCCGGGGCCAAGTGGCACGGCTTCGGCGACCTGGCCGAAGCTTTCAATTTGCTCGACCCGATCAAGTGCACGCTGATCACGCCGGGGCTGGACATGTCCGGCAAGTTCGCCGCCACCGGGATCCCGGCGGCGATCGTCACCAAGTTCCTGGCCGAGCACGGGGTGATCGTCGAGAAGACCGGGCTCTATTCGTTTTTCATCATGTTCACCATCGGCATCACCAAGGGCCGCTGGAACACGCTGCTGACGGCGCTGCAGCAGTTCAAGGACGATTACGACCGCAACCAGCCGCTCTGGCGCATCCTGCCCGAGTTCTGCGCGGTCTATCCGCGCTACGAACGCATGGGGCTGCGCGACCTGAGCCAGTCCATCCACCAGATGTATGCGCGGGGCGACATCGCGCGCTTGACGACCGAGATGTATCTCTCGGATCTGCAGCCCGCGATGAAGCCCAGCGACGCCTTCGCCTACATCGCCCACCGCAAGACCGAACGCGTGCCGATCGACGAACTCGAAGGCCGGATCACGACCTCCCTGCTCACGCCGTACCCTCCGGGCATTCCGTTGCTGATCCCGGGCGAGCGGTTCAACCGGAAAATCGTCGATTACCTGAAATTCACGCGCGAATTCAATGCCGCCTTCCCTGGCTTCGATACCGACGTGCACGGCTTGGTCGAGACCGGGCTCGACGAACCCGCGCATGTCTACTACGTGGACTGCGTCCGGCAGGATTGAATCGGATCGAGCTGCGGGGCCGACTGCGGGGCAGGGCCTCTCTTGCGGCCCGCTATAGCGCGCGGGCGGCTCCCAGAAGCGCCGGCGACACGGCCGCGTGGATCACGAAAACCGGGATCGTCGCCAGATAGTCGCGAAAGCGTCCCTTGCTTTCGAACGCGATCCGAAATGGCGAGGCGGCAAAGCGCTCGCCCCAGCGCGGCACGATGCCGCCGCCGATGTAGATCCCGCCGCGGGCGCCCAGCGTCAGCGCCAGGTTGCCCGCCACGCCGCCCAGGAACGAGCAGAACATGTCGAGCGCTTCGGCGCAGCGGGGGTCGTCTCCGGCCAGCGCGCGGTCACCGATCTGGGCCGCGGTCAGGGGGGCCGCGTCCGACGCCGCATCCAGCGACCCCAGGGCGGCATGGACGGCTTGCAGGCCCATGCCCGAGACCGCCCGTTCGGCCGAGACGTGGCCGAAGCGGTCGCGCAGCACGTCGAGCACCTGGGCTTCGCGCTGGTTGCGGGCCGCGAGCGTCACATGCCCGCCTTCTCCCTGCAGGGCGACCCAGCGACCGGGTTCGGTGCTCGGAATCAGCCCGGACACGCCGAGGCCGGTGCCCGGCCCGATCAAGCCGAGCGGCGCGCCGGCCAGTGCCGGGCCCCCGCCGAGCTGGCGCAGATCGGTCGCAGGGAGGTCGGGGATGGCCAGGGCCAGGGCGGTGAAATCGTTGATCACGACGAAGCGCTCGAAACCGAGTTCGCGTCGCACGGTCTCGATCGAGAACGACCAGTGGCTGTTGGTCATCTGGACCCGGTCGCCGGTGATCGGATTGGCGATCCCGATCGCGCACCAGGGCGGCGCGTTGCGGCCGATGCTGCGCAGGTAATCGGCGAGGGCGGACGCGAGCGTCGGGTGGTCCGCGGTGGGGATCGCGGCCACGTGCTCGACCGGTGCACCGTCGGCCTCCTGCCAGGCGAAGCGGGCGTTGGTTCCCCCGACGTCCCCGAGCACCCGCGGCGGGCGCGTCTCAGACATCGGTCGTGCCTCCGAGGGTGGCCTGGCTGAAGCCGCCGTCGACGTAGGTGATTTCGGAAGTGATGCCCGCTGCCAGGTCGGAGAGCAGGAAGGCGGCGGCGTTGCCAACGTCGTCGATGGTCACGTTGCGGCCGAGCGGGGAGTGGGCCGACGCCTCGAGCATCTTGCCGAACCCCTTGATGCCGGAGGCCGCCAGCGTCTTGATGGGCCCGGACGAGATGCCGTTGACCCGCACGCCTTTGGGCCCGAGGGCGGCCGCCAGGTAGCGCACGCTCGCCTCGAGCGAAGCTTTGGCAAGACCCATCGTGTTGTAGTTGGGCATGCTGCGCAGGGCGCCGAGGTAGGTGAGCGTCAGCAGCGCGGCGCCGGGCCGGAGGTGGGGCAGGGCGGCCTTGGCCATGGCCGGGAAGCTGTAGCTGGAAATCTCGTGGGCGATCCGGAAGGATTCGCGGCTCAGGCCTGCGAGAAAATCGCCGGAGATGGACTCCTTGGGGGCGAAGCCGATGGAATGAACGAAACCGTCGAATTCGGGCCATTCCTGGCCGAGCGCGGCGAACATGGCGTCGACCTGGGCGTCGCTCGAGACATCGCAGTCGTAGACTCGCGTCGAATCGAATTCGGCGGCGAACTCGGAGACCCGGTCCCGGAAGCGCTCGCCGACGTAGCTGAACGCCAACTCGGCACCCTCCCGGTGGCAGGCGCGGGCGATGCCGTAGGCGATGGAACGGTTCGAGAGAACGCCCGTGATCAGAAAGCGTTTGCCGGCGAGAAATCCCATGGAGAGGTCCGAGTGTTGCACCGCCGGTGATTCTGGCATGCGGTGCGCCGCCTCTGCGGGGATCGATGGGCGTGGCTTGTCGGGCTGCGGGTCGCGGAGTACAATCCTCTTTTTACCGAAAAGCGCCAAGGAATGCATTCAGGCCTGCGAGCTGGGCCCGCGAGCTGGGGTGCGGTTGGACTTTTCGGCGGCTGGTGGAAATGCTGGCGCTGGTATCGGGTTTGCCGGTGCGGGCACTGGTGAGATCTTGGGCGGATTCATCCTGCCCATTTTTTTTGGTCGACCGCTTTTTGGCGGGAGCGAAGGTGGCAGGGCGGATTTACTTTTGACGAATTGGCAAAGTGCGGTCGAACGCACCGTGACGGGCTTGGGGTACGACTTGGTGGACGCGGAGAAAAGCGCCGGCGGGCTGCTGCGCGTCTACATTGATCATCCCGCCCAGGCGCGCGACGAGACGCAGGCCCCCGAGCCCTTCATCACCGTGGACGATTGCGAGAAGGTCACACGCCAGCTGCAACATGTGCTGGAGGTGGAGAACTGCGCGTATGAACGCCTCGAAGTGTCCTCCCCCGGACTCGATCGACCGCTGAAAAAAGCAGGTGATTACGCCCGTTTCACCGGCGAGCAGGTCGAGATCACACTGAAGCTTCCCTTCAAGGGCCGCAAGAAGTTCAGTGGGCGGCTGGTGGCGCGGGACGAGGCGGGCCAGGCCTGG
>JALYHO010000059.1 GCA_030776545.1 Pseudomonadota bacterium | reverse complement strand
CGGCAGTCCGGATAACCGCAACGCGTGCACTGGGTCTGGGGCAGGGCGGCGTCGAGCGCCGTGACCAGGCGCTGCGTCGCGGCGGCGTCGATGGCCACGGTGTTCACTCCGCCTTGCGTGCGGCCTTCCTGGCGGTCGGTTTCGCCGCCCGCGTCGCGGTCTTCGCTGCCGATTCCCGGGGCGGGCTCTTGGCCGGGGCCTTGGCGACCAATTGCAAGGACGGGCCGTGGGGCGCCGCCACGCTGGGCTGGGCCGGACGCACCGCGGCCGCACGCTGGTGACTCGCGATGAAGTCGCGAACGCGCGGATAAACCTTCTCGCGCCAGCGCCGGCCCGAGAAGATGCCGTAGTGACCTGCTCCGAGAGCGTCGTAGTGGAACTGGCGCGCTTTCGGAATGCCGACGCAAAGGTCGTGCGCGGCCCGGGTCTGGCCGGCCCCGGAGATGTCGTCGAGCTCGCCCTCGACGGTCAGCAAGGCGCTGGTCGTGATGTCCTGCGGCCGCACCGGCTCACCGCCGACCTGCCAGGTGCCGTTGACCAGGGCGAAATCCTGGAACACGGTCTTGATCGTGTCCAGGTAGTACTCGGCGGGCATGTCGAGGACGGCGTTGTATTCGTCGTAGAAGCCACGGTGGAATTCCACACTGTCGTCGTCGCCGCGAACCAGGTCGCTGAAATAGTCGTAGTGCGACTTCATGTGCCGGTCGGGATTCATCGCGACGAAGCCGGTGTGTTGCAGGAAGCCCGGGTAGACGGCGCGGCCACTGCCGGGGAAGTTCGTCGGCACCCGATAGATCACGTGGTTCTGGAACCATTCGTAGGGCTTGTTGGTGGCGAGATTGTTCACCGCCGTCGGGCTTTTGCGCGCATCGATCGGGCCGCCCATCATCGTCATCGTGCGCGGCGTCGGCTCGCCGCGGCTGGCCATCAGGGAGATGGCGGCCAGCACCGGCACGGTCGGCTGGCAGACCGAAATCACGTTGACCTCGGGACCGATGTGGCGAATGAACTCCTGCACATAGCCGACGTAGTCGTCGAGGTGGAAAGGCCCCGCTTCGAGCGGCACCATGCGGGCGTCGGTCCAGTCGGTGATGAACACCTTGTGATCCTTGAGCAACTCGCGAACGGTCTCGCGCAGCAGCGTCGAGTGGTGCCCCGACAAGGGCGCCACGACCAGCACGGTGGGCTGGTCCTTGAGCACCGTGAGCACCGTGGAGTCGTCGGTGAAACGCTTGAAGCGCAACAGCCGGCAAAACGGTTTTTCGAGCGCGACCTGTTGCTGAACGGCCACCTCCACGCCGGCGACCTTGACCGAGTTGATGCCGAATTCGGGTTTTTCGTAATCCTTGGACAAGCGATGGAGGAGGTCCAGGCCCGCCGAGACCCGCTGCGCCCCGGGGATGTGCGCGAAGGGCGAAAGCGGGTTGTTGTAGAGCTTGGACGTGGCGCTGGCGAACTCGGCGAACGGGCTCAACAGGGCACGCTGGGATTCATAGAGCTGATAGAGCATCGAGTGTGACCCCTTGGATGACGGTGCGAGCAGTGGTTCGGCACGGCCGATTGTGCAACGCACCATTCTAGATGAGGCGCAAGCGGCCTGCATCGCCTCCCACCGGGGTGAAACCCTCGGCGATGCGGCCGGCCGTGAACTCGAGCGCTTCGGCCGCGGTCAGGCCGAGACCTGAACGATGGCCGCCACCACCGCGTCGATGTTGCGGTCGTTGAGGGCGGCGACGCAGATACGCCCTGAATCGACGCCATAGATCCCGAACTCGTTGCGCAAGCGTTCCATTTGCGATTTGCCCAGTCCGGAATAGCTGAACATGCCTTGCTGCCGGGTGATGAAGCTGAGGTCTTGACGCAAGCCGGCCTGTGCGAGTTTGTCGCGCAAGGCCACACGCATCTCGCGGATGCGCAAACGCATTCCGGCGAGTTCTTCCTCCCACAAGGCGCGCAAGGCGGGCGTCGTGAGCACCAGGGCGACGATCTGGGCGCCGTGCGTGGGGGGGTTCGAATAATTGCTCCGGATGACGCGCTTGAGCTGGCTCAGCACCCGTTGGGCGTCGTCGCGCGTGGCGCACACGACGCTCAGCGCACCGACCCGTTCACCATAGAGCGAGAAACTCTTCGAAAAGCTGGTCGCGACGAAGAAATCCAGGCCCGCGGCCACGAACGCGCCGACGGCGGCCCCGTCCTCGGCAATTCCGTGGCCGAAGCCCTGATAGGCCATGTCCAAAAAAGGCACGAGTTGGCGCGCCTGAACGACCTCGATGACCCGTTGCCACTGGCCCGCATCGAGGTCGTAGCCGGTGGGGTTGTGGCAGCAGGCGTGCAAGACGACGATGCTCCCCGCCGCGGCCCGGGATAGCGCGCCCAGCATGCCTTCGAAGTCGATGCCGCGATCCGCCGCCGCGTCATAGGGGTAGCTCTCGACGTCGAATCCGGCCGCCTCGAACAGGGCGCGGTGGTTTTCCCAGCTCGGGTCGCTGATCAGCACCTTGGCTTTCGGGTTCATGCGCTGGAGCAGGTCGGCGCCGACCTTCAGGCCGCCGGTGCCGCCGAGCGCCTGGACGGTCGCGACCCGGCCGGCCTGCAGCAGCGGCGTATCGGCGCCGAACACCAGGCTCTGGACGGCCTGGTCATAGGCCGGGATGCCGTCGATCGGCAGGTAGCCCCTTGCCTTCGGCGCTTCCATCATCATCTTCTCGGCGGCTTGCACGCATTGCAGCAGCGGCAATTTGCCGGCGCCATCGAAGTAGACGCCCACGCCGAGGTTGACCTTCGCCGGGTTCGGATCGGCGTTGAATTGCTCGTTGAGGCCCAGGATCGGGTCGCGCGGGGCCATGGCCAGGTCTCGGAACATTGACAGGGAAGGTGCAGGCATCGGTCTATCCTTGGTCGGTGGGAGGCGCTGGTGTTTTCCGCTAATCTGCGCAAGGCGAGCCACGCCCCCGCTTACTCAGAAGAAACCCCGGAGATTTTATCTGCCATGGCCGAGTTGTCCGAAGTCATTTCCATCGCCGCGGACCCGCGACTTGTCGAATCGGGCGAGGGCGCGGCGCAAGGCCAGTTCGTCACCTACCCGGATTCCCCGTTCCAGCTGTTCCAGCCCTATCCCCCGGCGGGCGACCAGCCGACGGCGATCGCCGGCCTGGTCGAGGGGCTGCGCGACGGCCTGAGCTTCCAGACCCTGCTCGGCGTGACCGGCTCGGGCAAGACCTACACGATGGCCAACGTGATCGCCCAGATGGGACGTCCGGCGATCGTCTTCGCTCCCAACAAGACCCTCGCGGCCCAGCTCTATTCGGAATTCCGCGAGTTCTTTCCGCGCAACGCGGTCGAGTACTTCGTCAGCTACTACGACTACTACCAGCCCGAGGCTTACGTCCCGCAGCGCGATCTTTTCATCGAAAAAGACAGCGCGATCAACGAGCACATCGAGCAGATGCGACTGTCGGCGACCAAAAGCGTGCTCGAACGCAAGGACGTGGTGATCGTGGCGTCGGTCAGCGCGATCTACGGCATCGGCGCCCCCGAGGACTACACCGAGATGCGGATGATCATGCGGGTGGGCGACAAGCTCGGCCAGCGCGACGCCATCGCCCACCTGATCCGCATGCAATACAGCCGCAACGAGAGCGACTTCTCGCGGGGCACGTTCCGGGTTCGAGGCGACACCATCGACGTGTTCCCGGCCGAGCACAGCGAACTGGCGATACGCCTCGAGCTGTTCGACGACGAGCTCGAATCGCTCATCCTGTTCGATCCGCTCACCGGGCAGATCCGGCAAAAGATTCCCCGCTTCGTGATCTATCCGGCCAACCACTACGTGACGCCGCGAGGCCGGGTGGTCAACGCGATCGAGACCATCAAGGCCGAACTGCGCGAGCGCCTGGCCGAACTCGTCGGGCAGGGCAAGCTGGTCGAGGCGCAGCGGCTGGAGCAGCGCACCCGCTTCGACCTCGAGATGCTGCAAGAGGTCGGACACTGCAAGGGCATCGAGAACTACACCCGGCATCTGTCGGGGGCCGCGCCCGGCGACCCGCCGGCGACCCTGGTCGATTACCTGCCCAAGGACGCGCTGATGTTCCTCGACGAGAGCCACGTGATGATCGGCCAGCTCGGCGGCATGTACAACGGCGACCGGGCGCGCAAGACCACCCTGGTCGACTATGGATTTCGGCTGCCGTCGGCACTCGACAACCGGCCGCTCAAGTTCGAGGAATTCGAACGCAAGATGCGCCAGGTGACGTTCGTCTCGGCGACGCCCGCGACCTACGAGAACGACAAGGCCGGGCAGGTGGTGGAGCAACTGGTGCGTCCGACCGGGCTGATCGATCCCGAGGTGGAGGTGCGACCGGCCACCCATCAGGTCGACGACGTGCTCCAGGAGATCCGCGACCGTGTCGAACGCAACGAGCGCGTTCTCATCACCACGTTGACCAAGCGCATGGCCGAGCAACTCACCGACTACCTGAGCGACAACGGGGTCAAGGTCCGCTACCTGCACAGCGACATCGACACCGTCGAGCGGGTCGAAATCCTGCGCGACCTGCGCCTCGGGAGTTTCGACGTGCTGGTGGGCATCAACCTGCTGCGCGAGGGGCTGGACATCCCGGAGGTCTCGCTGGTGGCGATCCTGGATGCCGACAAGGAGGGGTTCCTGCGGTCCGAGCGCAGCCTGATCCAGACCATCGGCCGGGCGGCCCGCAACCTCAACGGCCGGGCAATCCTCTATGCCGACAAGGTGACCGACTCGATGCGCCGCGCGCTCGACGAAACCGGTCGGCGCCGCACCAAGCAGATCGCCCACAATCTGGCGCTCGGCATCACGCCGCGCAGCGTGGTCAAGAAAGTGCGCGACCTGATCGACGGGGTGTACAGCGAGAAAAGTGCCAAGGACGATCTGAAGGCGGCCCGCGCCGGCGCGGCGGTCGACGCCTTGAGCGAAAAGGACCTGGGCAAACGCATCAAGCAGCTCGAAAAGCAGATGCTCGAGCACGCCCGCAACCTGGAATTCGAGAAGGCGGCCCGCACGCGCGACCAGTTGGCGCAACTGAGGGAACAGGCCTTCGGCGCCCCGGGTTCCGACAACGTCGCGCCGTTGCGGTAGAAAACCGGCGCCGAAGAGGCCGAATTCCCTGGCGCCAATAGGGAACTTCCCGGGCCAATCTCGACCAAATTGGTCGGCTTCGGCTATACTTGACTCAGTTAGTCGGGAAATACGTCCAGCGGGCGATTCCCGACGCAAGTCGGTCGGTCGGAGCTGCCATTTTGTAGCTGACCGCCGACTCGAGGCCAAGGAGAATTCTATGCGTTTGACCACCAAAGGCCGCTTCGCGGTCACCGCCATGATCGACCTCGCCCTGCGCGAGCACTCCGGGCCGGTGGCCCTGGCGGCCATCAGCGGCCGGCAACAAATCTCGCTGTCCTACCTCGAGCAGCTGTTTGGCAAGCTGCGCCGCCATGAGCTGGTCGAAAGCACGCGCGGCCCGGGCGGGGGCTATTCCCTGGGACGCAAGGCCGAGGAAATCACCGTGGCCGACATCATCGTGGCGGTCGACGAGCCGATCGACGCCACCGGGTGCGCCGGCAAGGAAAACTGCATGGGCGAAGACGCCGGCCGCTGCATGACGCACGACCTGTGGGCGAGCCTGAACTCGAAGATGATCGAATTCCTCGATTCGGTGTCCTTGCGCAAACTGGTCGATGAACAGCTGGCCAAGGGGGTGTCCATCGAAGAGCACCCGGTCAAGCGGGCCATCTCGACCCAGCCCGTGGTCAAACCGATCAAGATCACCGCCCCCAACAGCGTTTTCGCCTTGGGCGCCGCCTTCAACAAATAAAGCACGCCCGTGGCGCGATGCGTGGTCCCCTGACTGCGCCGCCGGGATGAACTCGCATGGACACGACCCCGCACTTCCCCGTCTACATGGATTACGGCGCCACCACCCCGGTGGATCAGCGCGTCGTCGACGCGATGATCCCCTGGCTGCGCGAGCACTTCGGCAACCCGGCCTCGCGCAGTCATGCGTGGGGGTGGGAGGCCGAAGCCGCGGTCGAGCGTGCGCGCGGACAGGTCGCGGCGCTCGTCGGGGCCGATCCGCGGGAGATCGTCTGGACCTCCGGCGCGACCGAGTCGATCAATCTCGCACTCAAGGGCGCCGCGCAGTTCTACAAGACGCGTGGCAAGCACCTCATCACCCTGCGCACCGAACACAAGGCCGTCCTCGACACGATGCGCGAACTCGAGCGCCAGGGGTTCGAGGTGACCTACCTCGACGTCCAGCCCGACGGCCTGGTCGACCTGGGCAAGCTCGAAGCGGCCATGCGCCCCGACACGATCGTCGTGTCCGTACTCCTGGTCAACAACGAGATCGGCGTGATCCAGGACATCGATGCCATCGGCAGGATGTGCCGGGCGCGCGGCATCGTCTTCCATGTGGACGCGGCGCAGGCCACCGGCAAGGTGGACATCGACCTGGCGAGCTTGCCGGTCGACCTGATGAGCCTGGCCTCGCACAAGACCTACGGCCCCAAGGGGATCGGCGCGCTCTACGTACGGCGCAAGCCGCGCGTGCGCATCGAGGCGCAGATGCACGGCGGTGGTCACGAACGCGGCATGCGCTCGGGAACGCTGGCGACGCATCAGATCGTCGGCATGGGCGAAGCGTACCGGATCGCCAAGGCCGAAATGGGCGCCGAGCGCGAGCGGGTGCGGGCGCTCTCACGGCGCCTCATCGACGGGCTCGCCGGGATCGAGGAAACCTTCCTCAACGGCCACCCGGTGCAACGCGTTCCGCACAACGTCAACATCAGCTTCAACTTCGTCGAGGGCGAATCGCTGATCATGGGGATCAAGGGCATCGCGGTCTCGTCCGGGTCGGCCTGTACGTCGGCCAGCCTCGAACCGAGCTACGTGCTGCGCGCCCTGGGCCGCAGCGACGAGTTGGCCCATTCGAGCCTGCGCATGACCATCGGCCGCTACACGACCGCCGAAGAAATCGATTACGTGGTCACGACGCTCAAGGACCGCGTCGCCAGGCTGCGCGAACTCTCGCCCTTGTGGGAGATGCACAAGGACGGCATCGACATCAGCACCATCCAATGGGCCGAGCACTGAGTGCCCGCCCCGTACAAGCAGGAGAAATGACATGGCATACAGCGCGAAAGTCGTAGAGCACTACGAAAACCCCCGCAACGTCGGTTCCTTCGAGAAAGGCGACGAGACGATCGGCACCGGCATGGTCGGCGCCCCGGCCTGCGGCGACGTGATGAAGCTGCAGATCAAGGTTGGCGCCGACGGCGTGATCGAGGACGCGAAGTTCAAGACCTACGGCTGCGGCTCGGCGATCGCCTCGTCGTCGCTGATCACCGAGTGGGTCAAGGGCAAGACGCTGGACCAGGCAATGGCGATCAAGAACACCCATATCGCCGAGGAACTGGCGCTGCCGCCGGTGAAGATACACTGCTCGATCCTGGCGGAAGACGCGATCAAGGCAGCCGTGCAGGACTACAAGGCCAAGCACGGCGCAGTAGCCTGATCGCAGCCTGAGCATTGCAACCGGGCAGGGGCCGGCCGATGGCCGGCGCCTGCCTGTAGGAGAGAAAGCAAGATGGCAATTACACTGACTGAAAAAGCGGCGAAGCACATTACCCGCTATATCGACCGGCGCGGCAAGGGCGTGGGCCTGCGTTTCGGCGTGCGCACCACCGGCTGTTCCGGGCTGGCGTACAAGCTCGAGTATGTGGACGAGGCGGCAAGCGAAGACAGCGTTTTCGAGTCGCATGGCGTGAAGGTCTTCGTCGACCCGAAAAGCCTGCCTTACATCGACGGCACCGAACTCGACTTTGCGCGCGAAGGGCTGAACGAAGGCTTCAAGTTCAATAACCCGAATGTCAAAGACGAGTGCGGTTGCGGCGAATCGTTTCGCGTGTAGCGTTGCGGAAGAATGGCAAAGAGGCGGCGCGTGCCGCCTTTTTCTTTAGCGCCAAGCAATGTTGATTGTGTGGCGCGTGTGCGTCGGTAGTGCTGCGGGTTTGATGCCTCTGCTGTCCAAAATTTCTCTTATTTCCGCTCATTTTCC
>JALYHO010000058.1 GCA_030776545.1 Pseudomonadota bacterium | reverse complement strand
GCGCGGTGGCGGTCGCGCCGACGCGCGCCAAGTCGTCGGTCGCCACCTCGTCCAGGATCGCGCAGGCCTGCTGGGACCAGGTCGCGGCCCGGGCGAGCGCCGCGTCGGCGTCGGGGAACGCGTGTGTCAAGGCCGGCCAGACCTGCAGGCGCAAGCGGTTTCTGGCGTATCGGGGGTTCGTGTTGCTTTCGTCCTCGACGTGGCCGAGGCGGTGACGCCGCACGTAGGCGTCGATCGCCGCGCGCGGCGTGTCGAGCCAGGGGCGCACCCACCAGAGGCCGTCGCGCCGGATGCTGCGCGGCATCGCCGCCAAACCGCGCACGCCGGCACCGCGCAGGGCCTGCAGCACGAAAGTCTCAGCCTGGTCGCGCTGATGGTGCGCGAGCAGAACCAGCGTCGCCCCGTGCGCCAGCGCCATCTCGCGCAAGGCGTCGTAGCGTTGCGTTCGCGCCCAGGCCTCGACGCTTGCGCCGGCCGCCGGCCGGTCGCTCAGGCGATGGGCGATGAACTCCACCGGCCGGCCTTGGCGAGCCCAGCGCCGGCACTGCGCCCGAGCATGTGCCAGCCAGGCGTCGGCTTGCGGACTGAGACCGTGATGAACATGCAGCGCCAGGACGCGAACGCCTTGTCCGGCGGCGGCTGCCAGGGTGGCGTGCAACAGGGCCGTGGAATCGCGACCGCCGCTGAACGCTACCGCGATGCATCGGTCGCGGCCGGCGTCCGCCGTCGCGGACCCCACTTCAGCGCTCTTTGGTGTCGCTGAACCGACCGTAAGACTGCAAGCGGTCATAGCGCCGCTGCAGCAAGTCCTTGGGGTTCAGGTCGCTGACCTGGCGCAGCGCATCGTTGAGCGCGCGCTTGAGGAAAGCCGCCATTTGCTTGGGGTCGCGGTGCGCGCCGCCGACCGGCTCGCTGATGATCTTGTCGACCAGTCCGAGTGCCTTGAGCCGGTGCGCCGTGATGCCCAGCGCGTCGGCCGCGTCGGAGGCGCGTTCGGCGGTTTTCCAGAGGATGGACGCACAGCCCTCCGGCGAGATGACCGAGTAGATCGAGTACTGCAGCATGAGCAACTGATCGCCCACGCTGATCGCCAAGGCACCGCCCGAGCCGCCCTCGCCGATGATGGTCACGATGATCGGGACCTCGAGTTGCGCCATTTCGAAAATATTGCGGCCGATCGCTTCGGACTGCCCACGTTCCTCGGCACCGATGCCCGGATAGGCGCCCGGCGTGTCGACGAAGGTGAAGACCGGCAGGCCGAACTTCTCGGCCAGCTTCATCAGCCGCAACGCCTTGCGATAGCCTTCCGGACGCGACATGCCGAAGTTGCGCAGTCCGCGCTCCTTGGTGTCGCGGCCCTTCTGATGACCGAGCACCATGCACGCCTGGCCGTTGAAGCGCGCCAGGCCGCCGACGATGGACTGGTCGTCGGCGAACGCGCGGTCGCCGTGCAACTCCTGGAAATCGGTGAATATTTCGCCGACATAGTCGAGCGTGTACGGTCGCTGCGGGTGCCGGGCGATCTGAGTCACCTGCCAGGGCGACAGGTTCGAGTAGATATCCTTCGTGAGCAACAAGCTCTTTTTGCTGAGGCGGTCGATTTCTTCGGAGATGTCGACCGCGGACTCGTTCTGGACGTAACGCAACTCTTCGATCTTCGATTCGAGCTCGGAGACCGGCTGCTCGAATTCAAGGAAGTGTCTTTTTGTCATCGTTGCAGTCATCGTTGAAGTTCCTCGCGCGGTGGCGCGGTTGGCCTCGGGGGTCAATAGTCTACCGGCAGCGGGTCCAGGCTGCGCCAGATGTACCAGGTGGCGACGCTGCGGAACGGGGCCCAGGCGTCGCCGACCTCCCGCGCCTCGGCACGCGAGACCGGTTCGCCGCTGAAGTAATTGAGACTGATGCCGTTGAGCAGTCCGACGTCGTCCAGCGGCAGCACATTGGGACGCATCAGGTGGAAGATCAGGAACATCTCGGCAGTCCAGCGACCGATGCCGCGGATCGCGACCAGTTCGTCGATGATGGCCTCGTCGTCCATCTCCTGCCATTGGCCGACATGCACCGCGTCGGATGCGAAGTGGGCGGCCAGGTCGCGCAGGTATTCGCCCTTGCGCATCGACAAGCCGGCTGCCCGCAACGCCGTCGCCTCCAGTGCGAGCACCGAGACCGGCTGAAGCCGAGTCGGGGGTTCGGCCATCAGTGCCACGAATCGGTTCCAGACCGACTGCGCCGCTTTCACCGAGATCTGCTGGCCGACGATCGAACGCGCCAAGGTCGTGAAGGCGTCCCCGCGACTTTGCAATCGACCTTCGCCGAACTGCGGAATCAGCTTGCGCATCACGCGGTCGCGCTTGCTCAAGTGCTTGCACGCGTCGTCCCAGTAGAGCGGCGTGACGCGCGGGTCGGCCGGGGCCACGGCGCTGGCGACGACTTGGGGCACCGGTTCGGCCTGCTTGGCCGGTCGCGCAGGCATCAGACGTTCACCCAGGTGGTGCCGAGCGCGGAATCCTTCAGGGCGATGCCCTGCGCGAGCAGGTCGTCGCGGATGCGGTCGGCGCGCGAATAGTCGGCAGCCTGCTTGGCCGCCTGGCGCTCGGCGATCAGCGCTTCGATCGCTGCGGGGTCGAGCGTCCCGCCCGCTTGCAGAAACGCCGTGGGGTCTTGCTGCAGGATCCCCAGCGCCGCCCCCAAGCCCTTCAACAGGGATGCGGTCTCGGGGTCGCGGGTGCGGTTGAGCTCGCCGGCGAGCTCGAACAGAACGGCCACGGCCCCCGGGGTGTTGAAGTCTTCGTTCATGGCCGCACGAAACACCCCGGCGCGGGGCGCCGACCAGTCGATCCCGGGGGACGTCGGCACGCCCTCGAGCGCCGTGTAGAGGCGGCGCAATGCGGCCCGGGCGTCGTCGAGACTCGCGTCGCTGAAATTGAACGGGCTGCGGTAGTGGGCGCGCAGCATGAAAAAGCGGACAGTCTCACCGTCGTAGCGTGCCAGCACCTCGCGTATGGTGAAGAAATTGCCGAGCGACTTCGACATCTTCACGTGGTCGACGTTGAGCAGGCCGTTGTGGGCCCAGAACGCCGCCGGTGGCCGACCCGTCGCGCCCTGGCTCTGGGCGATCTCGTTCTCGTGGTGAGGGAACTGCAGGTCGGCACCGCCCCCGTGCAAGTCGAAATGCTCGCCCAGCATGGCGCACGCCATCGCCGAGCACTCGATGTGCCAGCCCGGCCGGCCCGGCCCGTAGTCGGATGGGTACTTCACGTCGGGCGGCTCGTCCGGTTTGGCGGCCTTCCACAGCACGAAGTCGAGTGGATCGTCCTTGCCGTCGGGCACCGCGACGCGTTCGCCCGCACGCAACTCGTCCAGCGACTTGCCGGAGAGCCTGCCGTAGTCGGCGAACTTGCGAACCGCGAAATTGACGTCGCCGTTGCCCCTCCGATAGGCCAAGCCCTTGTCCTCCAGCTGGCGGATCATCGCGAGCATCTGCGGCACGTACTCGGTGGCGCGCGGCTCGTGGGTCGGGTGTTGGACCCCGAGCGCATCCAGGTCGGCGACCATCGCTGCGACCATCTCGTCGGTGAGCTGGCGGATCGGTATCGCGCGTTCCACCGCCCGCCGGATGATCTTGTCATCGATGTCGGTGATGTTGCGGACATAGGTGACGCGCAGGCCGAGCTCGCGCAGCCACCGGACCATCAGGTCGAACGCGATCATCATGCGCGCGTGGCCCACGTGGCAGAGGTCGTAGATCGTGATGCCGCAGACATACATGCGGACGTGACCGGCCTCGAGCGGCGTGAAGGGTTCGACCTGTCGGGTCAGGGTGTTGTATATGCGAAGCGTCATGGTACCGGCGAGTGCAGCCCAGCAGGAAAAACGCCGGTCCGAAATGATAGCGGGGCACCGGGACGCTCTGCGGGCCGGGCTGCACGCAGAGAGGCGCCGGCGGCGTGACGCGTCCGGCCGAGGGCCTGCACTACAATCATTTTTCAGTATACCGGGCGCCCTGATCGATGCATGGCCCCGCGCGCCCGAGGCCGCAGGCGTCGATCGCCCGAGCCCGGTGCCCGTCAGCCCTGCGGTGCAAAACCAAACACCTTCTTGCCAATGCAACGACCGCTTTCCAGGCTGCGCCCCTGGCGCTACTTCGCGTTGCTCGTATGCGTCCTGGGCATGGGGCGACTCGCGCACGCCGACGAACTCGCCGAGGTCCAGCGCCTCTACTATTCCGGACAGGCCACGCTCGCCATGGACCGGGCCGATCAGTACATCGCGATTCACCCGACCGATCCGCAGATGCGGTTCACCAAGGGCGTGATGCTGGCCGACGCCAAGCGCAATGCCGAAGCGATCGCCGTCTTCGAACAACTGAACCAGGACTATCCCGACATTCCCGAGCCCTACAACAATCTCGCAGCCCTTTACGCAAGCGACGGCGACTACGACAAAGCCCGCGGCACGCTCGAGCAGGCATTGCGGACCAATCCGACCTACGCCACCGCGCATGAAAACCTGGGCGACGTCTACGCCGCGCTGGCGGCCCAGTCCTACCAGCGCGCCTTGAAGTTCGACCCCCGCAGCGTCACGGTGCCCCCCAAACTCGAACGGGTCCGTGCGCTTTACAAACGTGCCGACCCGGCGGTTGGCGCGACCCTGCCCGAAGCCACTGCCGGCCAGCGTCCAGCGACCCCTTTGCCCTGACCCGAGAGCCCACCCCATGACCCCTTTTCCACCCACCCGACGACTCGGACGCATCGCGGTCGCGCTGGCGTTGTCCTGCACACTGGCGGCCCATGCACAAAAGGTCCGCCTCGCCACGACGTCTGGCGACATCGTGGTTCAACTCGATGCCGAGAAAGCCCCGAAAACCGTCGACAACTTCGTCAAATACGTCGAGGCCGGTCACTACAACGGCACCGTTTTCCACCGTGTGATCCCGAGCTTCATGATTCAGGGCGGCGGCATGACCCCGGACCTGCGGGAAAAGCCGACACGCGCGCCCATACGGCTCGAAAGCAAAAATGGCCTGAGCAACGTGCGCGGCAGCGTCGCGATGGCGCGCATGGGCGACCCCGATTCGGCGACCTCGCAGTTCTTCATCAACGTCAACGACAACGAGCGCCTCGATGCTGCGCGCAGTCCCGACGGCAACGGCTACACCGTGTTCGGCAAGGTCGTCTCGGGCATGGACGTGGTCGACAAGATCCGCGCCGTGCCGACCGGCCGCAAGGGACCCTATGACGACGTCCCTCTCACTCCCGTCGTCATCAACAAAGCCACCCTGGAGAAATGAACCATGAGCACCCAAGTCGACCTCCAAACCAACAAGGGCACCATACGGGTCGAACTCGACGAGACCAAGGCGCCGATCTCGTCCAAGAATTTTCTCGACTACGTCGACGCCGGCCACTATGACGGCACCGTCTTTCATCGCGTGATCCCCGGGTTCATGATCCAGGGCGGCGGGTTCGAGCCGGGCATGCAGCAAAAGCCGACCCGCGCGACGATCACCAACGAGGCCAACAACGGCCTGAAAAACGAGCGCTATACGCTGGCCATGGCCCGCACGTCGGCGCCGCACTCGGCGAGTTCGCAGTTCTTCATCAACGCGACCGACAACAAATTTTTGAACTTCACCGCCGAGACGGCGTCGGGTTGGGGGTATGCGGTCTTCGCCAAGGTGGTTTCGGGCACCGAGGTGGTGGACGCGATCGAAAAGGTCCGCACCGGCAGCAAGGGCGGCCACGGCGACGTACCGCTCGAGGATGTCGTCATCCTGAAAGCCACCCGGGTCGCGTGACGGGCCGCAGCGTGGACGCGCTGATGGCACCGACTGAAGTCTTCGCGCCGGCCGACTGGCGGCGCGTCGACTTCATCAGCGACCTGCACCTGGCCGCGGACACGCCGCGCACGTTCCAGGCCTGGCGCGACTACCTGCTGGCCACCCCCGCGGACGCGGTCTTCATCCTCGGCGACCTGTTCGAGGCCTGGGTCGGTGACGATGCCCGCGAAGACGGTTTCGACGCCGAGGCCACCGCCGTGCTGACCGCGGCGGCGGCGCGTCGGCCGGTGTATTTCATGGCGGGCAACCGCGACTTCCTGCTGGGGTCCGAGATGCTCGCGGCGTGCGGCATGCAGCGCCTCGTCGACCCCTGCGTCCTGGTGGCCTTCGGGTCGCGCACCTTGCTCACGCACGGCGACGCGTGGTGTGTCGCCGACGTCGATTATCAGACGTTTCGAGCGCAGGTTCGCCAGCCCGCGTGGCAAGCCCAGGTTCTCGCTGCGCCGCTTGCGCAGCGCCGGCTCA
>JALYHO010000057.1 GCA_030776545.1 Pseudomonadota bacterium | reverse complement strand
GGCCGCCCGAGGACGCGCTGCAGGACGCGCCGTTCGATCGCGTCGAACGCCGGCCCGCGGACGCGCGGCCGCGTCAACGCGACCGGCTCGTCGAGCGCGATGCGGTGCTCCTCGATCAGCACGACCCGATCCGCCAGCGCGATCGCCTCGCTGACGTCGTGGGTCACCAGCAGGGCGGTAAAGCCGTGGCGGCGCCAGACGCGCTCGATGAGGCCGTGCATCTCGATGCGGGTCAGCGCATCGAGCGCTCCGAGCGGCTCGTCGAGCAACAGCAGTCGCGGGGCATGGCACAGCGCCCGGGCCAACGCGACGCGCTGGCGCTGGCCGCCCGAAAGAACCGCCGGCCAGTCGCGGGCCCGGTCCGCCAACCCCACCTGGCCGAGCGCTTCGGCGGCGCGCTCGCGGGCATCGGGGTGATCGAGTCCGAGGGCCACGTTGTCGAGGACTCGTTTCCAGGGCAGCAGCCGCGCGTCCTGGAACATGATGCGGACGTCGTCGCGGCGTGACCCCTGGGCCTCCCCGTCGAGCGTGATCTGACCGGCGTCGGGGCATTCGAGTCCGGCGAGCAGGCGCAGCAAGGTGCTCTTGCCGCAACCGCTGCGGCCGACGAGGGCCACGAATTCGCCCGGTTCGATGCGCAACGCCGCGTTGTCGAGGACCTGTCGATCGCCGAAACGCTTGGCCAGGGCGCGCGCATCCACCGACGCGCCGCCGCGGCGTGGCGGCGGCCTGCCCTCGGCGCTCGGCGCGGTGAGGGGCAGCGCGAGGGTACCGACCTCCGCCAGTTCGAGCGCCTGGCGCTCTACATCGAAGCCATTCATGCCATCAGATCCGTCAATTGAGTTGATACCCGGGGTGCCACCGCAGCCACGCGTGCTCGAGCGCCCGGGCAAAAAGATCGGCGAGTTTTCCGAGCAAGGCATACAGCAGGATGCCGACCAGCACCACGTCGGTTTGCAGGAACTCGCGCGCATTCATCGTCATGTAGCCGATGCCGGCTTGCGCCGAGATCGTCTCGGCGACGATCAGCATCACCCACATCAAGCCGAGCGAAAAGCGCACCCCCACCAGGATCGACGCGAGCGCGCCGGGCAAGATCACCTGCGTGTAGAGGCGCCAGCCGCTCAAGCCGTAGCTGCGGGCCATTTCGATCAATCCCGTGTCGACCGAGCGAATGCCGTGAAAGGTGTTGAGATAGATGGGGAAGAAAACGCCCAGCGCGACCAGGAACAGCTTGGCGGTCTCGTCGATGCCGAACCACAGGATGACCAAGGGAATCAGCGCCAGGGCGGGAATGTTGCGGACCATCTGGAGCGTGGAGTCGAACACCGCCTCGGCGCTGCGGAAAGTGCCGGTAAGCAGTCCCAGCAGCAGCCCCAGGCCCCCGCCGATCCCGAATCCGACCAGCGCCCGCCAGGTGCTGACGGCGACATGCCTGGCGATCTCCCCGGACAGCGCCAGGGACCAGAACGCTTGCAGCACGGCCCGAGGCTCGGGGAGCACGCGCGCCGACAGCCACCCCGACTGCGTCGCCGCCTGCCAGCTCGCGAGGATGACGATCGGCAACACCCAAGGGAGGATGGGGTGGCCGGTGGCGCGCCTGCCGATCCGACCCGATCGCGCGCTCATCGCAACCCCTCCGCGACGGCGCGCGACGGCGAACTGCCGTTCGCCGATTCGCCGAATGGCCCGTTCAGAACCCGCCCCGGCAAGGCCGCCTGCAGGTGCAGCGGCAACAACGGGAACACCAACTCGGCGAAGCGGTACGCCTCCTCGAGGTGCGGGTAGCCCGAGAAGATGAAGTGCTCCAGTCCCAACGCGGCGTACGCCTTGATGAGGTCGGCCACTTGCTGGGGGTTGCCGACCAGGGCCGTGCCGGCGCCCCCGCGAACGAGGCCCACGCCGGCCCACAGGTTGGGCGAGACTTCGAGTCCGGCGCGGATGTCGGACGGGTCGAATTTGCCGTTGTGGAGCTGCGACATGCGCCGCTGCCCGACCGAGTCCATCGCGCCCAGGCGCTCTTGCGCCGCGGCCACCTGGGTCGCATCCAACCGGGACACCAGTTCGGCGGCGGCACGCCAGGCCGCTTCCTCGGTCTCGCGCACGATCACGTGCAGGCGAATCCCGCAGGCCAGGCGGCGCCCGTGGCGGGCCGCGCGGCCGCGGACGTCCGCGAGCTTGTCGGCCACCGCTGCGGGGGGCTCGCCCCAGGTGAGGTAGGTGTCGAGCTGCTCCGCGCACAATTCATGCGCTTCATCCGAGGAGCCCCCGAAGAAGATCGGCGGATAGGGATTTTGCAATGGAGGAAAGAGCAGTCGCGCGCCTTCGACCCTCAAGTGCTCGCCCACGTGGTCGTACGCCGCCCCGTCGTGGCTGCGGCGCAGGGTCTCGCGGTAGATGGTGAGGAACTCGCGCGACAACGCATAGCGCTTGGCATGGTTCAGGAACAAGCCGTCTCCCGCCAGTTCGTCGGCGTCTCCGCCGGTCACCAGGTTGACCAGCAACCGCCCGCCGGAGAGCCGGTCGAAGGTGGCTGTCATGCGCGCGGCCTGCACCGGTTGCATCAGGCCGGGGCGCAGCGCGATCAGGAACTTGAGCCGACGTGTCGCCTCGATGAGGCTCGCGGCGGTGATCCAGGAGTCCTCGCAGGTGCGGCCGGTGGGCAGCAAGACCCCCTCGTAGCCGAGGCTGTCCGCGGCCACAGCGACTTGCTTGAAGTAATCGGGGCTGCAGGCACGCGCGCCCGTGGCCGAGCCGAGATAACGGGTGTCGCCATGGGTGGGGATGAACCAGAAGACTTTCATGGGCTTGCGCTCCATCGATGTGATCCAGGGGGAAGGCCGCTCAGAGCGCGGCGATCGACACCTCGGTGGCTTTCACCAGCGCGAGGACGTCCTTGCCCACGACCAGCCCGAGCTCCTTGACGGAGCGGGTGGTGATGACCGAGGTCACGATCAGGCCGGAAGGAGTTTCGACATCGACCTCCGACACCACGGGACCCTCGATGACCTGGTGGACCTTGCCGCGAAACTGGTTGCGGACATTGATGGCGGTGATGCTCATGCGGGTGCTCTTTCGAATGGGGGAAAAGGGGTCACACGGACCAGCGCAGATCGCTGGCCCGCCAGGATCCTGGCGCGCCGGGCGCCGGACTCAGACGCGCGAGCAGGGCCTCGCGCTCGCGCACGGCGTCGGCACGACGCTCGAGCGCTTCGGCGCGTTCGAGCACGGTCTGCAAGGCCTCTTCGACCCGCTGAACCACCTCCGACGCGATCGCGTGTTCCTGCAGGTCGTGGCGCGGCATCTGGGCGTCGGTCGCGAACACCGGGTCGAGGATGTCGCGGGCGCCGAGTGCCGACAAGACCGGCTTGAGCGCGTAGTCGAGCGCCAGCAGATGCGCGATGCTGCCGCCCGTGGCCAGTGGCAGCACGGTCTTGCCACGCAATCCGTCCTGCGGCAGCAGATCGAGAAAAGCCTTGAGCACGCCGCTGTAGGCGGCCTTGTAGATCGGCGTGGCGATCAGCAGAAGGTCCGCCGCAGCGATCTGGTCGAGTGCCGCGCGAATCCGGGGATGGTCGAAGCGGGCGTGCAAGAGGGCATGCGCGGGCAACTCGCGTACCGACACGAGTGTCGACTGCCGCGCAGCGCCGGACAAGCGCGACAGCGCCAGGGCCAGCAGACTGGCCGATCGGGAAGCGTGCGAGGGACTGCCCTGGATGCCGACGATGTTCATGCGGAGGTGTCGCTGGACGGGGCTGCGGTGCTCAGCCGAGGTTCAGGGGGGCGGCCTGCAGCAGGTCCAGGCGCTTGGGGATGAGCTTGAGGGCGAAGAAGGTGTCGGCCACCGCCTGTTGCTCGGCGAAGATCTCGCGCGTCACCGGCGTCGTGCCGTAGGCGGCGCGCGCCAGGTAGAGCGCGGTGATGCCGGGATCGAGCCCGAGCACGCGGGCCAGTTCCGCGGCGGCGGCGCCTTGGTTCTTCGAGGCCCAGGTGTCGACGCCATCGACCGCGTCGATCGCCACCTTGAGGACGTCGGCATGGTGGTCGGCGAACTCACGCGAACTGAAGTAGTAGCCGCGGTTGTTGACAACGCCGCTCGCGTCGGCGAGCACGCGCGCGCCGAGCGACTTCTCGGCCGCAGCCAGAAACGGATCCCAGATGACCCAGGCGTCGACGGCCCCCCGCTCGAACGCCGCTCGCGCATCGGCCGGAGCCAGGTAGATGGGCTGCACGTCGGCATAGCTCAACTGGTTTTTTGCCAGCAGCTTGACGAGAAAGTAGTGGACATTGGAGCCTTTGTTGAAGGCGATTCGCTTGCCTCTCAAGTCGGCGACGCTGCGGATCGGCGATTCCTTGGGCACCACCACCGCCTCGAGCCGCGGCCGCGGCACGGTGACGCCGGTGTAGACCAACGGGGCGCCAGCCGCCTGGGCGAAGATGGGCGGGGCTTCGCCGACATCACCGAAGTCGATCGATCCGACATTGAGGGCTTCGAGCTGGACCGGTCCGGCGTTGAACTCGGTCCAGGTCACCCGCACGCCCAGCGGGGCCAGGCGGCTTTCGAGCGTGCCGCGCGACTTCAGTATCGAAAGCCAGCCTTTTTGATGCCCGATGCGCAGCACCCGCGGCTGGGTTTGCGCCAAGGCTGCCCTGCCGGCACCCAGCCACGCGGTTGCGTAAGCGGCGCTGGCCAGCGCGTGACGGCGCGTGAGGGACGGGAGACGTGACATGGTGGCTGCTTCGCAATGCGCATGAAAGCCCTCGGGGGGCGACAGGTGCATTCTGCGGAGACCACGGAAAAAAACGAACGAATCAAAACAGCTGAGGTCATGCGCCGAGCGAGGAAGTAGTCCGCGCCCGCCCCGCTTGCGCCCCGGGGAAGGGGGGGTTCATCCCGCCGCGGCGCGCGACGAGGTCGAGTCGACGCCTCGGGCGAGAGACTCCACGGCATGGGCCAAGGCCGTCGGCGAGATCGGCTTTTGCAGGAAGACCTGGAAGCCGGCCTCCAGCGCGCGCTTGCGGTCCTCGGCCCGAACGAACGCAGTGATCGCCGCGGCGGGCATGCGGGCCACGCGCGGGTCGGCGCAAGCCCGCACCGCTTCGATCAACTGGTAGCCATCCATGCCCGGCATTCCTAGGTCGCTCAAGAGCACGTCGAACGCTTCTTCCTCGAGCATACGAAGGGCTTCGTCGCCCGAATGCGCGGTGCGCACCAGCGCGCCGCATTCACCCAGCAGGCGCTCCTGGACCTCCAGCACATCGTCATGGTCGTCGACGATCAGGACGCGGATGCCGTTGATCTCCGCGTGCTGGCGAGCCGTGTCGTCGCTCGCTTCGGCGTCCTTTCCGTCCTGCCCCTGGGCCGCCCGGAAGGAGACCTGGAAAGTCGAGCCGAGCCCGGCGCCGCGGCTTTCCACGTGGACTTTACCGGCGTGCAGCTCGACCAGGTCTTTGACGATCGACAGGCCCAGACCCAGGCCCCCGTGGGCACGCGCCGCCGAGCCGTCGGCCTGGGTGAAGCGGTCGAACAGGTGCGGCAGGAAATCGGGGTCGATGCCGGCGCCCGTGTCCGAGACGATCAGATCGAGATGGCTGCGATCGACTCGGGTGGCCAGCGTCACCACGCCGTTGGGGGGAGTGAATTTGACGGCGTTGGACAGCAGGTTGAGGGCGATTTGCGCCAGCCGGCCCGAGTCCCCCATCATGGTCGCCGGGTGCTCGGTCAGCGCGAGCTCGATCAGCACGCCCTTGGCTTGCGCCAGCGGCCGCACCGTCTCGGCAGCCGCGGTGGCCACGGTGTTGAGGTCGAGCAGCTCGAGTTCGATGCGCAATTTGCCGGACACGATGCGACTGGTGTCCAGCAGTTCGGACACCAGTTTGGTCTGGACCTTCGCGTTCTCGGTGATGGCGTTGAGCCCGCGCCGCAAGATGTCCTCGGTCGTGTTGGGACGTTTGAGGACGGCGGCCCAGCCCAGGATCGCCGCGAGCGGGGTGCGCAGTTCATGGCTCAGCGTGGTCAGGAAGTTGTCCTTGGCACGGGCGACGCGTTCACCTTCGGTGCGCGCGGCCTGCTCGGCGGCCAGCAGTTGCTCGCGCAGCGCCTCGGCCTGGCGGCGCTCGGTGATTTCATGAAAGTAGACCGAGACCCCGTCGTCGGACGGGTAACAGTGGCATTCCAGCCAACGCCTTTCCGGGTCGACGGGATGCCCCTCCTCGAACGAGACCGTGTGGCGGGTCTGCACCGCGCGATGAACGCCTTCGAAGAACTTGCTCTCGCGCAAGGCCGGAAAAAGCGCCCAGATGTTCTTGCCGACCAGGTCCTCGCTGCGCATTCCGAGCAAGCGCGCACCCTGCTCGTTGCAGTAGGTGAAGCGCCAGTCGCTGTCGAGCGTGAGCAACCCATCGGTGATGCTGGCCATGATCGACTGGAGCTTCTGGTCGGCCCGGGTCAGCTCCTGGGTGCGCTCGGCGACGCGCCGCTCGAGCGACTCGTTCAGGCTGCGCAGCGCCTCGTCGGCGCGCCGGCGCTCGCGCACCTCGCTGGTCAGCACCGAGTTGGCGAGGGCCAGTTCGCGGCTGGTGCGGTGCAGGTCGGCGAACACCGCCACCTTCGAGCGCAGGACCGCGGGGTTCACGGGCTTGTTGAGGTAGTCGACGGCGCCGCTGCCGTAGCCTGCCAGCATGTGCTGGTCTTGGTCGAAGTAGGCCGTCAGGAAAATGATGGGAACGCCCGCGGTCTTCTTTCGCTCCTTGACCATCGCTGCCAGTTCGAAGCCCGACATGCCGGGCATGTGGACGTCCAGCACGAGCAGGGCGAACTCTTCCTGCATCAGGGCCATCAGCGCCTCGTCGGCGGACTGCGCCCGCACCAGCCGGTACGCCCGGTCGGAGAGCACCGATTCCAGGACGACGAGGTTGGCCGGCTCGTCGTCGACGATCAGGATGTTGATCGGCGGCCCGATGTCCATCGCGTCGATCGCCGGCTGCCGAAGGACCGCAGGCGTCTCCTCGTCCGATCCCGCCGGCGAACTGGGTTCGGCGTCGAGGGCGTTCATCGGAACAGCCACACCCGCATCAAGGAAAGCAACTGGTCGGTGTTGACGGGTTTGGAGATGTAGTCGCTCGCCCCGGCGTCCAGGCACTTCTCTCGGTCGCCCTTCATGGCCTTGGCGGTCAGCGCCAGGATCGGCAGATTGCGGAACGCCGGTGCGCTGCGGATCTCGCGCATCGTCTCGTAGCCGTCCATCTCCGGCATCATGATGTCCATCAGGACCAGGCTCAGGTCGGGCGTGTGCTCGACCAGTTCGATCGCGGCGTGGCCGTTGGTCGCGGTGATGACCTCCATGTCCTGGTTCTCGAGCAGCGTGGTCAGCGCGAAGATGTTCCTGACGTCGTCGTCGACCACCAGCACTTTTTTACCGCGCAAGGCCTCGTTGGAGCCGTGCAGACGCTTGACCATCGCCTGCTTTTCTTCTGGCAGGTCGGTGATCACCCGGTGCAGGAACAGCGCCGTCTCGTCGAGCAGGCGCTCGGGCGACTGCACGTCCTTGAGCACGATGCTCTTGGCCATGGAGCGCAGTCGCATGCGTTCGTTGGCGTCGAGGTCCTTGCCGGTATAGACCACCACCGGCACATCGGTCAGGGCGGGCTCGGCGTGCAGCTTGCCGAGCAGTTCGAAGCCGCTCATGTCGGGCAGGCGCAAGTCGAGCACGATGCAGTCGAAGCCACCCCCGCGTATCGCCTCGAGCGCCTGGGCGCCGGAGGATGCGGGGAAGATGTCGATGTCCTCGTGACGCAACAGCGTCATGATCGCCTGGCGCTCGATGTCGTTGTCTTCGACCACCAGCAGCCGCTTGGTGCGCGGCTGGATGAAGTCCTTGATGCGGTCGAGCGCGGCTTCCATGCTGTCGCTGGTCGGCGACTTGACCAGGTAGGCGAACGCCCCGTGGGCCAGCCCGTGGGTGCGGTCTTCGTCGGCCACGGTGGTGATCTGCACCGGGATGTGGCGGGTCGACTCGTCGAGCTTGAGCTGATTGAGCACGGTCCAGCCGAGCATGTCGGGCAGCATCACGTCGAGCGAGATCGCCGAGGGTCGGTACTGCCGAGCCAGCGTCAGTCCCTGCGAGCCGCGCAGCGCCACCAGGCCCTTGAAGCCCCGGTCGCGTGCCAGGCCGAGCACGATGCGGGCGTAATGCGGATCGTCCTCGATGATGAGCAGCGTCGGGTCCGACGCCTCGATCGAGTCGCGGTCGTCGGCGACGTGGGTCTCGCGCGTGAACGGCACCACGTTGAGTGACGTCCCGCCGTGGAGCGGCGCGACGTCGTGAAGCACGCTCGTCTTTTGCTGGCTTTCCAGACCGCTGAACTGCAGCGGCAGGTAGAGCGTGAAGGTGCTGCCCTGGCCGTGGGTGCTGACCAGCCGGATCTCGCCTCCCAGCAGCGTCGCCAGTTCGCGGCTGATCGCCAGGCCGAGGCCGGTGCCGCCGTACTTGCGCGAGGTGCCGGCGTCGGCTTGCTGGAAGGCCTCGAAGATCAGGCGCTGTTTTTCCGGAAGCACGCCGATGCCGGTGTCCTCGACCGCGAACGCAAGCACCTGCGGCGCCTTCTTGAGCACCGGATGGTCGGGGCTCCAGCCCTCTGTCGCCAGCCCGACCCGAATCTCGACATGCCCGCGGGTCGTGAACTTGACGGCATTGGACAGCAGATTCTTCAGGATCTGCTGCAGCCGCTTGCCGTCGCTCTCCATGCTGGCCGGCAGGTCCTTGGCGAAGACGACCCGGAACGGCAGGTTCTTGGCCTCGGCGACGTGCCCGAAGTTGCGTTCGATGTTGGCACGCAAGGCGGCAAACGGAATCGGCTCGATGTCGACCGTGACGGTCCCCGATTCGATCTTCGACAGGTCGAGGATGTCGTTGATCAGGTGCAACAGGTCCGAACCCGACGAATTGATGTTGCGCGAGTACTCGACCTGTTTCTCGCTGAGGTTCTTGCCACCGTTGTCGGCGAGCTGCTGGCTCAGGATCAGGATCGAATTGAGCGGGGTGCGCAATTCGTGCGACATGTTGGCCAGGAATTCGGACTTGTACTTGGAGGTCAACGCCAGTTCCGCGGCCTTTTCCTCCAGCGCGTGCCGGGCCTGTTCGACCTCGGCGTTCTTGCGCTCGACCTCGGCGTTCTGTTCGGCCAGGAGTCGCGCCTTGGTGCCGAGCTGCTCGTTGGTTTCCTGCAGCTCGCTCTGACGCGATTGCAACTCGACCGTGAGCTGCTGCGACTGGGCCAGCAAACCCTCGGTGCGCATGGTTGCCTCGATGGTGTTGAACACCGCCCCGATGCTCTGGGTCAGCAACTCGAGGAAGGCGAGCGAACCGCTGCTGAAGCTGTGCAGGGCGGCCAACTCGATGACCGCCTTGGTCTGCCCTTCGAAGAGCACCGGCAGCACGATCACGCTGATGCGCCGCGCCTCTCCCAGGCTCGACGAGATGGTCACGAAGTCGGGTGCGATGTCGGCCAGCAGGATGCGTTTCTTCTCCAGCGCGCATTGCCCGACCAGGCCCTCGCCCAGGCTGATGCTCGGGGCCAGTCGGACCGCGCCGGACTGCCCGTAGCTCGACAGCAGGCGCAAGCGGACGTCGTCTTCCTCCTCGGCGAGGTGATAGATGGTCCCCTGCTGCGCGTTGAGCAGCGGCGCCATTTCACTCAGCAGCATTTCGCTGACGGTCTTGAGCGCGCGCTGCCCTTGCAGCATGCCGGTGAACTTGGCGACGTTGGTCTTGAGCCAGTCCTGCTCGCGATTGCGCTCGGTCGTCTCGCGCAGGTTCGAGATCATGGTGTTGATGTTGTCCTTGAGCTCGGACACCTCGCCCTTGGCCTCGACCTGGATCGAGCGAGTCAGGTCGCCCTTGGTGACCGCCGTGGCGACCTCGGCGATCGCGCGCACCTGGGTGGTCAGGTTGGCGGCCAGCAGGTTGACGTTGCCGGTCAAGTCTTTCCAGGTGCCGGCGGCTCCCGGCACGTTGGCCTGGCCCCCCAGCCTGCCGTCCACGCCCACCTCGCGCGCGACGTTGGTCACCTGGTCGGCGAAGGTCGCGAGCGTGTCGGTCATGTTGTTGATCGTGTCGGCCAGCGCCGCCACCTCGCCCTTGGCCTGCACCGTCAGGCGCTGCGTCAGGTTGCCGTTGGCCACCGCGGTCACGACCTTGACGATCCCGCGCACCTGCTCGGTCAGGTTCGAGGCCATGAAATTGACGTTGTCGGTCAGGTCCTTCCAGGTACCGCCGACGCCCGAGACCTCGGCCTGGCCGCCGAGCTTGCCCTCGGTGCCGACCTCGCGCGCCACCCGGGTCACTTCACCGGCGAAGGAGTTGAGCTGGTCGACCATCGTGTTGATGGTGTTCTTGAGTTCGAGGATCTCGCCCTTGACGTCGACCGTGATCTTGCGGTTGAGGTCGCCGCGCGCCACCGCGGTGGTGACTTCGGCGATGTTGCGCACCTGGGCGGTGAGGTTGGCACCCATGGTGTTGACCGAGTCGGTCAGGTCTTTCCAGGTCCCGGCCACGCCGGGCACCACGGCCTGCACGCCCAGACGCCCTTCGGTGCCGACCTCGCGCGCGACCCGGGTCACTTCCGAGGCGAAGGAGCGGAGCTGCTCGACCATCGTGTTGATGGTCTCCTTGAGCTGGAGGATTTCGCCGCGCACGTCGACCGTGATCTTCTTGGACAGGTCGCCGTTGGCGACGGCGATGGTCACGTCGGCGATGTTGCGGACCTGCCCAGTCAGGTTCGACGCCATCGAGTTGACGTTGTCGGTCAGGTCCTTCCAGGTGCCGGCCACGCCGGGCACCGTGGCCTGACCGCCGAGCTTGCCTTCGGTGCCGACCTCGCGCGCCACGCGCGAGACTTCGGAGGCAAAAGCACCGAGCTGCTCGACCATGGTGTTCATGGTCTCCTTGAGCTGCAGGATCTCGCCTTTGACGTCGACCGTGATCTTGCGGCTCAGGTCGCCGCGCGCGATGGCCGTGGCCACGTCGGCGATGTTGCGCACCTGCCCGGTGAGGTTGGAGGCCATCGAGTTGACGTTGTCGGTCAGGTCCTTCCAGGTGCCGGCGACGCCCGGCACCTGGGCCTGGCCGCCGAGCTTGCCGTCGGTGCCGACCTCGCGCGCGACGCGCGTCACCTCGGAGGCGAAGGAGCGCAGCTGCTCGACCATCGTGTTGATGGTTTCCTTCAGCTGCAGGATCTCGCCGCGCACGTCGACCGTGATCTTCTTGGAGAGATCGCCGCTGGCCACCGCGATCGTCACTTCGGCGATGTTGCGCACCTGCCCGGTCAGGTTGGAGGCCATCGAATTGACGTTGTCGGTCAGGTCCTTCCAGGTGCCGGCCACGCCGCGCACGTCGGCCTGTCCGCCGAGCCGGCCTTCCGTGCCGACCTCGCGCGCGACCCGGCTGACTTCGCCGGCGAACGCGTTCAACTGGTCGACCATCGTGTTGATGGTGTTCTTGAGTTCGAGGATCTCGCCGCGCACCGTCACCGTGATCTTCTTCGAGAGGTCGCCGTTGGCCACGGCGGTCGTCACCTCGGCGATGTTGCGGACCTGACCGGTGAGGTTGGTCGCCATCGCATTGACCGAGTCGGTCAGGTCTTTCCAGGTGCCGGCCACGCCGGGGACTTCGGCCTGGCCGCCGAGCTTGCCTTCGGTGCCGACCTCGCGCGCGACCCGAGTGACTTCCGAGGCGAAGCCGTTCAACTGGTCCACCATCGTGTTGAGGGTGTTCTTCAGGGTCAGGATCTCGCCCTTGACCTCGACCGTGATCTTGGAGGAGAGGTCGCCCTTGGCGATCGCGGTCGCGACGTCGGCGATGTTGCGCACCTGGCCGGTCAGGTTCGAGGCCATGAAGTTGACGTTGTCGGTCAGGTCCTTCCAGGTGCCTGCGACGCCCGGCACCGCGGCCTGGCCGCCGAGCTTGCCTTCGGTGCCGACCTCGCGTGCGACGCGGCTCACTTCCGAGGCGAAGCCGTTGAGCTGGTCGACCATCGTGTTGAGCGTGTTCTTCAGCTCGAGGATCTCGCCCTTGACGTCGACGGTGATCTTCTTCGACAGGTCGCCGCCCGCGACCGCGGTGGCGACATCGGCGATGTTGCGGACCTGGCCGGTCAGGTTGGAGGCCATCGAATTGACGTTGTCGGTCAGGTCCTTCCAGGTCCCCGCGACGCCCGGCACCGCGGCCTGACCGCCGAGCTTGCCCTCGGTGCCGACTTCGCGCGCGACCCGGCTGACTTCGCCGGCGAAGGCGTTCAACTGGTCGACCATCGTGTTGATGGTGTCCTTGAGCTCGAGGATCTCGCCCCGCACCGTCACCGTGATCTTCTTCGAGAGGTCGCCATTGGCGACCGCAGTCGTCACCTCGGCGATGTTGCGCACCTGACCGGTCAGGTTGGTCGCCATCGCGTTGACCGAATCCGTCAGGTCTTTCCAGATGCCGGCGACGCCGCGGCCCTCGGCCTGCCCACCGAGCTCGCCCTCGGTGCCGACCTCGCGCGCCACCCGGGTCACTTCGGAGGCGAAGCCGCCGAGCTGGTCGACCATGGTGTTGATGGTGTTCTTGAGCTCCAGAATTTCACCGCGCACGTCCACGGTGATCTTTTTCGACAGGTCGCCGTTGGCGACCGCGGTCGTCACCTCGGCAATGTTGCGGACCTGGCCGGTCAGGTTCGAGGCCATGAAGTTGACGTTGTCGGTCAGGTCCTTCCAGGTCCCTGCCACGCCCGGCACCTGGGCCTGCCCGCCGAGCTTGCCTTCGGTGCCGACTTCGCGCGCGACGCGGCTGACTTCGCCGGCAAAGCCGTTGAGCTGGTCGACCATGGTGTTCATGGTGTTCTTCAGCGCCAGGATCTCGCCCTTGACCTCGACCGTGATCTTCGACGAGAGGTCGCCCTTGGCGATCGCGGTGGCCACGCCGGCGATGTTGCGGACCTGTCCGGTCAGGTTCGAGGCCATCGAATTGACCGAGTCGGTCAGGTCTTTCCAGGTGCCGGCGATACCCGGCACGACCGCCTGCCCGCCGAGCTTGCCTTCGGTGCCGACCTCGCGCGCGACCCGGGTGACCTCCGACGAGAAGCCGTTGAGCTGGTCGACCATCGTGTTGATGGTTTCCTTCAACTCGAGAATCTCGCCCTTGACGTCCACGGTGATCTTGCGCGAGAGGTCGCCCCGGGCCACCGCGGTCGTGACGGTCGCGATATTGCGCACCTGGGCCGTGAGGTTGGTGGCCATGGCGTTGACCGAGTCGGTCAGGTCTTTCCAGGTCCCGGCGACCCCGGGGACGACCGCCTGGCCCCCCAGCCGACCGTCGGTTCCGACCTCGCGCGCGACCCGCGTGACCTCGGACGCGAACGAGCGCAACTGGTCGACCATGGTGTTGGTGGCCTCCTTGAGCTGGAGGATCTCGCCGCGCACGTCGACCGTGATCTTCTTGGAAAGGTCACCGTTGGCCACCGCGATGGTGACTTCGGCGATGTTGCGCACCTGGCCCGTCAGGTTGCCGGCCATCTGGTTGACCGAATCCGTGAGCTCGCGCCAGACGCCCGAGACGCCCTTGACCTGCGCCTGCCCGCCGAGCTTGCCCTCGATGCCGACCTCGCGCGCCACCCGCGTCACTTCCGACGTGAAGACCGACAGCTGGTCGATCATCGTGTTGACGAGCTTGGCCGAGCGCAGGAACTCGCCTTTGAGCGTGCGGCCGTCCACCTCGAGCTCCATCGACTGGCCGAGGTCGCCCTTGGCGACGGCGCCGATGGTCCGGGCGATTTCCGCCGTCGGCCGCACCAGGTCGTCCATCAAGGTGTTGATCGATTCGACCTTGGTGGCCCAGCCCCCGCGCGAGCCGGGCAAGGTCATGCGCTGCTTCAACCGGCCTTCCTTGCCGACCGTCGCGCTCAGGCGCGCGACCTCGGCGGAGATGTTCGCCTCGTGGGCGATCGCCTCGTTGAACGCCGCGGCGATCTGTCCTTCGATGTCGGGCCAGTCCGTCGGCAGCCGCAACGCGAAGTTCCCATCGCGAAAGCCGGTCAAAGCCGCCAGCAGCTGGCGCGACCGGGCCGCCGCGCTGGCCGCGTCGGAAGGCCGGGTGGAACCGCGCTCTGCGGTCCGCTTGGCCGGGACCTTGGCCCCGGAATCAACTGCCACTGCCTTCGTGATGGTCGAAATGCTCATGTCGCCCCAGTAAAGAAAACAAAGCGAAGCCCGCACACGGCAGGCACTTTATACGAGGTCCGCAGTGGGGGTCAGGTATCAAACCCCAATTCAGGCCGCGCCCGAGCAGCCGACCGCCCGGGGGGTGGACTGCGCCGCGGGTCGGGCGACCCGACAGGCGCGAGTCAGGCGGCGGTCGCGCCTGCGACGACCCGTACCGCGTGGGCGCCGAGCACGGGCGAACCGCTCGCACTCGTCGCGACGCGACGACTGTAGACGACCCTGCCGTCCGGAAGGCCGTCGACCTCGCGCACCTCGTCGCCCAGGTTGGCGATGAGGTGCCAATCGGTGCCCTCACCGAGTGCCCAGCGCACCTGGATGAGCTTTCCCTCGGACTTGCAGGTTCCGCCCCGGACCTGGCCCGCAAGACGCGGGGTCAGGTGCCGTTGCCGCACAGCCAGCAACTGCCCGATCAGATCCAGCCGCTCTCGATGCGGCGACTGCTCGCGTTCTTCCCAGCGAAGCTTGGAGGCCAGGAACGTCGCGCGCGCGGTCGGCGCCGGAATCTCGGCGCGCGCTGCGTCATTGGAAAAACCAGGAAAATTGGCGAATTCGGCGCGCCGGCCCGCGGTCACGGCGTCGCCGAGATCCCCGCTGAAATCGCAGAAATAGAGGAACGGGCTCGAGGCGGCGAATTCTTCCCCCATGAAGAACATCGGCACATGAGGCGCCAGCAGCAGGCAGGCGTAGATGGCCTCCAGGGCGTCGCGCGGCGCCAGCACGTGCATGCGTTCGCCCAGCGCGCGGTTGCCGATCTGGTCATGGTTTTGCAAGAAGGAGATGAAGGCGACCGACGGCAGGTGCGCGCTCGGCGTCCCGTGGGCCGCGTCGCGGAATTCCGACCGCTCGCCTTGATAGACGAATCCTTGCGCCAGCGCACGCGCCAGACGTTGCACGCTGTCGGGACCGTAGTCGACGAAGAAACCGCCGTCCTCGCCGGTGAGGCCGACGTGCGCGGCATGGTGGAAGTCGTCGTTCCACTGCGCCGTCGCGAGGGCCGGCGTCCGGTCCGTGCCGCGGGCGAGCAAGGCGGCGTCGTTGCGCTCGTTCTCGAGGATCAGATGCACATGGCGGGTTCGGCCGGGCCCGTGGTGCAGGCGTGCTGCGATCTCATGCACGATATGCAGCGGGGAATCGTCCCGGATCTGGTGGATCGCGTCGAGGCGCAAGCCGTCCATATGGAATTCTTCGACCCAGTAGAGCGCGTTCTGGAGAAAGAATTGGCGCACCGGTGCGTTGTGCGCACCGTCGAAATTGATGGCCGCCCCCCAGGGCGTTTGGTGGTCGGGATTGAAGAACTCCGGGCACCACCCATGCAGGAAGTTGCCGTCCGGTCCGAAGTGGTTGTAGACCACGTCGAGAAAGACCATGAGGCCGTGCGCGTGCGCGCGGTCGACCAGCGCCTTGAGCTCGTCCGGGGTGCCGTAGCACGTGTCCGGGGCGTAGGGCAGCGTGCCGTCGTAGCCCCAGCCAAAGCGTCCGGGGAAGTCGGCCAGCGGCATCAATTCGATCGCCGTGATGCCCAGCGCAGCAAGTTCCGGGAGGTGCGCAGCGGCGGCGGCGTACGTGCCTTCGGGCGTGAAGGCGCCCACGTGCAGCTCGTAGATCACCGCTTCGTGCCAGGGACGCCCGCGCCAGGCGGTGTCCTGCCAGGCATGGCGGCGCGGGTCGACGACGACGCTGTCCCCGTCGGCATCGTCGAACTGCTGGCGCGAGGCCGGATCCGGCACGCGCTGGCCGTCGACGTCGAAGCGATAGCGGGTTCCCGCGGGAACGCCCGCCAGCGTGGCCGCGTGCCACCCGTCGGC
>JALYHO010000056.1 GCA_030776545.1 Pseudomonadota bacterium | reverse complement strand
GGTGACGGCCGCGCGCGCCCTCGGCGCCGCCGGTGTTCAGGTCGGAACCGCCTATCTGCTGTGTCCCGAGGCGACGACCAGCGCGCTGCACCGCGCGGCCTTGGCCAGTGGCGCGGCCGAAGCCACGGCGCTGACCAATCTGTTCACCGGGCGGGCGGCCCGCGGCATCGTCAACCGCTTGATGCGCGAGCTCGGCCCGCTCTCCTCGGTACCGTCGCCCTTTCCGCTCGCGACGCAAGCGATCGCGCCCTTGCGGGCTGCGGCCGAACGGGCCGGAAGCGGGGACTTCTCGCCCCTGTGGGCAGGGCAGAACGCCAGTGGCTGCCGGTCCGACCCTGCCGCCCAGGTCACCCGCGAACTCGCGGCCGGCTGGTGACGCTTCAAGCGGCGGCCAGCGCGGGCACGCCGAGAGCCTGCTCGCCGCCCAGCGCCTCGATCAGGTCGGGCACGAGCCGGCGCAGCTCCCCGGTGGCGAGCGCTGCGTCGGCGTCGAACGCCTCGTCCCGGGCCGGCTTGGCGCCTTCGAAAACGCCTTCGAGGAAGGTGACCTTCTTCACCTGCATCGCTTCGGTCAGCAACAATCCCACCCGACCCTGCCACGTCAGCGCCAGTTGGGTCGGAACCTTTCCCTGGGCGATGTGCTGCCGGATTTCCTCGATGTCCAGCGGATGCCGGGCATAACGTACCGCCGAGCGGGTGTCGTCGGCCGACTTCAGCTCGCATTCGCGATCGACGCTGAATCCGAACGGGGCCTCCCCTGTCGTCAACCATTGCGCCATGGCCATGGCCGGCGACTGCACGGTGTTGAGGGGCGTGAGCACCAGGCCATCGGCAGCCTTGACCAGGTGAGTGACGACATCGTCGGCCTTGGCAGGGCTGCTGGCGTCGATCATCAGCAAGCGGTCTTTCGGGTTGAGCCAGACCTTCAGTGCCGACTGCTTCGTGAAGGCACGCGGCAGCAGTTCGAGCAAGACCTCTTCCTTCAACTCCTTGGCCAGCTTCTTGCCCGGCTTGCGACCGGTTTCCTTCTCGATGAGCGCGGCGCGCTCGGCCAGGCGCTGTTTGACGACCGACGCCGGCACGATCCGCTGCTCGACTGCGAACGTCATCAGCCACTGGCCGTCGACCGACTCGAGCAAAGGGGCATGCGGCAGCCCGCGGGGCGGCGCCCAGCCGGCGGAGACGGCCTGGCTCGGCGCACAGGGCAGAAAGGGGGACTTCGCGAGCGCGTCTTGCAGCGCATCGCCATGCGCAGCCCAGGTCGGGCCGACGCGATAGATGATCAGGTTCTTGAACAAGGACGGGCCTTTGAGTGAGCGGGGGCCGCCGACAGTTCGGCAGCGAAGGTCTAGGTGCGGGTGCGGATTGTCGACGACGGCTACTCGGGATTTTCGCGAGCGCCCCGCACGTTCATGAAGAACAGGCCGATTTGCAGCACCACCAGGGCATAACTGGCGGTGTGCCATCCCCAGGCGATCCACATCGCGTTGCTGAGCATGAAAGTGGCGAAGCCCCAATAGCGACGAGTGCGCCGCTTGGACGCCACGAGCCAGCTGGCGGCCAGGGTCACGACCATGGCGGGCCACTGCATGGCATCGAGCCAATTCATCGGTTCATGGTCCTGACGCGTCCTTTTTCGAAGCTTCCTGCGAGTGCCCGCAATGGAGCCGCCGCACCGTGCAGCCTGCGGATCCGGATCCTATTATCGAATGCTCGGAAACCCCCGATCCCAAAGGAAACACCATGGCACTCAAGGGCGTTTTGCTCGACATCGACGGCACTTTGCTCGACAGCAACGCCGCGCATGCGCTGGCCTGGCAGGCGGCACTGCGCCGGCATGGCCACGACACGGATTTCGACACCCTGCGTCGGCTGATCGGAAAGGGCGGCGACAAGGTGCTGATGGAGGTGGCCAGGCTCGACATCGGTACACCGCTCGGCGAAGCGATCACCGCCGCCCGAAGAGAGGACTTCAAGCGCAACCGGCTGCATGGCCTGCGTCCGTTCGAGGGCACCCGTGCGCTGCTCGAGCGTTTTGTCTCGGACGGACTGGCCCTGGTGGTGGCCACCTCTTCCAGCAAGGAAGAACTCGGCCCGTTGCTGGAACAAGCCGGTGTCGACGATCTCATCACATGTTCGGCGACCTCGGACGATGCGCGTCATTCGAAACCGGACCCGGATATCGTTCAAGCGGCACTCGAAAAGGCTGGCCTTCGACCCGGCGAGGTCATTTTGCTGGGAGACACCCCGTACGACATCGACGCGGCGGCGGCGGCGGGCGTCGCGACGGTGGCCCTGCGGGGAGACCGCTGGTGGAACGACGACGCGTTGCGCGGCGCGGTGGCCATCTACGACCACCCTGGCCACCTGCTGCGCGAACTGGCCACGCTGGCGCCCTACAGGCTGAATTGAACGTCGAGCGCGCACCCCTGGCGGCGGCTGCACCGCCGTTCTGGCGTCGCCACTCGCGGGAACACCCTTTGCCGCGAACTGGACCGGGCCCCTTCGGTCCCGGCGAGGCCTGGCCCGCAATCATGCTCAATCATCGTGCTTACCGAGTGCTGCTCATGCTGGGCGCCCTGGTCGTCTGGGTGGCCGCCATGGGGTCATGCGCCGGTGCGTGACGCTGTCGAACGCTGAACGCTCTTCGGGCTCGCCGTTTGCCGACCCCGGCACCTCTGAACAAATTGGGAGACCCGCATGCCGAACGTCTTTGTCGAACCCCGTCCGAAAGGCAAACCGGAGGGCGCACCCGTCGAGCACTATGTCCTCGAGCTGGCGGGGGGTGAACGGCTCAGCCCTGCGACCTACGGGACCCAGAAGGAGGCGATCGCCGCCGCCCGGCAACTCGGCCACGAGCCCTTGATCGCGCGCGTGCGCAGTACCGACAAAGGCAAGCCCGACCAGTGGCGAGCAGCCGACTGACCGGCTCCCGGTCGCGCGCTGACCGTCACTGCCGAATGACCCCTACTTAGCAACGGACATCCATATGAAGGCACTGACTTACCACGGCTCCAACGACGTACGGGTCGAGAACGTCCCGGACCCGGCCCTCGCCAACGACGACGACATTCTCCTGCGGGTGACCGCGACCGCCATCTGCGGCTCGGACTTGCATATCTACCGGGGGAAATTCCCGGGGATGAAAAGCGGTGACATCCTGGGCCACGAGTTCATGGGGATCGTCGAGGAGACCGGGAGCGCCGTCACCCGGGTCAAGCGCGGCGATCGCGTCGTCGTACCGTTCACGATCTCCTGCGGTGCGTGCTTCTTCTGTAGCCGCAAGCTTTTCTCGGCGTGTGAGAGCACCAACCCGGACCGCGGCACCATCATGAACAAGAAAGACACCCGCCCGGGGGCCGGGCTGTTCGGTTTCAGCCACTTTTACGGCGGCTATTCAGGAGGCCAGGCGGAATATGTCAGGGTTCCGAAGGCCAACGTGGGACCGCTGGTGATCCCGGATTCGACCTTGCCGGACCCGAAGGTCCTGTTCCTGTCCGACATCTTGCCTACGGGTTACCAGGCCGTCGTCAACGCCGAGGTCGGCCCGGGCTCGACGCTGGCGATTTTCGGCGCCGGACCGGTCGGTCTCATGGCCGCCGCCTCGGCCCGCATGCTGGGCGTCGAACGCATCTTCATGATTGACCACCACCAGTACCGGCTCGATTTCGCCCAGGCCACGTTCGGGGTCGAGACCATCAATTTCGAGACCGTCGAAGACCCGGCCGCGCTGATCATCGACAAGACCGATTTTCGCGGCGTCGACGGATCGATCGACGCGGTCGGATTCGAGGCCAAGGGCAGCACGACCGAGACCGTGCTGGCGACGCTCAAGCTCGAGGGTTCCAGTGGCAAGGTGCTGCGCCAGGCCATCGCGGCCACCCGCCGCGGGGGCGTCATCAGCGTTCCGGGGGTCTACGCGGGCTTCATCCACGGCTTCCTGTTCGGCGACGCGTTCGAAAAAGGCCTGACGATCAAAGGGGGGCAGACCCACGTGCAGCGTTTCATGCCCGAGCTCCTGGAACGCATTTCCCGAGGGGAGCTCAACCCCGATGTCATCATTTCACACACCTTGCCCCTGGCCGAGGCCGCCCAGGGCTACGACATGTTCAACAAGAAAAAAGACGCCTGCCGCAAAGTCGTGCTGACGCCGTAAAAGATCGCCGCTCCATCCCGGGGCGGCCCAGGACCCCCTCTGTCGAGCGCCGCCTGAATTTCAGCACTCTCCTTGCCAGAGTGCTAATATTTGCGGAACTCGAAAGGAGTCAGCCGGTCTGACCTCGCTATGAACCCAACCACTGCAGCCCTTACTCTCCGCGATCCGTGGGCCATGGTGCCGTCGCTCGGCAACCTGGACGCCTACATCACCGCGGCCAACCGAGTGCCCTTGCTCACCTACGAGGAAGAAGTCGCCTACGCCACCCGCCTGCGGGCCACCGGCGACCTCGAGGCCGCCGGCAAGCTCGTCCTGTCCCACTTGCGGCTGGTGGTTTCCATCTCGCGCAAGTACCTCGGTTACGGCCTGCCCCATGGCGACCTGATCCAGGAGGGAAACGTCGGACTGATGAAGGCCGTGAAGCGTTTCGACCCCGCCCAGGGGGTCCGCCTGGTGAGCTACGCCATGCACTGGATCAAGGCCGAAATCCACGAGTACATCCTGAAAAACTGGCGCATGGTCAAGGTCGCCACGACCAAGGCCCAGCGCAAGCTGTTTTTCAACCTGCGCTCGATGAAACAGAGCCTCAAGGACGACGCGCTGGATGCCGACACCCATCGCAACACCCTGACCCAGGGCGAGGTCGAGACCCTGGCGCGCACCTTGAATGTGAAGCGCGAAGAGGTGTTGGAAATGGAAACCCGGCTTTCCGGGGGCGACGTCGCGCTCGAGCCGCAAACCGACGACAGCGAGGAAAGTTTCGCCCCCATCGCCTACCTGGCCGACGAAGCCAGCGAACCCACGCAGGTCCTGGAAGCCCGCAATCGCGACTGGCTGGCCGGAGACGGCATCGCCCTGGCGCTCGAGTCGCTCGACACCCGCAGCCGGCGCATCGTCGAGGAACGTTGGCTCAAGGTCAACGACGACAGTTCGGGCGGCATGACGCTGCACGACCTGGCGGCCGAATACGGTGTCAGCGCCGAGCGCATCCGCCAGATCGAGGTCGCCGCAATGAAGAAAATGCGCAAGGCCCTGACGGAAAGCGCCTGAATCGACTGCCGACCCTTGCGCTGGCTCATCTCCCAAAACGGCCCCTCGGGGCCGTTTTTACGCGCTGCCGGGCACCGATTCAGCCCTGGGCGATCAGCGCCTTGACATCGTCCGCGAGTGCGTCGGCACCCGCGCCGTAGCGCTCGAACAGCCGCAGATTGCCTTTGGGGTCCAGCACGTACGCGCCCGCTGTGTGGTCCATCGTGTAGCTGCCCTCGGTCTGACCCGGTACCTTGGCGTAGTACACCTTGAATTCCTTCGCCGCCGCCTCGGTCTGGGCGGCGCTGCCGCGCAGCGCCACGAACGTGGGATCGAAACTCGCCATGTAGGACTTGAGTATGGCCGGCGTGTCGCGTTCCGGGTCGATGGTGACGAACACGCCCTGGAGCCGGTCGCCCTGCGGGCCCAGCGATTTCTTGACCTGCGCCAGTTCCGCCATCGTGGCCGGGCAGACGTCCGGACATTGCGTATAGCCGAAGAAAACCACGGTGACCTTGCCCTTGAAATCACCGAGGGTACGCGGCTGCCCGTCGATGTCGGGCAGTGCCAGCGTTCGGCCATATTCGGCGCCGGTCACGTCGGCACCCTTGAAGGCCGGCGCGGCGGGGTGGGCGGCGGTGTCGGTCCGGTCGCAGCCGGCCAGCCCGAAGCACAGCATGGCGGCGGCGAGCGCCCCGCGGCACAGAACGATCGTGGGTGTCATCAAAGCCACTGCCTCAGGTAATGATCGACCAGCAACGCCGCGAACAGCAGCGACAGGTAAATGATGGAAAAGCGGAAGGTCTTGCGTGCGAGTGCGTCGGAATAGCGGCGCCAGAGCGCCCAGCCGTACCCGACGAAACCGGCGTTGAGCAGCAGCGCCGCCCCCAGGTAGGCCACCCCGCTCATCCCCTGGACGAACGGCAGGAGGCTGCCCGCGAACAACACGAGCGTATAGAGGAACACGTGCAGTCGCGTGAATTCCGCCCCGTGCGTGATCGGCAGCATCGGCAGCCCCGACTTGCGATAGTCCTCGGCCCGGTACAAGGCCAAGGCCCAAAAATGCGGCGGGGTCCAGAGGAAGATGATGAGGCACATCATCAGCGCCTCGGGACCGACGTCGCCGCGGATCGCCGCCCAGCCCAGCACCGGGGGCATCGCCCCGGAGGCCCCGCCGATCACGATGTTTTGCGGGGTCATCGGCTTGAGCAGGACGGTGTAGACGATCGCGTAACCGACGAATGTGGCGAACGTGAGCCACATGGTCAGCGGGTTGACCCAGACGTAGAGCAGCGCGCTGCCGGCCACGCCCAGCAGCGCGGAAAAGCTCAGGGTCTGGGCATTGGTGAGTTCGCCGCGGGCGGTCGGACGCCACGCCGTCCGAGCCATGCGGGCGTCGATGCGTTGCTCGACCAGGCAGTTGAAGGCCGCCGCCGCGGCGGCAACCAGCCAGATGCCGGCCGTGGCGGCGAGCGCGGTCTTCGGATCCGGCAGGCCCGGGACCGCCATGAGCATGCCGATCACCGCGCAGAACACGATCAGCTGGACCACGCGCGGCTTGGTCAGGGCATGGAACTGGCGCGCGCGGGACGGCAACGAGGGGCGCGCGAGCGCGCTGCTGCGGGTGGGGGATGCGACGGTATCGGTCATGGCTGTGGACCGCATTTTACGGAGCCGGCCGCAGCGCCCCGAGCGGCCGACCCTGCGAGGCGAATGCCGGAGCCCGAACCCTGCTTCGCGCGAGCAGGCTTGCCAGCAGCACGACCAACGCCGCCGCCCCCGCGGTGTGGGCGACGGCGGCGACCAGCGGCGCCCCGAGCACGACGTTCAAGAGGCCACTCCCCAACTGCCAGGCCGCGAGCCCGACGCACGTTGCCGCCCAGGCTCGCAACGCCTGGCGGCGGCTCGCGAGCAGCCGCCAGGCGTATGCGAGCAGCGCACCGAGCACCCCATAAGCCACCAGCCGATGGACATAGTGGATCGCGGTCAGTGCGGCGAACGGCAGGAAGCCGCCATCCTTGCTGGCACCGAGCTCGCGCAGCAGTGCAAAGCCGTGCGCGAAGTCCATCGCCGGCCACCACGACCCCTGGCAGGTCGGGAAGTCGCGGCAGGCCAGCACCGCGTAGTTGGTACTGACCCAGCCGCCGAGGGCGATCTGTACCCCCACCAGGCCCGTCAGCAGCACCGCGCCGCGGCGCAAACCCGGCGCGAGGGCGAGCGGTCGCCGCGCATAAGCCTCGTTCTGGATCGCCAAAAGCGCGAGCAGGCCCAGACCGCCCAGCAAATGCGCCGTGACGACGAGCGGATAGAGCTTCATGGTTACGGTGAGCGCGCCGAAAGCGCCTTGCAGGCCGATCCAGAGCAGCGTCAGCGTGGCCCACCAGGGCGACACCGGCAGCTCGGGACGACGCGCCGCGCGCCAGCTGAGGACTGTCAGCATCAGGGTGAGGCCACCGACGCCGGTGGCCAGGTAGCGGTGGATCATTTCGATCCAGGCTTTGCCGGGTGTCACCGGACCGTCAGGTCGCGACTGTTGCGCCGCCGTGATCTCGTGGTGGGCACCGAGGGGACTCGCACTGGCATAGCAGCCCGGCCAATCCGGGCAACCCAGACCCGAATCCGTCAGGCGCGTGTAGGCACCGAACAGCACCAGATCGAAACTCAGGAAGAGCGTGAGCACGGTCAAGGCCTGCAGGCGCCCGATCGGCCCTCGGTCGCGGTTGCGCCACCAGACCCAGGCAAAAGGCAGGCCCGCCAGCAGGCCGCCGATCATGAGTATGGCGACGAGTGGCGCGAGATCGTAAGGCGCGGGTGACGTGGGCATGCTCAAGCGTTCGGTTGATTCCAGCCGGCAGAAGCCCGCAGGAGCTTGTCGATGTCGCGCTTGAGCTTGGCGGGGTCGGGATCGGGGGGCGCCCGCATCATCCAGTTGCCCATCGGGTCGACGATGTAGAGGTGGTCTTCGAGCGCCCGACCGGGCGCCGGCCGGAGCCACGCTGCGAGCGCCGCCGCCGAGACCCGCCACACGGTGGCGTCGGTGTTGACCGTGACACCTTCGAGGACAGCCGGGCGCGCCGGTGCGGCGTCGTCGATCAGCCAGACCTTGGCGACGCGGTCCTTGTCGCGGCCGAGCGCCTCGCGCACCTGCCGCTGCAGCCAGAGCAGGCGCTCACACGTGCGGTCGCACGCCCCGCTCGAGACCACCACGAGGGACCAATGGCCGCGCAGCGCCGCGGCGGCGACCGGGTGGCCGGCCAGGTCGGCAGCCACGAGTTCCGGGGGGATCGGTCGCTGCGGCTCGATCAGCTCGCTGTAGTTGGTGCGGCCAGTCGGGCGCAGCACGTAATAAGCGAGGTAAGAAGCGACCACCGGAGCGGCGCAGATCGCCAGCACGAGCAGCATTTTGAAGCGGCCGCTGCGCGTGCGTCGCGCCAGGTCGTCGTCGAGCGCCGGCGCTCGCAAAGAATGCACGGTGAGGCCCACCGGCGAATCAAGATCGGACATGACGACGCTCCCGCCAGGGGCGGATCCATTGGAACCAGACATACAAACCCGCCATCAGCACGGCCATGGCGAACCACTGGAAGGCATACCCATGGTTGCGCTGGACGTCGACCGCGGGACGCGGCCAGTCGCGCACCAGGCCGTCGCCTCGAGTCGCCGCGCTGTCGGACTGCTGGATCGACAAGGGCAAGAGCGGCAATCCGGTTTCGGCGGCGTAGCGATCCAGATCCAGATTTTGCCGGATCGTCCCGCCGGTCGACGAAGCGAACTCGTAGAGCCGCGCCGGCGGCGGGGCGATGCGGCCTTCGATCTCGACCGTCCCGGACGCCGTCGCGACCGGCGGCAGGAGCGTCCGGTCGCGCAGGTCGCGTGGAACCCAGCCACGCTGGACCACGACGGCGTCCGCCCGACCCTCGAGCAAGAACGGCGTGAGCAGGTAGAAACCGACCCGCCCCGCCGTGGTTTGGCGGTTTTCGAGGAACACGTTGTGGGCCGGCGCCCAGCGGCCGCGCAGGCGGGTCGGCCGATAGCGTTGCAGATCGACTGCCGCGGGTGCCGACGCCAGCTCGGCGGTCCCGACCGCGGGCATTCGGGCGCGCGCGTCGATTTCTGCCTGAAGCGCCATCTTCTGCGCCGCCCGGCGCAGCTGCCAGGCGCCGAGGTTGCCGGTCGCAAGAATGCCGAGACCGGTGGCAATGGCGATCGTGAGCGTTCGGCCGCGGGCATTCATAGGCATGTCGCTGCATCCGGCCGATCGCCCGGCGGATAATCCGGCGGCATGAAATATCTGATCGGCCTGGGCTTTCTCGGCATACTCGGCGCGCTCGGGTTCGCTGGCGTCTTCATGCTGCGCGACGGCCGCGACGGCAAACCCCGGACCGGCCGCATGATGCGCGCCCTGGCCTTGCGCGTGGGGCTGTCGCTGCTCCTGTTCGCCTGCATCATGGTGAGCTGGTGGGCCGGGTGGATCCAGCCGACGGGGATCCCGCTGGGCAAGTGAAGGGCCGCAACGAACGGCGCCGCTCAGGCGGCGCCCGGCAAAAGGGTCAGGCCACCCGTCAAAGCCAATAGACGACGACGTAGAGGCCGAGCCAGACCACGTCGACGAAATGCCAGTACCAGGCCGCGCCCTCGAAGCCGAAATGGCGCTGCGGCGTGAAGTGCCCCTTCATGATGCGAATCGTGATGAACAGCAGCATGAGCATGCCGACGAACACGTGAAAGCCGTGAAAGCCCGTCAACATGAAGAAGGTCGAACCATACGCCCCCGAAGACAGTTTCAGGTTCAGTTCGGTGTAGGCCTCGTGGTACTCGTAGATCTGCAGGCCCAGAAAGCTCATCCCCAATGCCACCGTGACCCACATGAAGGCAATGGCGCGGGTGCGGTGGTTGGCGATCAGCGCATGGTGGGCGATGGTGAGGGTCACCCCCGACGTCAGCAGCAGCAAGGTATTGATGGTCGGAATCGGCCACGGCTTCATGGTCTGGAAGGCGTCGACGATGCCGGCTGGCGAGCCGGTGATGCCGGTCCCGGCCGAGGGCCAGATGGCGCGGAAATCCGGCCAGAGGACGGCGTTGTCGAGGCTGCCCAGATTGGGCAGCGCGTGCAGCCGGGTCCAGTAGAGCGCGCCGAAGAAAGCCCCGAAGAACATCACCTCCGAGAAAATGAACCAGCTCATGCTCCAGCGAAAGGACACGTCGATCCGGTCGCTGTAGAGCCCTTCCTCGCTTTCCGAGATCGCCTGCCGAAACCACTGCTGCAGGGTGAAGGCCCAGATGACAAAGCCGGCGATCAATGCGTACTTGCCCCACTCCACGCCGTTGACCCACTGGCCGGCGCCCAGGATGACGAAGAAGAGGCCGAGCGCAGTCAGGACCGGAAAGCGCGAAGGCGCCGGAACGAAGTAGTAGGGGATCTGGCCCTCTGGGGTCACTGCCGACATGGTTACTCCTGCCTTTTCGCTTGAATTCGAATTATTGCGCTGCCCCGCTGGCCAGCACCCAATGGACGATGCCCAGCAGCAAGGCGATCAATAGCGCGGCGCCCAGCAGCGCGGCGATCACCACGTGGATGGGGTTGAGGTGTTGAACGTCCTTCTCCAGGTCGCTGCCCTTGCGCACGCCGAAGAACGACCAGGCGACCGCCCGCGCGGTCTGCGCGAAAGATCCCTTGCGGCGGGCCGCCTGCCGGAGATCGCCGTTCATGCGATGGAGCTCATGACTGGGGCGCCGGGGGCACCGGGCCGCCGACTTCGAAGAAGGTGTACGACAGGGTGATGGTCTTGACGTCTTTCGGGAGCTTCTTGTCGATCACGAAGACGACCGGCCAGCGTTTCGATTCGCCCGGCCGCAGCGTGTACTGGTTGAAGCAAAAGCACTCGAGCTTGTTGAAGTGCGCCATCGCCTGCATGGGCGCGTAGCTCGGGATCGCCTGGGCCGCCATGGTGCGGTTCTGGACATTTCGAAATTCATACATCACGGTCGTCACCTCGCCGGGGTGGACCTGGACCGAACGCTTCTCAGGCTGGAATTCCCACGGACCGTGCGCGTTGGCGTCGAACTCGACCGTGATGGTGCGGCTCGCGTCGACCTGTGTATTGCCGCCGTAGTCGGCCGCCGTGCTGCCGCTCTGGACGTCGTTCTCGGAAAGCGACAGGACATTGATGCCGAGCGCCTTGCAGATGGTGTTGTAGATGGGGACCAAGGCATAGCCGAAGCCCGCCATCGCCATCGACACCACCAGGAGCTTGCCGAACATGCGCCGGTTGTCGCGCTTGAGCGCGACTTCACGGTCGGTGGTTGCGGGGGTGACGATGGACATGGCGGCGATGGTCGACGGGTCACATGCCGAAGTAGGCGCTCTTCGCGATGAAGCCGACGAAGATCGCGATGGCGATCGCACCCAGGATCCAGCCGAGCCGCTGGTTGGCCTTCTTTTGGCGGGGCGTCAGTTCGGGCATGGCGTCAGCCGATGACCTTGGTGGCGGTCACGTCGAGCCGCGGCGGGGTCTCGAAGGTGTGGAAGGGCGCCGGCGAAGGCACCTCCCACTCGAGGCCTTCGGCGCCGTCCCACGGCCTTTGCACCGCGCGTTCGCCCTTGCCACGCATGCACGGCAAGACGACGAAGAAGAAGAAATAGACCTGGGCGAAGCCGAAGAAGAACGCCCCGACCGATGCGATGGCATTGAAGTCGGCGAATTGCATCGGATAGTCGGCATATCGCCTGGGCATGCCGGCCAGGCCGAGGAAGTGCATCGGGAAGAACGTGACGTTGAACGCCACCAGCGACCACCAGAAGTGGATCTTGCCGCGGGTCTCGTTGTACATCACGCCGGTCCACTTCGGCGCCCAGTAGTAAAAGCCCGCGAACATCGCGTAGAGCGACCCGGCCACCAGCACGTAGTGGAAGTGCGCGACCACGTAGTAGGTGTCTTGCAGCTGGATGTCGATGGGCGCCATGGCCAGGATCAGACCGGTGAACCCGCCCATCGTGAAGACGAAGAGGAAGCCGACCGAAAACAGCATCGGCGTCTCGAACGTCATCGAACCGCGCCACATGGTGGCGATCCAGTTGAAGACCTTCACCCCGGTCGGGACCGCGATCAGCATCGTCGCATACATGAAGAAGAGCTGCCCGGTGACCGGCATCCCGGTCGTGAACATGTGATGCGCCCAGACCATGAACGACAGGATCGCGATCGACGAGGTCGCATACACCATCGAGGTGTAGCCAAAAAGGCGTTTGCGGGCGAAGGCCGGGATGATCGCGCTGATGATGCCGAACGCCGGCAAGATCATGATGTAGACCTCCGGGTGGCCGAAGAACCAGAAGATGTGCTGATACATCACCGGATCGCCGCCGCCCGCCGGGTTGAAGAAATGGGTGCCGAAGTGGCGGTCCGTGAGCGTCATGGTGATCGCCCCGGCGAGCACCGGCATCACCGCGATCAGCAGGTAGGCGGTGATGAGCCAGGTCCAGCAAAAGAGCGGCATCTTCATCAAGGTCATGCCGGGCGCACGCATGTTGAGCACCGTGACGATGATGTTGATCGACCCCATGATGGAGCTCGCGCCCATGATGTGCATCGCGAAGATGCCGGCGTCCATCGACGGACCCATCTGCAGGGTCAACGGCGCGTAGAGCGTCCAGCCCGCCGCCGGCGCTCCGCCGGGCATGAAGAACGAACCCACCAGCATCAGGGCGGCCGGAATCAAGAGCCAGAAGCTCAGGTTGTTCATGCGCGCGAAGGCCATGTCGGGCGCGCCGATCTGCAGCGGGATCATCCAGTTCGCGAACCCCACGAAGGCCGGCATGATGGCGCCGAACACCATGATCAGCCCGTGCATCGTGGTGAACTGGTTGAACATCTGCGGGTTCACGAACTGCAGGCCCGGCTGGAACAATTCGGCCCGGATGAGCAGGGCCAGCACCCCGCCGATCATCAACATCGTGAACGAGAACAGCAGGTAGAGCGTTCCAATGTCCTTGTGGTTGGTCGCGTAGACCCAGCGGCGCCACCCGTGCGGCGCGCCGTGGGCATGGTCGTGGTCATGGGCGTGGTCGTGGGCGTGGTCGCCGTGCGGGTGTATGACTGCACTCATCGATGCTCTCCTGGATCTGGTTGTCAGCCGGCGACGCGAACGTCGGCCCGGCGCGCCTGCGTGACGGCGCGCCCGACCGCGACCGCCGGGGTCGACTCGGTGCGGGCC